>NZ_CP179868.1:3318637-3642993 GCF_051379705.1 Ekhidna algicida | reverse complement strand
AGGGTTGCAGTTGAATCTTCTTATCAAGAAACAGTGGCATTAGATAATGCTCCATATTTTCCTGAGCGGGGATGAAGATGTGATCACCAGCCTTGGCCAGGCCACCTAACAAAAATATAGCCTCAGGGTCAGTATGAACGACAAAATCTGATAATTTCATACCTAATACTCTTCCGGTATAATTAAATGCCTCAATGGCTATTTTATCACCTTTTGCTGCCGCTTCAGTAATAGTGCGTGTGCTCAATTCATCAAAACTTATTGATCTCAAAATACTAGGCTCGGTGTAGTCGGCAAGTAGCTTATACACTGTGCGTCTTATTCCTGTTGCACTCACATAAGTCTCCAGACAGCCACGCTTTCCACAGGCACAAAATCGCCCGTTTGCATTCACCAAAGTATGCCCCAGTTCCCCTGCAAAGCCATGCTTACCATAAACCAAATCGCCGTTAATTACAATCCCGCTGCCTAGACCCGTGCCAACAGTCAGAACCACAAAGTCCTTCATTTTTTTTGCTTTTCCATAGACCATCTCGCCTAGAGCTGCTGCATTAGCATCGTTGGTCAACACACACTTCAGTCCAAAGATCTTTTCAGCTTCTTCTGCAAAATTAGAAATCCCCTTCCAAGGCAGGTTTGGTGGATTTACTATGGTTCCTTGATGGTAGTTTCCATTTGGAGCTCCCACTCCTATACCGATGGCATCATCAAGGGGATGAATCTTTTCTATCTCATTTTTGAGCGTACGAAGAAAAGAACCATAATCAGGAAACTGTTGTGTTTTGATTCTGGACTGAGCTAAAATATTTCCATCTCTATCGGCAATTCCAAACTTGGAATTGGTACCACCGATATCTATACCTATGGCTAGTTTCGTCATGCCTTTTTCTTCATATTTATCGATCATCTACAATATCTCAAAATAATGAATAAAAGCATTACCCATCACAACCAAAAAACTAAAACTAACGCAAACGGTTGCGAAGATGAGAAGCTAGGTATATCATATGTTTACAAAGCTAATTTGAAGCATTGAGAATGGTTTTTTTTGTATGGAGAACATGTAGGTCACTTTCTATTTAAAGCATGATCGCTTCGCCGAGATTCTTGATGCTTATCAATCAGGAACAAATGTCTTAGATGGCAGCATTATCAATGTCAATACTGATTTTGAGATAGGCCCGAAACAAACAGCGATTTTCGATCTGAAAAAATAAGGTTTGCGCTTTTCCTCATATGCGACTAGGCAAAATATCTAGCCTAGTTGTAGTAATGTCCGTCATATAATTATCAGTGAGTTTTTTGTCGGTTTGCATTACATAAAAAGTAATAATATGAACGACAAAGAAAAATTTAGAATTATGATCCAGCTCGCGCTGGTCGATAATCAATTTGAGGACGCTGAGCGTGATTTTATTCACTCGCTTGCAAATAAAAGCAGCCTCTCTTCAGAGGAACTTGAAGATATCATTCAAGAGGAATTGCAGAAAAAAAATCATGAAGTGGATCTTAACACCGATCTGGGCTTTGATGCTAAAATTGAAATCTTAGCAGATATAGTTCGTGTGATGAAATCAGATGGTAAAGTCTATCTCAGTGAAATCAAGTTTTGTGAGATGATTGCCAAGATGTTTGGGTTCAAAGAAAAATCCATTGGAATGTTATCCAAGATGCTAAATCATGATGGCTCAGCTGACTGGCCAACCTTGAAAGAGAAAATGCAAAAGCTGAAAAGCTAACCTAATATTATTTGAATCTCATTGGGGTACCACCCCCCTTTTCTTCTTTCCAGTCCTACCAGAGTCCATCTCATCTTCACTCACCTCGCGCTCCTCCAATCTCCACTCGTGTAACTTCTTTCGCTCCTGCTATTATTTTAGAATATATTGGCTCCAACTAAAAATCCTAAAGTATATGCGAAACCTAATATTAGCGCTGCTCTGCTTGCTGAGCATTACTGTGTTTGCACAAGAGGAAGAAAAATCCGATGCTGACACAACCAAAGAAAAGAAAGCAACCAAAGAGTTGCCACTAGAACCTGAAAGAAAAATCCGACTAAATACCAAAGAAGGAACGTGGATTTCTCTAGATGTTCACCCTAATGGACAGGAGATCATTTTTGACATGATGGGTGACCTTTACACCTTACCAATCTCCGGTGGGAAAGCTACTCAAGTCACCTCAGGAATGGCCTTTGACGATCACCCAAGATATAGCCCCGACGGAAAATCAATCGTATTTGCTTCTGATAGAAGTGGATCCGAAAATATCTGGACGCTGGATCTTACAGATGAAGAAGCTGAGCCAAAGCAAATCACAAAGGATAGAGATAAATACTATCAGGCAGCAGAGTGGTCTAATGACGGCAACTACATCTTTGCTTCCAAAGGAATCAGAACATTGAAAATCCACATGTACCACAAAGATGGTGGTGGCGGAATACAAATCATCAAAAAGCCTGACGCTCTTCAGACAATAGAGCCGGCCTTCGGTCAAAATGATCGCTATTTATGGTTCTCCCGACGGTTTGGAGCATGGAACTATAACGCACAAATGCCTCAGTACCAGCTAGCCACTTATGATCGTGAAACAGGCGAAATCGCCGGACAAACCAATCAGTACGGTTCTGCATTTGCACCTACCCTATCATCAGATGGTAAATGGTTGGTATATGCATCCAGATATAATACTGAAACCGGCTTAAGAAAACGAAACCTGCAAACAGGAGAAGAAGACTGGCTGGCTTATCCGGTAAGAAGAGACGACCAGGAATCCAGAGCACGCTTGGGTGTGTATCCGGCAATGGCTTTCACTCCGGACAATCAGTCGGTCATTGCATCTTATGGTGGAAAAATCTGGCGAATTCCCGTCAACGGAGGCCAGGCTACAGAAATCCCATTTGAGGTAGATGAAGAATTGGATTTTGGCCCAATGGTGCAGTTTGACTACCCGATCTACGATAGCACAAAAATGATCGCAAATCAGATCAGAGATGCTAAAAGATCTCCGGATGGAAGCAAAGTAGCGTTCACTGTATTAAACAGACTTTATGTAATGGATTATCCGAATGGCACACCAAAGAGGGTAACTAAAAATAACTTTACAGAAGCAATGCCTGCCTGGTCTCCGGATGGTTCTATGCTGGCGTTTTCTACCTGGGAAGGAAACGAAGGACACATTTACAAAGTACGTGCGTCCGGTGGAAGAGCAACCAAATTGACTAATCAAGGAGGAGTGTACACCAGCTTGGCTTGGGACAAAAAATCCAATCGAATTGCATTCTTATATGGAACAGCTAAAGCTTATGATGATGCAATCGGCCCATTTGCGTTTAGAGCGCAGGAAAATATTGGGTGGATCAGTGCTGATGGTGGTAGCATCAACAAAATAAAAGCTTCCGGCGGACGAGACCTTCCGCACTTCGTGGAAAAAGACAATCGAATCTACATGTATCATGGTGGTAAAGGATTGATCTCCATGCGATGGGATGGAACAGATGAAAAGGAGCTCGTCAAAGTTTCCGGTATCATGACCTATCCGGCATTGATTCATGATCACAATATGCTTATGAATGGTGGGCCCTCTGAACCTCAGAGAAGACCCTCTAATGCTGAGTATGTGTTGATGGCCCCAAAAGGTGATAAAGCATTGGCGAAGATCAACAATGATGTTTATGTTGTGACTGTACCTCCTGTAGGTGCTGAGACCGTGAGTATCTCTGTTTCCAGCCCGGACAATGCAGCTTTCCCTAGCTGGAAGCTCACCACGTTTGGAGGAGAGTTTGCCCACTGGAACAAAGATGGCAACACCGTAAACTTCACCCTTGGAAATGCCTATTTCGCCTACGACATGGCTGAAGCTGAGCGAGTGAAAAAAGAACTCGAAGAGAAGAAGAAAAAAGAAGCTGAGGAGAAGAAAAAGAAAGAGGAAGAAGAAAAGGAAAAAGAGGAGTCTGATGAAGGAGATGAAGAAGGCGACGATTCCGAGGATGACGGAGAAGATGGTGGAGAAGACGGAGAAGCCAAGGATGAAGAAGCTGATGATGACGAGGAAGAAGACGAAGGATACAAGCCGAATGAAATAAGAATAAAAGTAGAAGTGAAGAAAGATGTACCTCAAGGCAGTATTCTACTGAAGGGTGCTCGCATCATCACAATGAATGGCGATGAGGTCATTGAAAACGGAGACATTCTTATCGAAAATTCACGGATCAAAGCTGTGGGCGCTTCGGGTAGCATTGATGCCGGAAGAGCTCAGGTAATGGACATGAATGGAAAAACCATCACTCCGGGTTTTGTGGATACACATGCGCACATGTGGCCAAATTGGGGTTTACACAAAAATCAGGTGTGGGTATATGCAGCAAATCTTGCGTATGGTGTGACCACAACTCGTGATCCTCAAACTGCAACAACTGACGTACTAACCTATTCAGATATGGTGGAGACTGGTGACATCCTTGGGCCAAGAGTTTACTCAACCGGCCCTGGTGTTGGTTTCTGGTATTACAACATGAAGAGTCTTAAGAATGCACAAAATGTATTAAAACAATACTCTGAATACTTCAATACCAAAACCATCAAAATGTATATCACGGGTAATCGTCAGCACAGACAGTGGATCATTCAGGCTGCCAAAGAGCAAAAGCTAATGCCTACTACTGAAGGTGCATTGGATATGAAACTAAACCTCACGCAGCTGATCGATGGATATCCCGGGCATGAGCATTCATTCCCAATCCACCCGATCTATAATGACGTGCTATCGTTGACGGCAGAAGCACAGATGGCGTATACACCTACCCTATTGGTTTCTTATGGTGGACCTTGGGCTGAAGAGTATTACTACTCTACCGAAGATGTACAGAACGATGCTAAAATTAAATTCTTCACACCAAAGCGTGAGCTGGATCAGAAATCCAGAAGAAGAGGAGCATGGTTCATCAAGGAAGAACATATCTTCCCGCGTCACAGTGAATTCGTCGGTGACCTTGTGAAAGCTGGCGGTATTGCCGGTGTTGGATCTCATGGTCAGTTGCAAGGACTTGGATACCACTGGGAACTATGGTCAGTACAAAGCGGTGGTATGCCTGAAATTGATGCACTTAAAGTGGCAACAATTCTTGGCGCCAAAGCCATCGGCTTGAGTAAGGACATTGGTTCGATTGAAGCCGGTAAACTTGCCGATCTCGTGATCATGGATAAAAATCCACTCGATAACATCCGAAACACAAATACGGTATCTCATGTAATGAAAAATGGACGTCTGTACGACGGAAACACACTAGATGAAGTGTATCCTCGCCAGAAGAAGGCGCCAGATTTTTACTGGCTAAAAGAGGGTCCGGACCAAATGAACCTACCTGGAGAGAAGTAATCTTTTCAGCAACTTAACCTGCGAGCCGGATCAGTTTTGATCCGGCTTTTTTAATTTAACTTTCACTATGCTTGTAGATTTATATTCTTATTTCTGTGAAGCTCCAGAATTGAAAAATAAAATAATTGGGACAGATTACTTATCCGCCGAATATAAATGTCCAATTGATGTAGAAAGACTTAAATTTTGGAATGAAATGCATCTTATTTCTTTCGTCATCTCAGGAAAAAAAGATTGGTTTGTAGATGGGGAAAAATTCGAAATGAATGGAGGTGATGCAGCTTTTATTACCAAAGGTGTGTACTCAACCAAACAGTATTTTGAAGTTGATCATTGCGTTATAGTTTTCATGTTAAATGATAAATTCATAAAGAAGTTTTTGCTAGAGTATGAATCACTAAATCTACCGAGGGCAGATTTTAAAACGCATCAAGCGATTTATGCGATTGATATGAATGACAGCCTTAAGTCCATAATTTTTAGCGTCAGCAATTACTTAAAGCAAGGAAAAGAAGTACCACAAGAACTTGTTGAGATCAAATTCAAAGAACTATTATTCAACCTCCTGATTGATCCTAAAAATACCGCATTGGGGAAGTTTTTTTGTGCTTTAAGAGATTCGGATCGATCCAATCTTGAATCTATAATGAACAAACACTTTCAATTTAATCTCTCATTGGTAGAATTCGCTCGGCTGTGCGGCAAAAGTCTTTCAACATTTAAAAGAGAATTTCAAGAGCACTTTCATCAGACACCTGGCAAATGGATTTTAGATAAGAGATTAAATTATGCAAAAACCCTTTTAAAGACCTCTTCACTTAACATCAATGAAGTTTGCTATGAAAGCGGGTTTAAGAATACTACCCATTTCAGCAAAGCATTTAAAAACCACTTTAGACTCACCCCCGCACAGTTTAGGAGAGACAACTCGTTGTAAGGCCTTGGCCCTTAGAGCAAACATATTGGACATATAAGAAAACGCATCCATTTAATGTTAGTCGATTTTTGCATTATAAACTCAAATCGAAAACAAATTATGGCAGCAGAACAAAAAACATTTAGCGATTGGAAAACGCTAACTCATAGTCTAGGTAAAACATTTGCCAAAAGAGCCGAGAAAAATGATGAACTAGGTGAGTTCGTAAATGAGAACTATTCTGAATTAAAAGCCCACTGCTATTTCTCCATATTAGTACCCAAGGAGTTCGGAGGTGCAGGTTTATCATATGAAGAAGTGTGTCAAGTCATTCGTATAATAGGATACTATTGTGGTTCCACTGCGCTAGCATTTTCTATGCACCAGCATTTGGTAGCCGCAACGGTCTGGAAGCACATTCACAAAGGTGAAGGTGGGCCACTTTTACAAAAAGTAGTAGACAACCAACTTGTGCTTGTAAGTACTGGGGCTCGTGATTGGCTTGCTTCGAACGGAGAAATGGAAAAGGTTGACGGTGGATATATCGTTAATGGAAAAAAACACTTCGCCAGTCAGTCGGCCGGGGGCGATCTAGCAATAACTTCCGCTCCCTACTATCAGGAAGATGGGACGTGGAAAGTACTTCATTTTTCCGTACCTCTATCAACCAGCGGCGTCTTCATATTGGACGATTGGCATGTAATGAGCATGAGATCAACCGGGTCTCAAACTATCGAGTTTAAAGATGTATTTGTTCCAGAATCATCAATTGCGCTGGAAAGACCCAGAGATGAATTCCACCCTGTATGGAATTTGGTGATTACAGTAGCTATGCCATTAATTATGTCTGCATATGTGGGTATCGCCGAAAAAGCTCAACATATTGCCATTGAAATAGGGAAGAAGTATGGGAGAAATCAAAAGCACCTCCCGTATATCATTGGAAAGATGAACAACAATTTGCTAAGTGCGCAAACTCAATGGAAAGCTATGTATGAACGTACAAATAACTTTCAATTCAATCTAGAAAAGGAAATAACAGGAGAAATGGTTTCATTGAAAACCAATACGGTTGATGCATGTATTGCTACAGTGTCTCAAGCAATGGAAGCCATTGGAGGACAGAGCATCTACAAAAAAAATGAACTCGAAAGATTATTTAGAGATGTTCAGGCAGGTCAATTTCATCCAATGCCAAAATGGGATCAATATGAATTCACTGGAAGTATTGTGCTTGGAAAATAAGAATTACTTAATTCAAAGCCGGATCAAATTGATCCGGCTTTGCTATTTTTAATAAAAACCTAGACCCGTGAATTATCGAATTATCCTTTCCTTAATCTTTCTCATTGCCATTAGCGCAATTCAAGCCCAGCTTTCGAAGAAAGAAAAGCAAATCATCTCCATCATTTCTGAAAACAATACAGAAGCACTGGAATTTCTGGAAACCAATGTAAACATCAACAGTGGCACGATGAACTTTGAAGGGATTAAGGCCACAGCCGACCAGATGGATAAAGCCTTTCAGGAAATTGGGATGACTACCGAATGGTATGACATGCCCGAAGAAGTAAATAGAGCCGGTCATCTGTTCGCTGAAAACAAGGGCAAGAAAGGTAAGCGATTGCTTCTCATCGGACACCTTGACACGGTATTTCCAAAAGACAGCCCTTTTCAAAAATGGGTGCGGCAAGACAGCATTGTAATGGGGCCAGGTGCCAATGACATGAAAGGTGGAAATGTAGTCATGCTGTATGCATTAAAAGCGCTGCAGGAAGCTGGAGTGCTGAAAAACACGCAGATCATTGTAGCGCTACACGGTGATGAAGAAGCCTCAGGCAAGCCGATAAGTGAAAGCAGAAAGCACATCATCGAGGCAGCAAAAAGAAGTGATATCGCCTTAGGCTTTGAAACTTCTACGGGCTTTAACAATGCGACTATTGCCCGCCGTGGATCTAGTGGATGGTCATTGAAAGTGAAAGGAGTTCGAGCGCATTCGTCCGGCATTTTCAATGAACAAGTGGGTGCCGGTGCCATTTTCGAAATGTCTCGCATCCTGCACCAATTCTATACTGATGTAAAAGGTGAGCAATACCTGACTTTTAATCCAGGTGTTATTTTAGGTGGAACCAAGGTTGATTTTGATGAGGTACTCACTAAAGGTATGGCTTTTGGAAAGACCAATGTGGTAGCTCAGGAAGTAGTAGTAAAGGGTGGTTTACGGTTCATCACTGAAGATCAGAAAGAACGAGCCCGTGAAAAAATGCGAGCGATTGTAGCTAATAATTTGCCGAATACCTCCGCTGAAATCACCTTCATTGACAGCTATCCGGCCATGCCACCAACCGAAGGAAACAAAGCCATCTTAGATGTTTTAAGCAAGGTGAGCGAAGACATGGGGCACGGCAAAGTAGAAGCATGGGATCCCGGAAGAAGAGGTGCCGCAGACATCTCTTTTGTCGCAGAGTATGTAGATGGTGTAGATGGACTGGGAACCATGGGAAGAGGAGCACATACTCCTGATGAATATCTGGATCTTAGAACCTTTGAAGCGCTCACCCAACGAGCGGCTATTCTGATTTACCGATTGACCAGATAGCTAATTAGTAAAAAGCTGAATCAGAGGGTTCAGCTTCCTGAACTTGATAATCAGCACTGCACACCGGGAAAGCCATCGTAAAGGTGGCCCCTTCCCCCAATTTGCTTTTACACCAAATTCTTCCTTTCATTAGTTCCACGTGCTTTTTAGCAATGGACAGTCCAAGACCGGTGGAACTCTCCCCTGCTGTTGGTCTTGCAGATAATTTTTTATATTTCTTAAAGAGCAACTTTCTTTCCTCATCGCTAATGCCTGACCCATTGTCCTCAACTTCAATGAAAACCCTTCTATTTTTTATTGAAATCCGAACATCGACATTCTCCCCCAGTGGCGAGAACTTTATGGCATTTGACAGCAAATTATCAATCACGGAAATGAAGTAATCGATATTCACATTCACAAAAACTTCTTGTTCATCTGAATGAAATTTTAAGGCGATATCCTTTTTGTTAGCCACATTCTCCATTTCATAGACCATCGTGGAAATGGGACGTACAATCTCTGTGGGTTCGAGCTCAATGGTGAAGTCTTCTGACTCCATTTTCTGTGTATCTAAAATGTTAGATATCATCTTCAGTTGACGCTCAACAGATTCATCAATAATATTCAGGTATTTCTGTTCGTCTGAACCCAGTTTTCTGCGATCGAATAAATCTACAAACCCTTTGATGACTGCTAGCGGTGATTTCAGGTCATGTGCTACAATAGCAATAAGGCTATTCTTTTCACTGTTAAGCTCAACCAACATTTCATTTCTATTATTCAGCTCCTGGGTTCGAATACTTACTTTTTGTTCCAACAGATTTCTGGATCTGTCGGCCACCGCTTCGGTCACTACAGCCATTGAAAGAATAGATTGGGCGAAAAATAGAAAAATACCAATAGTGAAACCTATAAGATCGAGCGATGACACCATCCGAAGAAATGGATAATCCATCATGTGTAGGTAGGAGATGAAAAAGACGATCACGAGTAGTTTCAGTGAAAATGAAGTCTCCTCTTTCTTTCTGAGTATATGCATGGGTGCATGAACCAAAGGAAACGCTGCACCAAAAATGATTGGAAAACATACGATTGTAAAGTTTGGAATGCCTGCCTTGACAAATAGTACAGAGCATAGAAGCCCAGCTATGTATGTGGTGAGGTATAGTCGCCAGCGAATATGAAATTTCCCAAGTGATCCCAATAAGTTAGCTACTGCTAACGTGGGAATGATCATCGTTCCTCCACCGATAAATACAATGCTTTCCATTGAAGCATTGGCCACTATTCCATTGCACATCAGGTTAAACACGATAGCTACCCAAACGAGAAATAGTTTTCTGAAAAGTGAATTATGCCGCTTAATCCATAGCGCTAATGTGACTACTGCATTCAACAGAATCATCGCGGCATAAAGCATTAGCAAGTTGCTCAGCGTATTGTCCATCCTTTAGGATTTAAGTGTTTAGATATCTCAAAACTTCTAATCACTAATGTATCAAGTGACTCAGAGGATAGCCTTGTTTGAGACGTCCATTCATGTATACAAATGGTTGTCAGTATCAATAAAGCGGGGGTATATTGATATAAAGTAAGGTGGACATCCACATCAAAGCGTCAGGATTGCAAGAAGCACTGGTGACGTAGCATAAGGCGCTTGCACCACTGCATAAGCCATTTACATCGCTGCATGAAGCACTTACATGAATGCATGAAGCACTTACATCGCTGCATGAAGCACTTACAACGCTGCATAATGATCTCGCACGGCTGCAATGACCACTTACATTATTGCATAAAGCACCGGATGTATTGCACAAGGCCATTGCAGGGCTGCACAAACCTCTTTAACATCTGCACAGAGATTTATTCTCAGAGCCACCTTCTCACACTTTGGCAATAGACCTCATACTCTTGCCCGAAGATTTTTCGGAGTGCCTCCTCTTCCGGCTTTATTTGAAAAGCCGTGAGATACCATACAAAAAAGCATATCCCAAGAACTGCTATTGGACTTCCAATTCGGATAATCCCACCAATAAGCACCAGAGCCATTCCGAGATACATGGGATTTCGAGTGTAACTATAGATTCCCCCTGTCACAAGGGCAGAGGCCTTATCCGGTTTGGTTGGATCCACCGTAGTGCCTTTTAGTCTAAAGGAAATAATGCCTGAAAAAGCTGTCAAGACGCCAATGGCAAGGAATACCCTTGAAAGTAAAGTTTGATAATCAAACGAGTACGCATATTGGGGGAAGGCATAATAACTGCCAAAGGATAGACCAATGCTCAGAAAAAAGATGACTACCGGGGGTATTTTTAGTTTCATTATTTATATTTTTTTCCGTCCTTCATTACCATCTCTACCTTACGAAGGTTTGAAATATTTTGAACCGGATCACCTGACACCACGATGATATCCGCCAAAAATCCCTCTTTTAGAATTCCTAGTTGGGCTAAGCCAAAGACCTGCGCATTCACTGAGGTGACAGACGTTAAAACGTCGATTTCACTCATCCCATAATCAACCATTAATTCCAATTCCTTGACATTTTCGCCGTGAGGAAATACGCCTACGTCTCCTCCGGCTACAATGGTAACACCGCTCTTTAGCGCTTCTTTCATCATTTGTCTTTTATTAAGGATCCTTTCCGGCTCAGGGTCTTGACCATTCCATCCATCAAAATACTGAGTGACCGAATGGGTTGCTGCCAACGTCGGACATAGTGCTACACCCTTCTCTTTCATGAGTTCCAAAACTTCCGGTGTGGCAGCTGAGCCATGCTCAATCGTTTTCACGCCGGCAAGTGCTGCCCGGCGCATGCCTTCAGCAGTAGCGGCATGAGCCACTACATCTCTCCCACTGCTTGCAGCAGTCTCCACAATCAATTTCATTTCTTCAATGGAAAAGGTAGGCATGGCTGCCTTGTCCGGTCCCCATCGGTAGTCTGCATACACTTTGATGAAGTCTGCCCCTTTACCTATCTGATCACGTGTCACCGTAATCAGCTGTTGGCCGTCTGCCGGTTCGGCACCTAGTGGCACATTAAAATCAGGGTGAAACCCCTTTGGCCCATAGCTTCCTGTTGCTACAATCGCCCGCCCGGCGACCAACATCCGTGGACCTTCAATGATTCCTTGTTCTATGCTTTGCTTGATGGCTACATCCGCATATCCTGCTCCCTCAGAGCCCAAATCACGGATAGTTGTAAAACCCGCGTATAGGTTTTTAGTCGCCATCTTAGCACCCCGGATGGCGCGCAGGCTTCTTGATTCTTTTAAGACCTGATCATTCCATCCCATCTCATTATACGGATAGAGTAATACGTGCGAGTGGCCTTCAATCATGCCAGGCATAATCGTTCCATTCGGAAAATCCATTACCTGATCAGCAGGCCCTAATCGATTGATAGGTCCAACCTCTACGATGGCATTTCCTTCAACGACAACTCCCCAGTCTTTCTGCATTGTGGTGCCATCAAACAGACGACTGGCCGTGATTTTTGTGCGCTGTGCTTGTATATGTGAAGTAACAATTAAGAATAACAGGATCAATATTCGCATGCTCATGTGTATTTATAATCGAAGATAACTCCAATCTGCATGTAAATTAAAAAGCCCCATCCGCAATGCAGACAGGGCTTTCGATTAGGTTAAGTTAAGGTTACTCTTTAATAAATTTCTTCGTGATAGACTTACCACCTTCATCTACAAGGTTGATCATGTACATGCCGGCATTCAAGCTGCTTACATCTACTCTACCGCCAACCAACTGACCTCTTTCTACAATCTGACCATTCAGGTTCGTGATCGCGTAAGAAGCCTCGTTTCTGTTTGAAGTAACTGTCAATCTATCTGCTACTCTGAAGTTTGGATACATGCTTACACTTACACCCGTTCCAACTGTAGAGGCAGACTGAGTGGCGTAAGAAGAGGTAGCTCCACCTACACAGAAGTTTGTGGTTTCGCTTGATCCAAATGCTCCGCCGGAGGCAAGTGTAGTGCCACCATCTGTAAGGCTATAAGAACCGTTACCATATGAGCAGCAGATACCGTCACCGTAAGCATCGTTGATTACAAAATCGTAGCATCCAGGCGCAAGCGAGATCACCTGATTGATGGTAGATCCATCAGGTTGTGAGCCGTAGGTTCCACCAGAAGCAAGAACAGTAGCTCCATCTCTGATTTCCCAGCTTGTTTCTTCCGGATAGTTATCCAACGTGATAGACAATGTCACATCTACATCTCCACCGGTAGTGCCGGCGCTTACAGATAAATCATCGATTGCGATATCACTTGACCAACCGTTTCCGGTGGTTCCTACCATTCTTAACTTGACTGTGCTGCCCAAGTAGGAAGCAAGATCAACATTCACTGTTTCCCAAGAGTTGCCCTGATTGCCGGAAAGCGTCCAAAGGTTTGACCAGCTTGTGCCATCAGTAGATGCCTGAGCGGTCAATGATCCTACATTGCTTCCATACATGTGATACTGGAATGAGAAAGTAGCACTGCTCTCTCCGGAAAGATCAAAGCAATCACTTTCAAGAATAGCTGTTGCATTGCTTCCAATTTGTCCGGGACTGCTATTCGTTGATGCCTCAAGGAACATGTAGAATGATCCTTCTGCAGCAGATCCTGGTCCTGTGTTTGATGAAGGAGTTCCGCCTGAATCTCGCACCCAGTTTCCATCATCTCCGGCTACCTGAGTCCATCCGTCATTGGCTTCAAAACCTTCAGCATATGGAAGTGACTCAGTAGAAGAGCACGTTATTCCATCGCTTTGAGTTGTCACATTCAAGGCCGCACTTGGTGCAGATTCATTACCTGCGGCATCTTTAGCTACTACAGTGAAAGAATAAGATGTACCGGCTGTCAGCCCAGTCACATTTGCGCTTGTGCCTGCAACAGTTCCCAGGTTAGAAGCTCCTTGGTATACATCGTATCCAGTGACTCCAACATTGTCGCTTGATGCATCCCAGTTTAGGGTTAAAGTTGTTTGAGTTACACTAGAAGCCGAAAGGTTAGTTGGCGCAGTTGGTGCCTCAGTGTCAGCGCCACCACTTGTGGTTACTGAAAGATCATCTACTGCGATATCACTAGACCATCCGTTTCCGGTAGTTCCAACAATTCTAATTTTTACGTCACCACCAACATAAGAAGCAAGATCAACATCTATTGCATTCCATTGGTTGCCCTGGTTTCCGGAAAGTGAGTAAAGGTCTGTCCATACTGCACCATCATTAGACGCCTGAATGACGATAGATCCTACATTAGATCCATACATGTGGTGCTGGAAGGAGAATGTTGCTCCCGTAGCTCCGGACAGGTCAAAGCAATCACTTTCAAGAATTGCCGTCGCATTGTTTCCAATTTGTCCGGGACTGCTATTCGTTGATGCTTCGAGGAACATATAGAAAGATCCTTCGATAGCTGAGCCTGGTCCTGTGTTTGATGAAGGGGTTCCGCCTGAATCCCTAACCCAGTTTCCATCATCTCCACCTAGCTGATTCCATCCATCATTAGACTCAAATCCTTCAGAGTATGGGAATGAGCTGATAGTTGTAGTACAAGAAAGACTAACAGTTCCAGTCGTGAAGTTTGTAGAAGAGCTGTACGATGAAGTAGAGCTATCAGGACATTTGCTTCTCACTTGTGCTTCATAAGCAGTGCCGCTGGCTAGACCAGTCAGGTTAGTGCTTGTTCCACTTACAGCAATGGTAGTCCATGATCCGCCGGTAGGTCTGTATCGCACATCGTAAGTGGCATTTGCCACTGCACCCCAGCTAAGTGTAGCTGTAGATGTTCCAACACTTGAAGAACCAAGACCTGTTGGAGTAGTCGCGTTACATACAGGAGGAGTTCCTGTAACACCAGTCACGACTAGCGAGAAGTTTTGGCTTCCGCTTGAAAGTGACCCTTTGTGCGTTACTGTAATTGTATAAGCCCCTGAAGCTCCTGAGATGTCTACTCTTTCGAATGGATCCACATCATTGTCTCCTGTTCCGTTCGAGTTGATTCCTGTAAGTCTGTAAGGGCTGTAAGTTGTTCCACCCTGAGTTACTCGGATGTCAAGGTCGTTTACCAGTACAGGAGTTGTCACATTAGCTGTACCCGTATTGGCCGTACCTGCTGGGTCTGTCCAGGAGATTGAAGCTAAAAGTGGGCTGCTTCCATCAGAATCCACATTTAATGTGTAAGACCCACCATTTGATAAAGAAATTTCATCAATGATCGCTCCATTTCCATCGTCACTGATAGCTTCAGCGGCAACCTTTGCATTTAGCAGTCCCCAGCCATAAACCACATCCGGTCCGGAGATACCTGCATCGTCTGCAGTGTGAAGTGCCAGACCTTTGAGTGTCGCAGCTCTCATGAAGCTACCATTTACATTATTGTAGTGTTGCTGTAAAAGCAACAGCGTACCAGTCACATTGGGAGAAGCCATGGAAGTTCCACTTATTGAATTATAGGCGTTATCAGAATTGTCATATGTTGAATAAACGCCTGTGCCATTTCCGGTGATGTCTGGCTTAATTCTGTAATCATCAGTTGGTCCTTCACTACTGCCACTATTAATGGTTACGGAGTTAAGAGTACCATCATTGTTTACATTGGCATCTTGTCCATTTGCAACAACCATGTTGTTTTTGGAGGTAGAGTGGCCAGTTAGTTTGTCATAGCTTGATTGTCCAGCTAAAGGATTACCATTCGATGAGTTATCGTTACCGTCATTACCTGCCGCTACCACCATCAGGTAGAATGGTGAGTTATACATCAGGTTATCCCAGTCTCTAGATTCATCAATATAAGCACCGAAATACCAATCTGGTACCAAGTCGGCTCTAAATCCATACGAGTGATTGGAAAGTAGCATACCAGCAGATGCCTCGGCAGTAGCTTCAGATAAGTCACTATTCCAGTCATGAGTTAATGCGTCAGCTTGAGGAGCCATTCCTTTTGCTGCAGCCTGAACTCCGGATGCAACGATTGTTCCGGTTACGTGCTGAGCATGAAAGCTATTCCCATTCAAGCCGGTCACACCATCATTGATGGAAACACGATTACTACCACCGGGACCATCAAATTCCTGGTGAGTAACTCTGGTTGGACCTCCATCCCACACATGAGCTGTCATATTTTGCCCGTCCAGGCTAAGGCCTAAGGATCCACCAATATTCAGATGGTTGGCTCTTGTGGAGCGTGCTGCATCCTCATTATAGATAGTGTAATAAATCGGCTGACCATCAGGAGAAACTGATATCAGTTCGTCAAATGTTCCATCGGTATTGGCCTTCAGAACTTCCCAGCCGCGTAGTGCTGCCATGTTGACGGCCTCAGCTTTTTTGCTGTTTTGCTTTTGAGCAAAGTCTTGCTGGAGTTGGGTTAATTTGGATTTGTTGTAGGTGTCGCTGATCTCTTGTCTCTGCTGTAAAGTCTGAGCAAAAGTTGTAGTTGTGGACAATGCAAAGGCTAACGACAAAGCCTTTACAAGTCGCTTGTTTCTTCTCATAATAATACGATTAGGTTAAGAATAATCCGACGAATATAAAGGTATTTTTCAGGGACTTCCAATAACCTTCGCTTTAAAAATCTATAATTGGAATTAAATTCTTTATAAAAGAAATATAGAAGAATATTATTTTGTTTAAATTAAAATTATAACATTCTCAATTGAGAATTTGTACTAAAATGAGAACAAAGTGGATTATCAAATGATAACAATTGTTTCAAATGATCGATGAATTACCAAATATTATAGATGAAATTCAATAAATTAGGAAATATTAGTGGATTAAACCGGAGCAAAACCCAATGTATTTCAAAATCATAAAGTCCTCATTTTTAATCATTTTGCTACTCTCATCTTGTGTAGCACAGCAAGCAAATGAGGCTGTTGGAATTCTTCGTGGAACGATTGGGATTTATGAAGGGAACTGTATGCCCGGTCCGGGTGTGGAGCCTTGTAAACCCCGACCTATTTCGGCCACCATTCTTATTACCTCGGTTTCCGAAGAGTACAATGAAGACCTACTGATTAAGAAACTTAATTCGAATCAAGATGGCGAATATGAAGTTCAGCTGACTGTTGGTGAATACAGTTTGTTTCTTATGGATGGAACAGATGTTGTTTGCACATTAATCCAGTGTCCGGACAAATGTATTTGTCATCCATTCAGGATTGCCCAAGACTCAGCGACCGTGATAGATGCTAATTTGGATCATGCCACTTGGTAATAAAAAAGGCAGCCTCTCCAGAAGCTGCCCAATCCATTACTCTACTTTTTGAACGTTAGATTTAGTCCAGGTTTTTGTGCGTGCCATCACAAAACCCAGGGTTATCTGTATGCTTACACAAGCACATATATGCAGTCTTGGTCTCTTCGGCTTTAAATACTTTTGGTGAGAATTCTGTTCCCGCATGGGATCCATCACAAAAAGGTTGATTCGTGGATTGGCCGCAGGAACACCAGGCATAAGTTTTTCCTTCTTCTAACTCAATGGGAATAGGTTGCTTAGCAGCGATTGTTGGTTTAGGCATAGTAGTTAATTTGGTTATTCTATTAAAAGCAACAATCCTCCAAATTGTTAGATTTTATCTGGATAAATTCAATTTTCCTCTTTCCGTTCAACCAAAAGGATGAATCCCTCGTCAAGTACTAGATACCCTTGTTCATAGCAAAACCGATAAACATCTCCGGCTCTTGTTTGGTAGCTGCTGGTGAAAAAATTAAAATCAAAACCCTTCTTCAGAAGCTGATCCTTATGGATTTTCTTTTTACCCTCCGGATTTAGCTCGCAAAGAATTCTTCTGTTTTTTGCTAGCAGGTTATTCACATTTCTCATGAAGTTGTTTGAAGTCGCATTGATTCTATTATTGAATGCATTGCGACAAGCATCTGAACAGTACTTCTTATCTATTCGTCCGAAAACAGGCTTTTCACACTCTGGACATTTTTTATTTTCCATGATTCCAATCTATGCGCTCGCGTGAAAAAAATCCAATTACAAACGACTACAAATGGTGAACAAATGACTATAAACGCTTAAAAACCGAATGAAAAATACACGTGCAAAAATATTTGCATCCGTCAGTTGACAACTTCGCCTTATCAGGTGAATCATTAATAACTAAAACAAAGTTTATGAACAGACTCAAGAACAGCGTACAGCTCATCGGTAGATTAGGCAACGACCCGGAGGTGCGAACCTTTGATAGCGGGAAGAAAATGGCAAGTTTTTCATTGGCAACCAATGAGACTTACCGAAATAATGAAGGTGAAAAAGTAGAGGATACACAATGGCACAATGTAGTTGCCTGGGGTAAAAAAGTGGAGGTTATAGAAAACTATTTAAAGAAGGGGAGTGAAATTGCCATGGAAGGAAAACTTATAAATCGTTCGTATGATAAGGACGGTGAGAAGAAATACATCACTGAAATAAGTTTGAATGAGCTCCTCATGATCGGAAAAAAAGAAGGCTAAGTTTCAAAAAAAACCCATCAGAAAAATCTGATGGGTTACGTTTTTAACAAACGTCATGCTTAGCTATCCTTTCTTTTTACTGTAATTTGTTTCATTGCCTCAGCTTTTGAAATTGATCCTTTATCATAGCCTTGAAGAGTTTTTCCTTTGACACTTACTTCAATTGCTTTGGGCATTTCACATCCTTTGCATTCGGTCAATTTCACCTTCATCACCAAGGTTTCATCAGCTTTAAGACTCTTAATTGTCCGCCCATAATCGACCAGATTTTCCTTGAATGATCTTTCAAAATCAGGGTACATGGCGTTTACCTTATCGTTTCGCTCAGCCTGTGTCAATCCACTCTCACCTGTGGTTCGAATCGTATGAAGTCCGTCATCACTTGTTGAAGAGTACACCTTCATACTGAATGTCACGCCAAATCCTTCCAAACTTGTATATCCTAGTGTTCGTGAAGATGAATAATAGGTGGACGATAGATCAGGCTCGTAAAGGCGAGCAAAAATGGTCGAGAACAATTCTAAATCCTTAGCAATTTCTCCATTCTCCTCAGGGCTTTTGAAAGCTATCTTTTTGATTACTGCCTCTCTATCTAACTTTCCTTGCTTATAAGCAATTAAGTCGCTTTTGAGGATTTGAGCTGAAAAGGTATTTTGATTGCTTTTAGATCTATTTCCAGAATAAAAGATTCGATTATCTGCTCCTCTTGATTGCACCACAATTCTATCGGAAGGCTTCAACTGCCCAATCAAATCGGCATAGTCTACAAGAAAAACAGTCATCTGCTCCTTGAGCTGATCTTCGGCATCCTTTGCCAATTTTTCACGCTTCTGCTCAGCTTTTACCGCTTTGTCTGCTGCTACCTTCTCATCCTCTGAATCCTCATCATCTGAAGATGCTATTATGTAAGTTCCACTTCCACTACTGCTATAGCCGACAGTACCTTGAACACGCGTTGCGTAGATGTAGTTTACTTTCGGAATGCTGAATATCACTCCATAATCCGGCATGTAATTACTCTCTATGCTGTTCTGAAATCGAAGGCGGCTGTCTCCGCTTGCCAAAGTATTCAGGATGTTTTCTGCAACCTTGAGGTCACGATTCATTCGTTTTTCATCAATTGACTGGCCATAAGAAACATTTATGCTCAGTGCCAGAATAATGATTCCAACTATATTTTTTCTAGTCATTTTCATTGTTTAATCATTTATAGTCCTTTAATATCAATATTGGTTAGGGTTCTCTACAGTTGAACCCAGATTTGATAAAATCTGATCAGTCTTGAAACTGTTCAACTCCGTATTGTCTTCGAGATTATTAAATCTTGTTTGGAATACTTCCATATCGTTTTGTCTCTGTATATCCAGAAAGATTGCAAAGTCGGTAAGCACCTGATCAGTATACCTCTTCTGTGTGATTTCAGAGTCTTCGATTAGCTGCTTTAGGTAGTCCAAGTATTGTTGTCTTTCGCTCTCAAAATCTGACTGAGATTGTGGCTGATTACTCACACGCTTGACGAGCTGATTCTGTAACGATTGGTTATTATCTGCTACGTACTCCTTGATACCTGCCTCTGAATTAGCTAGTTTCTTATTGAGCTCACTGTTATTTTCAGTGATTGCTTCAGCAATCATAGATTGAACTTCTTCTTGGGAAAATCCTTCATTTTGATTTCCAAAAGCCATCTGAAAGCCTTGATCCCCAACCGATACATTGAATTTGGTGAGATATCCAATAAAGATTAAGAGTGCAATACTCGCTGCGATAGCCATAGATTTTCTCCAAAAGCTAACGGTTGGATGATCCGCTACAACCACTTGCGAAGATTGATTAAAAGTGAAAGTGGGGATGTCAACTTCCTTATCCTTGAGTTGGCCCATTATGGAAAGTGTCGATTTTAACTCTTCCAATTCCTTTCTAGCTTCTTCACTACCAGAAAGGTACTCTTCTACTTTCGCTTGCTCCTCAGTGGACAGCTCGCCATAAATGTATGACATCAGTGTCGCTTCTTCTGGTTTATATTTCATAGCTCAATGTTTCTTTTGTAATACTTCTTACCTCCAACTCCTGCTTCATAAGTTTCAACCCTCTATACAGCCAGGTTTTAACCGTATTCTCAGAAGTCTTCAATACTTCTGCGATTTCTCTAAACTTCATTCCTTCGTATTCTTTCATGATGATCACACTTCTTTGATCTTTCGGCAACTCTTGCAAGCAACCAAACAATATCTTCTCCAGCTCCTGCTGCCTGTAACTCATCTCCGGGTTAAAAAACACTCCCTCGGCCTCTCCTTCTTCTTTTATCATTGACTCTCCTTCATCGTTTTGGGTCATTGTAAAAGGGACCGTTTTTGATTTAGATATTTTTCTTCCCTCCTGGTGACAAAAGTTCGTTGCAATGCGATAAATCCACGGTTTAAAACTTCCAACATCCTTGAGTTTTTTAAGGTTTTTGAATACTGCGATGAAAGTCTTTTGCGTAATGTCTGCTGCAACATCATCATAGGAGCATTGCTTCAGAGCATAATTATATATGCGTTTGTACCAAAGATTTACCAATTGGTTGAATGACGATTCATCGCCTGTCATTGCTTTCTCAATCAGATCCTCTAAAGGCACCATAGCCGATCTTATTTGATTAGCATGCATAACGTCTGATTGATTTCCTTAAAACTCATTCTCATATTGTCAGGTTTATTCAAGGATGTTTCCAAACTCAAAAAAGTTTTGGTTCAGTCAAAAAAAATAGAAATTATTCTTAACTACCTGTCTTTCAAATAAGTAAGTTAAATGGATTCTAGCGAATCAAGATTCTACCGGTATAAATTTGACCATCGGCACGCAAGCGATAAAAGTAAATTCCGGGTCTGATCCCACCGGTTGGAATAAAATCTTGAGACCCTTCCACTTCTTGTTTATGAATAAGCGCTCCCCTATCATCAATGATTTCTAAAACAGGTGTAGTGTCTTCAAACTCTCGGGTAATAATTGAAAGTGATTCACCAGCTTGAATTGGATTGGGGAATATTCGTAATGGCTCTTCCGTAAGGTAAAAAGAGGTGCCTGCCGACAAGGTTAGTTCCTCTCCATTAACAAAATAAATCGTGGCTCGATGCTCATTATATCCCTGATTCGGGCTGTTATCCAAATAGGAATAGTTTTCATCAACCGCATCGGTTAGAACTGATATTTCTGAGAAGTCTGAAAAATTATTACGTTCTAGTACAATCCTATCAATTCCGGCTGTTGTGCCTAAAGATAGGTTGAGATAAATGCCTGTATCTAATGCCACTCTTTGGAAAAAAGAGAAAACATAACAATCAATTCCTTGCTGTGCATAATCAAATGTGGGTGTTGGCAAGAGTTCCTTTCCTTCGGGCAAATTGGGCTGAATGGAAAAAAGTCGACTGGAAAAGCTCGTCTTATTCGGAATAACCAAAAAAGTATCAACCGTTATGACATACTCCTCCAATGTTTCATCCCCTAAGTTGCGAATGGTATAATTACTTGCATTGGGCGCTGGATGCCACCTCAGCATCAACGAATCTCCACAATTGAATCCAACTTTTGCTGAAAGTGGCTCTGAGACGGTAAACCATTCTGTATCGAACATCTCACCGTTTATCTCCATCCGTGCACGGATTTGATCTCCAACAATTGGTGGATTGTTCCACCTCCAATATCCTTTTGATAAGTCAATGGCATCTTCCAATGCAATCCAATTGATGTCATCAAGGGAATAAGATAAAGTCGCTGGCCCGTTTTTGGTCGTAGACCATCTGAAATAAGAACCGGTCTCTCCATTGTAAGGCATGTTGTCGCTGCCTGTCGGGAAGTCCCATTCAAATGTATCATTCATATCATACTCCCAGACTACAAAAAAGTCCTGATTGCCGGTAACCGAAGCTCCTTCAATTTCCACGGTGTAGCTAGTTTCAGGATTTGAAACTGACACCTGCTCGACGTTATTTAACTCATCAACACCTCGGGTTGCAGGCTTGGCCAAGTCATCTGCATCCGGGTTGGCATTCAGGATCCAGGGCAATGTGGTACTCGAGCTACCCACTAATCTCAAATCCAGATTATTTACCAAAGCCTGGAAATCATTCAAATTGGCGGGTGGATCTGTCCAGCAAATCGATACTTTGAGGTTTAGCGCATTCGCCGGAATGGTCAGAACAAATGAATCTGTGACACCATCAGAAACTGAACCTGAATAGAACCGATCATTTCTAAGAGCCTCTAAACTTCTCCATGCATTTACATTTCCATAGCCTGTAACAAAATTCGGACCTTCCGAACCAACGTATTCCGCACTATTTATCAGCAATGCTTTTACAAGTGCCGAAGGCATGCCCACTGCATTTTCCTCTCTGTATTCTTGCTGCAATAGTGTGCTAACCCCGGAGACTAAGGCTGCGGAATTGGAACTTCCTACAACACTGTATGCTACAACTTCCGGTTTAATTCTGCCATCGTAGGCAGGACCTCTTGAAACAAAGGATGGTATATTTCCTATTGTGTCAACAGAACCTACAACCAGAGAATTTTTTGACATTTTGATATTTCCAGTGAGGTTAGCATATCCTGCAATCCCTTCATATATGCCATCGGATGCTATTTCGCTGCCTTCATTGCCGCTGGAAAAAACGTGAAGCAAATTCATATTATTGAAGGCGCTTTGGTCAAATGCTCTGGCCTCAATACCATATTCATTGGCGCGATTAATTCCATAGGAATGATTCTGCGTGTTGATACCAAGCTCCAAATAAGCCTCATCCTCATCAGGCATTGCATCAAAAAAATCAGAAGACACAATGGCCGCTTTGTCGGCAACTCCTTTACCAGTAATAAATGAATTGCCGGCCCCTGCGATAATAGTTGCCATTTCTGTCGCATGATTGTCCACGACTTCACTTTCCAGCCCAGAAGGCAAATACCTGCCAATCAGGTCAATATCATCCACGTTAAAGTTGTTTTCCTGGATAGAAACCGTCTCTGTAGAACCATTAAGCGATGGATATGAATGGTGAACTTTGTTTACCCTATTCGGATTTAGATTCATATCGATTACCCGACTTTCCACGGAAGGTCTAAAAACCTTATTGGTAATATGAATAACCTGTTGATTGCCAAGCAAAAATTTTTCCACCTGCTTATATGAGGCCTCAATCAAGTAAGTATTCAACGAAGCATACTTTCGGAGCACCTTAAATCTTGATAGTATCGATGGATCAAACGAGGAAGTGGTTGCGATGTAATAAAGTGATTGAGAAGCACTTTTTTGCAGATTGAGCTTCCATTGATTATTTACATTCCAGATACCTTCTCTTCTTCCTTTGATAGGTCCACTTACAATGTGATGATTTTGATCGATAGATCTTAAAATTTCACAGTCAGTACAAGCTGATTTAATTTCCTTTAGCGAACTTTCTAATAAGAAAATTTTTTCTTCTCCAAATAGTTCTTGTGCTATGGCACCCTCGGTATAACTCTTCCAACCATCTAATTCTTGTGCTATGCTCGTGATTGACCAAACAAACAGGAACACATTCAAAACTATTCCTCTCATAAGTTTGCCAAATTAGATAAAACAAGGTGAATCTTCGATGAAGAAATATTATTAGTCGACTAAACTCAAATATCCAATATTATAGGTCAAAAATTGGACTTTATAAAATAAAAATTGGACTTTAATCCCTTTTAACCATATTTTATTCTGATTATCAACTGATAATGTTGATAAAAAAATAGAATATTGTTTTTATTTCCGAATTCAGAATTATATTTTGGTGGTAAATGTTTAACCTAATATTTATTATGAGAAGATTAAATTATGCGCTATGGAGCGTGCTAGTAATGTTTCTAGCAGTCGGTTTTACCTCTTGTTCTACAGAGGATGGACCAGTAGCTGACGAGATTTCGGATGAAGTCTTAGCTCAGTTTGATGAACTTGGATTTGACGTGAGTGATATCCAAATGGTAAATCATCAAAACCCTATTACGGGCGAATCAAGTAAGCAATATCTGCTGGAGGGCGATATCATGATTCCGTCGTATCAAATGCAAGAAATGCTTGAAAGTACTTTCAAACTTGGACAACTTCAAGAGCAGTACAGAACAAGCAATCTAGTGAGCAACAACCAGACAATTTCTGTGATTGGGTACACAGGAGGATCTAACGCACTAGACAACACAATGAGAACTGCACTTCAGTGGGCTGTAAACAACTACAATGCACTGAATATAGGTCTGAATTTCACCCTCGCTTTTGGCACTAATTACCAAGCATATGATATGGTTGTGTATCGTGTAGGTGGTGGTGGTGGTGGATCTGCCGGATTCCCTTCTGGTGGTAACCCATATAAATTCATTCAAATTCAATCAGGTACTAGTAGCTATGGTACTAATACAACTGAGCACGTGATCACTCACGAAATGGGTCACTGCTTAGGCCTTCGTCATACTGACTATTTCAACCGTTCGCTTTCTTGCGGAAGCGGTGGAAATGAAGGTAGCGGAGGTGTAGGAGCAATCCACATTCCAGGAACTCCAACAGGTTTCGATGCTAACTCTGTAATGCTTGCTTGCTTTAGCGCAAACGAGGACGGAGAATTCGGACCTAACGATGTAACGGCCCTCAATTACTTGTATTAATACAAATAATTCGCCCTCATTAAAGCCGACTACCAGTCGGCTTTTTTATTTTATATCCTTTACGTTGAATGATTTTCCATTAAAGATGAAGGAATCTCCAATTTTCCTTCCCATCATCGCCTTCGAAAGTGGCGCTTCTCCGGAAATAGCAAAAACGATTTGCTTTTCAATTTTAAGCTGACCTGCCGCCGTACTGATAAAGAATGTCGCTCCATCTGTTTGCACTAGACAACCATAGGAAACCTTTGAATAATTCTTATCCGTATCAATTCTACTTAATGCTGCCACCTGGGTCATCATTATTTCCATCTGACTTCCCAATCTATTTCGCTCCTGCATCATCATCTCTCTGCTTGTTTCATATTTATCACCCATGCTACTTTTCGTTTCGGATGTTGCCGAGTCTTTCACTGCTTCCAACTCCGCCTTGATGTCTGCTATTTTTTGTTCAAATAGATCAAGAAAAGCTGCTCTAATCGTACTTTTGGAAATCATATTATCAAACTTAATTCTAAAAACAGTAGGGTAAAATTCATTTGTGCTGTACCAATAAAGGAATGATGTAGGCTCACGTGTATATTTGAACTGATAATTCAAATGAAAGTCACCAAATCATTCACAAAAAACGACCTGAAAAAGCTCTACGATGAATACTTCGAGAGCTTGAGAGGCTTTTTATATTATAAATGTAGTGATGTGGATGTTGCAAATGATTTGGTTCAGGAAACCTTCATAAAGGTTTGGAATAGACGTGATGATATACAGATGGAAACAGTAAAAAGTTTGTTATATACCGTAGCAAACAACTTACTTATGAACCACTTTAATCATGAAAAAGTGGTACGGGAACATCAGAAATCGGCGAATGTGGAGATATCATCCAACACTACCTCACCTCAGTTCCAAATGGAGGAGGCTGAGTTTGAAAAGAAATTGAATCAGGTCATTGAAAACCTTCCTGTCGATTGTAGGGAAGTGTTTTTAATGAATAGAATAGATAAGCTGAAATATGCTGAAATTGCAGAGCGACTTGGCCTGAGCGTCAAAGCAATAGAAAAGCGAATGAGCAAAACACTAAGTATCATACGTGAGCAGCTGGGGATGAAGATTTAGAAAATGGATGATTTAGATAAATATAAAGACCTACTAAATCACGAATCAAACAACGTGAATGATGAGCTTGGAGAGATCCTTAATAAAGCTTCTCAGTTGCGCGTGCCTCCGAGTAAAAGCAAAGAAGAAATATGGAGTAAAATTGAGGAGAATATTCAGGAGGAAAAGAAATCTACAATTCCTCTATGGACTTATATAAGTATTGCCGCCTCCCTTTTACTGATTGCAACATTCGTTTTCTTTAATTATCAAAATGAACCTACTCAAACGATCACGGCCAACACTGTGGTTGCAGAATCGAAGACAATAAGTCTGCCGGACGGATCACAGGTCATGCTAAATGCGAACTCCCGAATTTCCTACTCTGAAGATTGGAATAGAGAAGTGAGTCTTGAAGGTGAAGCATTTTTTGAAGTGATAGAAGGTGGTCGGTTTTTAGTGAATACTTCTATTGGTTCGGTTGAAGTGCTGGGTACCTCTTTCAACGTTTTCGCAAGAGACTCTACCTTCGAAGTAGCCTGCAAAACAGGAAAAGTAAAAGTTGCAATTCCTACTAAATCAGTAAGCGAACTGATAACGCCAGGGCAGTCAATCAGACTGGCTGAAGATACGGTAAAGCGAACTTCCGTGGATGCTGATCTGGTGGGAAGATGGCAAGCTGGTGTATTCTATTTCAGTGATCAAAAACTATCTAACGTGCTACAGGAAATGGAGCGGCAGTTTGGAGTCACCGTGACTTTGCCAGATACGACTGACTATATTTTCAATGGGTATTTTACAAATAAAGACATTGAAAGCGCATTGGAGATGGTATGTCTACCTTTAGGCTTGAGCTATGAGAAAACCACTCAAGATGCTTTTGCTATTAAGGAACCGGAATAATCTTCATGCGAATCCTCGTTACCTCCACGCTCCTACTTGCTTTTGCTCTGTGCTTTGCACAACAAAGCTTCAATCTATCAGTCAAAGATGAGTCTTTAACAAGTGTAGTCAAGTCGTTGTCCAGGAAATACAATTTAAAGTTTTCATTTAGTCCACGTGAACTTTCAAAGCATACCATTACCAGGGAAATTAAAGCAAGTTCACAGGCTCAACTGATCAGCGAAATCTTTGAAGACCTTCCATTTGACCTCAAACTCACCGATGGAATCTATTTGATCATTCCCAACAAAAACAAAGTACAGCCTAAAAGTGCACCGCTTATCGGTCAGGTATTCGATGAAAAAAGTGGTGAACCTCTGGCTTTTGCTCATATTCAGACTGATACGAAAGGTACGCTGAGCTCCCAAAATGGGAGATTTAATCTTCCCCCGACGAAGGACACTATTACATTGACCGTAAGCTATATCGGTTACGAGAAAGTTGAACTTCTGGTACCTCCAAATCAAGAAAACCTCACCATAAGACTTGATCAAAATCCTCAAGAATTACCCGAGGTAGTACTTACTGCAGAGGCTGATAACTTCAATCCGGATCCATCATTTTTTAGCTTAAACCCTCAGCAGTTTAGTTCACTTCCCATGCTAGGAGAAACCGATGTATTCAAGTCATTGCAACTGCTACCGGGAGTGAGAGCGACAGACGAGACTTCTTCCGGACTGGTAGTCAGAGGTGGACTACCCTCACAAAATCTTGTCTTGATGGATGGTTTCACACTTTACAATCTGGATCATTTCTTTGGAATTTTCAGCACGCTTAATCCAAATGCAATCAACAATGTAAGCATTTACAAGGGAGGTTTTGGACCGAGGTATGGAGGCCGGGTATCATCCGTAGTAGATGTTGCTGGAAAAAATGGAGGTGTCGATGGATTTGATGGAAGTGTAGGATTAAACATGCTCTCCTTCAATACCACGCTCAACATTCCTTTAGGTCGCAGAACATCCGCATTACTTGCCTTTCGGCAGTCGTTTACGGATATCATTAATTCTGATTTGTATGAAGAATTTCTCACCTCAAGCAGACAGAATTATCTAGAATCCATAAGTCCGGAACTCAACAGTATCGGCTTGTCTCCATCGCTGCGGTTTTACGATATCAACGCCAAGGTCCAGCATCGTTTTAGTAGCAATTCTGTATTTGATGTCAACTTTTATGTAAGTGAAGACAACTATGCTGCAAGCTATATAGAGGGAGATGATTTCGCTGAGTATTCGGTGCTCGATCAATCCGATTGGTCCAATGCCGGCATTAGTATGAATCTCAAGAGTCAATTCAGTCCAAAATGGTTTAACAACACAACCCTGAGTGCTTCTGAATATAAGGAAGAAGAAAACCTGTCAATCACGCAGACATTTTTTCAAGATGTGGCGTTTGCTGCTGATAGTATTTCAGCCAATGATGAGCTCACCTATTTTAATTATTCCGTAGGTAGCTCTGTGGGCGATGTGACCATAAAATCTCATAATGAAATTGATTTGGATGATCAAAATACCCTTTCAGGAGGTATAGAGTTAAACTCAATCACCACGAAATATCAAACAAAGCAGGGTTTTTTTGAAGAGCTCTCGACGGCTCAAGGATATAGCGACACCTTGGAGATTGAGGCCAGTATTTTCAGTCTTTACGGAAATTATCAATTCAGAAGAAACGACATCACGGCCAATCTCGGACTTAGATCTTCCTTTTATGAGCCAACCGATAAGTGGTATCTGGAACCAAGATTTGATTTGGGAATAAAAGTAACAGACCAGTTTGCATTGAAAGGGGCCGCTTCATTTCATCATCAGTACATCACACAAACTTCCTTATCTATTCTCCAAAACTCAGATCAGTTTTATTGGATCCTCGCGGATGATAAGATCATACCTGTTCAACAAAGTACTCATTTCATTTTTGGTGGGACGTATCGATGGGATAAATGGTCGCTCGATATGGAATACTATAACAAGCGTACAGAAGGCATCATAGAAAGTCAATTTCTGGTGCTGCCTCCGGAAATTATCGATGCACTTCGTATGCAGGAGTTAAATCTGGCAGGCGAAAATAATTCGGAAGGTCTGGATATCTTTTTGAAATACAGAAACAAGACCTTCACCTCCTGGATAAGCTACTCGCTTGGAAGATCCGAAAATTCCTTCTGGTATAGAAATCAAAACAATCCTTATCCTTCGGTTCAGGATCAACGCCATGAACTAAACTTCACTAACATTTTGAAGCTTGGGAAGTGGGAACTCTCTAGCGTGCTCTTGCTCGGCTCTGGACAATCCTATACGCCATCAAATCCAGCGTATAGCATTGTGAATGATTCAGTCTCATTTTATGATCTAACTCGAATCAACCAGTCTCGGCTCCCGGGTTATAAGCGATTAGATATATCCGCAAAATACAGTTTCAATATCGGCAAACTTGCGTGTGAATCAGGTGTCACATTTTTTAATGTCTTAAACCACAGAAATATCAAATCAAGGAAGTTTACCGTCCGCTATGTATTCGGTGAGCAAAGCGATATTGCAGGTGCTTCAGATCAGCTGGAAGTGGTTCCCCTTGACACTTATCTACTTGGATTTACTCCGAACTTTTTCTTCAATATTCGCTTCTAAGACCACATTTTTCAAATATTTCGACTTTTCGGTAGGGTAATTTTTGATCTGCATGTACCACTATCGAAACACAAAAAATCGAAATACTATGAAAACTAAAAAATCAATAATTGCCTTGCTTTGGATAGCTGTTGCTGTGCTTGCCTGGTCGTGTAGTGAAGATGCTGATCCAATAAATCCAGATCAGGAAAATATTGTCGCTGAAAACTTGCTGGTAAATTCCAACTCGGCACTCAACAGACTAAAAAGTAATGGTATTGGTGGTCCAATGGGCGCTCTTTTCGGAAACTTTCAAAATGGACAAAGTGGAAGATCTGCTGCATCTCCACTGGCTATGTATCGAGGAAGAACTGCTTCAGATTCTACAGACACAGAACCTACATGCCTTACCCAAACCTGGGAAGATGATGGAAATGGAAACTACACCTACACATTGGATTTTGGTGACGGATGTGATTATTATGGTGAATTCTTAAAAGGCAAATTGGTTGAAAAAGGATCGTATTCAGAATCCGGATTTAGTGCGACAGCTACTTACACCAATTTTGGTGGGCATGACTGGACCATAGATGGTACACATAGCTATAGTGGAACCTGGGAAGAAATTGATGGAACCTCAGAACAGGCAGATACTTCCGATTATTATTACAATGCAAGCTATCAGTTTAATGCAGATCTAAAAACCAGTTACATGGAATATGGTCACGATTCCACAAGTGAAGTTTCTACGGGTGAAAGACTAATTGAAGTCGCTTATGTGGCACAGGGAGCTGAAGAAGTAGATCAGGATGGGTATACGGTCAATAGCAGATCAGAATCTATCACAGTTAGCACAGGAGAATCATTCAGCTCGCAAGTAGATATTCCATTGTTTTACGATTTCGATTGTGAAGAAGATGGAACCTGGATTTATGTGAGTGGTCAAGAGTCCGGAAGCTATACAGTAGGAGATCAAACTGGCACGTATAGCATCAACTATGGAGATGGTGCATGTGACAACATTGTAACCGTAACAGAGAATGGCGTTTCAGAAGAAGTAGATCTTGGTGAAATCTGGGATGATTGGGAAGAAGAATGTGGGGATAGATAAAATATAAAGATAATACTCAGGTTAATTGAAAAGAGCCCGTGGAGTTTCTCCAGGGCTCTTTGTTTTTTATACTGAAATATCACGAAGCACTAACTCAAATAACAATTTATTGTTTTTTGTTATCAATTTCTACAAAAACGAAACATATCAATACCGTCTTCGTTCATACAATTCGTAATTCAATTTCTACAAATACGAAAGATTTAGTAACCTTACCGGTATTGAGGAGTATTTAGCGACATGAACGATAACAAAATCAAACCACCTGGTTGGATTCAAAAATTAGTAAGTCGATACTGTGAACCCTATTTATTTGAGGGCATTTCCGGAGATCTGGAGGAATTATTCTTTGAAAATGTAGAATTGAAAGGTCCTAGAAAAGCCAAGATAATTTACCTGTTTCAGGCGATTGGTTTTTTTAGGATGAGATTCAAAAAACAATCTAAAAGAGTATCAAATATGAAAGCAATCTGGTCCAACTATCTCCTCACATCTTTTCGTTCACTTAAGCGGCATAAGTCCTTTTTTGCTATCAACCTGATCGGGTTAATCACCGCAATAACCTGCTCACTCTTTGCACTTATTTATGTGTACGATGAGCTACAATTTGATAAGCAACACAGCGATGTTGACAAAACCTACAGACTTTATAAGCATTATGTAAATCCTGCTGAGAATATAGATCACCTTACCTATGAAACTTCCGGGATGATGGGGCCGACTATGACGGACGAGTACGCTGAAGTACAGGAATACATTAGAGTATGTCCATGGTTTTCTAAGGCTATCATCTCTTTTAATGAAAACAATTTTGGAACCGAAAATCTATATTTTGCCGACTCAACCTTCTTCGACTTTTTTGACTTTCCACTTCTCAAGGGTGATCCATCTACGGTGTTGACTGCACCTTCTTCCATTGTCATTAGTGAATCTTTAGCCAAAGCAATTTTTGCTGATCAAAATCCGATTGGGCAAGTGGTGGTTGGGCTTCATGATCTGAATTACACGGTCACTGGTGTTTTTGCCGATGTGGAAAGGAGCTCTTCGATGCAATTTGATGCGCTCATATCCTGGAGCACCACGGTTCCAAATGTTGGCCCTTTAGCCTATCGGTGGATGAATAACTGGCTCAGTCAAGGCATCTTCACCTTTGTGAAACTTTCGGAAGGAACTTCCCCAGAGGGCGTAGAAGAAAAACTACCGGACATGATGAACATGCACTTCGAGGAACGTGCAGAAAATTACTTCCTTCAGCTCATGCCTCTCAAAAAAATGTACTTGTACGGAGACAATATTAGAGATGGCCGGAGCATGAAGGCTGGCAGTATCACATTTGTCTACACACTTAGCTTTTCTGCATTGCTCGTCTTTCTTATTGCCAGTGTGAATTACATCAACATCATGCTATCAAGAGCTACCGAGACACATACAGAAGTGGGTGTACGTAAGGTGATGGGATCGACAAGAAGGCAGCTGGTGGGAAGATTTGTAGCCGAGACATTCATCAGCACATCTATCGCAACCATTGTAAGCATTGTACTACTAGTTATCATCATTCCTCAAACCAATCCATTGCTAGGCAAAGAGCTAGCTATATCCGCTCTATTCCAGCCTTTAGTGGTTGGCGCAGCTATCGGTTTCATCCTTACCATAAGTATTTTTGTTGGGTTATATCCAGCAATTGTTATTTCCTCACCTCCTATTTCTTCCATTTTGCAAGGCTCGTCATCGGTTGGTTCCACAGGCTGGTTCAGAAAGATTTTACTGACTTTCCAGTACGCCTTTTCAATTTTCCTGATTGTCTGCACCATCGTGGTAATCAAGCAAACCAATTACTTGAAAAACAAGCCCTTAGGTTTTGATAAAGAACAAGTGATGGTAATCGACGTGAATAATGAATTAGACCAAAAAATTGATGTATTTGAAGCCGAACTATTGAAGAACCCCAACATCCAGCTAATCTCTACATCGCGCTCTGCTATTGGCTCCGGCACCTTCTCTACTACAGTGTTTCCTGAAGGATATACGGATGAAGTAACCACACGAATTTTTGGAGTAGATCAGGACTTCTTTGACACCTATGGAATGGAGCTTAATTACGGTAGAACCTTCTTCAAAAAATCGTTGGCTGACTCCAATAACCTGGTAGTCAATCAGGCAATGGTAGATCACCTAGGATGGGAAGATCCAATTGGCAAACACATTCGATTCAGTTCCGATGGTCAGCCAGCAACCATCATCGGTGTGGTTGATGATTTTCATTACGGTTCATTGGCCACTGCGACCATCGAACCAACCATATTGTACCTGAACACCGTTACAATTTGGAATTCATCTGTTAAGATATCCGGCGCCAATAAGCGTGAAACGATTGCGTATATTTTGGATGTATGGGACAATCTTGCCAGCCGAACTCCCATCGATTTTTACTTTGTAGATGAGTGGTTTGACAGACAGTATCAAAAAGAAACTCAATTATTGGGCATGTCAACGATCTATTCAATCATAAGTATACTACTTTGTGCATTGGGTCTATATGGATTGACCGCCCTACTCTTGCAGCAAAAACAAAAGGAAATAAGTATTAGAAAAGTTCTTGGTGCTTCGGTATCATCCATTGTGTCTTTAGTAAATCGACAATTTGTAGTGATCATTTTAATAAGTTTTGCCATCGCGACTCCTCTGGCCTACTACCTTATCAACCAGTGGTTAGATGCTTTTGTCTACAAAATCTCAATGGACCTTTTTGCATTCGGAATTGCAGGGATAATTACACTGTTGATTAGTGTGAGTATCGTTAGCACACTTTCTATGCGTACAGCAAATACGAATCCATCCAAAACCTTAAGTAGAGAATAATAAATCAATAACGATTATGAAGGGAACAAATCTTGGTGAACTAGAAGAGCTAATCATGCTAACAGTTGCGTTGCTTTACGACGAAGCATATGGGGTAGCCATTCAGAAAGAGATTAAGAAAAGGTGTAACAGGACCATAACAATTAGTACGGTCCATGCGGCACTTGCCAGACTTCAAAACAAGGGTTATGTCGATTCAAGATATGCAGGTGCTACTCCGGAAAGAGGCGGAAGAAGAAAACATTTGTTTCAGGTAACAAAGTCTGGCCAAAAGGTGTTGGAACAAGTGAAGGAACAACGCAATGCTATATGGGATGCAATACCCGGAATGGCATTCAACAATTAGATGATATTCGACACCTCCTATTCTGACAAAGAGACTACACGAAAAATAGATCTGGCTGTCGGGCGATCATTTTCATGGCAAGAACGGTTGAAAATGGGCGGTATCGGTTCCCGGCGGATGACCATCAATGGAATAAGCGATGAATACAAATCATACCTGAACGCCGAACATTATATCTCTACAGCCAACATTGAACTTCGACCAAAAGGAATCATCCTCCATTTTCGACATAAACTCCAGGCCTACTCCTGGATCATGCCATACAGTTCATTAAATATCCAATTCAGCAAGATCCTAAGATTGGAAGCTGATGGACACTACATACAATTCGACGATCCTAAAAACGATCGCTTCATTGATCGCATGATCAAGCTTCGAAAGGAATTTTGAAATTTCTAAATGCTTTCGTTTAAACAATTACTATTTCCGGTGGTTATGATCGTAATAAACTGATAAAGAAAGAATACGGATTACCCGTAAAAGAATGAGTAGTGTTGGTTAGTGATGATAGGCCCGCCGAAAGGTGGGCTTTTTTATTCAAACAACTTTACTTTCATGATGGACTCGCGCTTCACCTTGTAAAATTCCTGGTGAATATCAAATGGAGATTGACCGTTTGGTTCTAGATGCACGTATGATCCATCCTCCTTCATTTCATACGTATTTACATTGTCTTTCAGATTGAACGCCAGAATATTGATTGATTGCTGCTTCAATAAGGGGTCTGATATAATAAACAAAGACTCCAACCGTCTATCGAATGAGCGTACCATCATATCCGCACTCCCGCAATAAACTTTTGGATCTCCTTCATTATGAAAGTAGAAAATACGTGAGTGTTCCAGGTATTCTCCAACAACAGACCGAACAGAAATATTTTCACTTAAGCCTTCTCTTCCGGGTCTTAAACAACAGATTCCACGCACAATCAATTTTATGGGAACCCCTGCTTTTGAGGCCTCATAGAGTGACAAGATCACATCTTTATCTTGCAGCGAATTCAGCTTAATAACAATACCACTTGATTTTCCTGCTACAGCATTTTCACGCTCTCTATCTATCAATGTAATCAAGCCCTTACGCATGTGTGTTGGAGCGGTAATGAGATTATCATACGCCTCAGGCATAGAATGACCGGTAATTACATTGAAGAACTCCTGCACATCATTGGCATATGACTCATCGGAGGTCAACAAGCTGAGGTCTGTATACAGCTTAGCTGTCGCTTCATTGTAGTTTCCACTACTCATGTGCACAAAGCGATTCACTTTTTCCTTTTCCTTTCTTACAATAAGGAGAAGTTTGGTGTGAGTCTTCAAAGAACCTACACCATAGATCACGAAACAGCCAGCTTTTTGCAGCTTCAGCGCTTGCTTCATATTGTTTTCTTCATCGAATCGGGCCTTCACTTCAAAGAGCACAGAAACGTGCTTCCCATTCTCTGCTGCCTGCAATAAGGCATCTACTACCCGGCTGTTTTTCGCCAGGCGATAAATAGTAAGCTTGATCGACAATACGTGCGGATCATCAGCAGCTTGTTCCAGGAGGTCCAGCAATGGCTCAATCGTATTGTATGGATGATGTAAAAGAATATCGCGATCCTTCAAAATCTTAAACATGTCCTGATGCTCTATATCAGACATACTTATTGGAGGTGCTGATTTTGGTCGCACAGGAAGAAATGATATAAAGTCTTCATGATTTACAATCTGCCAAAGGCAGGTAAAGTCAATCAGCGATCCCTGTGGTGTCACTTTAATATTCTCACTACCAATCTCATAGCGCTTTTTCAGCTGCTTGATCAACCACGGATCGGCCTCCTCCTCTACTTCCATTCGTACCACCCGACCCGTTTTTCTTGTCTTCAGCTTCTTCTTCATCTCCTCCAGGAAGTTCGCTTCAATATCCTCTGACTCCTCCAGCGTGAAGTCTCCGTTTCTCGTGACACGAAACAATGAACTGGAAAGGATATCCACGTTCTTGAAAACGTGATCCAGGTGTTGCTGTACTATTTTTTCGATCGGCACGAAGATTACTTTATCCTTTTCATTAATCTCAAAAAAGCGAGGCAAGTTTTGAGGCAGTTGGATAAAAGACATTTTCTTCTTTTCTCTTGACTTCAATGCCTTCGTGACTACCCCGAAAATCAGGATGTTGTTCACCAGAATAGGAAAGGAATGGTATGGATCAAATACCATTGGAGTAAGCATTGGGAAGATTGTCTTTTCAAAATACTTACTTGCCAACTTTTGCTCTTTTTCGTTGAGCTCGGCATAACCCTTGATTTCGAACTGGTGCTTCTGGAAACTTGATTTAAGGTCGAGAAAAAGTTGATTTTGCTGCTTCCCAAACTCTTTCAATCCTGAGAGAAGTTCGTTCTTGAATGGGATAACCTGAAGTCCTGAATAATCTACCCGATCATTGCCGTAATCCAGGTAGTTATACAAACTACCCACACGAATCATATTAAACTCATCAGCATTGCTGGAAGTGATGGCCAAAAACTTGAGTTTTTCAAACAAGTTTCGCTTTTCCTTCCGTGCCTGATCAAGTACACGATGATTGAACTGCAGCCAGCTCAAATCCCGACTGATCAGATCACTCTTACCGATGAGTTCTTTCGTGTGTTCCATTTGATTAAAAAAATCGACCTGCCTTTTTCAATAAAAGACAGGTCAGTAATTATCTCTAATTATCCTTAGATAATATTCATCTCAGACAGGATACCATTTGTCTTGCTAACCGCTGCTGCGCTTTCTTCAAGCTTTGTTTTCTCAGCACCATCCAGCTCTATTTCCACGATCTGCTCAACTCCATTTTTGCCAATGACAGCAGGTACGCCAATAGCCAAATCATTTAAACCATATTCACCTTCCAGCATGCATGAGCACGGGAACATTTTCTTTGTGTCACAAGCAATTGCCTGAACCATCGCAGAAACTGCTGCACCTGGTGCATACCAAGCTGAAGTACCTAGTAGCTTAGTAAGAGTCGCTCCGCCCACCTTAGTTTCTTCCAAGACGTAATTAAGCTTGTCCTCACTCAAGAACTTGGAAACCGGCACACTATTTCTGGTAGCTAAGCGAGTCAAAGGAATCATACCCGTATCGCTATGTCCGCCAATCACCATACCATCTACATCAGATGCGGGGCAATCGAGTGCTTCAGAAAGTCTGTATTTGAAACGCGCAGAGTCAAGAGCTCCACCCATACCGATGATGCGGTGCTTAGGAAGACCTAATGCTTTGTGCGCCAGGTAAGTCATGGTGTCCATTGGGTTTGATACCACGATGATGATCACGTTTGGAGAATGCTTGATTAAGTTCTCAGCTACAGACTTAACAATTCCAGCATTGGTAGAAATCAGCTCTTCACGTGTCATTCCAGGCTTACGAGGAATGCCTGAAGTGATAACCGCTACATCACTATTAGCTGTTTTTGAGTAATCATTGGTTGTGCCGGTGATTTTGGTATCAAATCCATTCAAAGATGCAGTTTGCATCAAGTCCATGGCCTTACCTTCAGCAAAACCTTCTTTGATATCAATAAGTACAACTTCCGCTGCAAAATCTTTGATTGCGATGTATTCGGCACAACTTGCACCTACGGCTCCAGCTCCTACTACAGTTACTTTCATAATATTTATCTGTTTTTAAAGGTCATATGGAATTCGCAATGAAAAATTCATTTGTGACGAAGTAAGGCTCACTTTGAATTTTTCACACTCATTTCATGATCTATTTTGTTTATGAATTGGGATTAATTTTTTCAAGCGCAAAAGTAGTGATTTGAAGCGAGAAAATCGATTCCTCGAAATTTTGAATGGCTCCTTAAGTTCATGTTTCAGTAATCCAAATATGATTATTTTTATTTGCTCAATTCGTTACTTACCAACATCATGAATGAACAATTTCAACTGGAAGAATACCGCAGACTCACATCAGAAATTGAAAACAATGCAAAACGAATTTTTCAAATTATTTCAGTGGTATTAACCTTTTCCATTGGCATAATCAGTTTGGCGTTTAGCAAAAACCTTCACTTTCTTCTTCCGCTATCTATTCACTTGATTTTGCTTAGTGCATTACAGCTCCTTTCAACACAACTTCACAGTACATTCCGTATTAGCACTTATTTATCTCTTGTCTATGAAACAAAAGCAAACGGCATATCGTGGGAAAGCGACATGATTCAATATCGAAAAATTGAAGCTAAAAAAACCAGATATTTTATATCCATTTTTTTACTCTTTCTTATACAGGCAATTATTTCTCATACGCTTTCCGTATGGATTTTCTTACAGCAGGAGCATCACACCACCTTCGAAATAATCACTCTATCATCAATTACCATTGTAGTGGCAGTCAGTTATATCATATCAAATAAAGCAATTCATAATGCAACAAACATGCAAGACCACATCGATCACTGGAAGTCACTGGGTAAATAGTCACTTACTCATTGCTGAATTACTTTGATTTCCTCCAGTTGACTTTGAATGTGTCTTAGCTGCTCTTGAAGCTTTCTATTCTCTTCTGAGACGAAATCCTTTATGTGTTCTTCTTCTTCTTTCAAATCTTTCAGCGATACTTCATTCATTGTATTGACCACAATGGCAATGAAGATATTGAGTGTGGTGTAGGTGGCTATAAGTATGAACGTAATAAAATACACGCCTGCAAACGGAACTCCATCCATTACCGGTCGGGCGATAGCAGAAGACCAACTTTCCAGCGTCATTATTTGAAAGAGTGTGAAAATAGCCTTGCTCATGTCTCCGAAGTACTTAGGATAGAGGTCTCCAAAAAGGTTGACTCCAATAACAGAGAATACATAAAACACGATCCCGAGCAAAACAGCTATCCATCCAATGCTGGGAAGTGATTTCACCAACGACTCTATGATAAGTCTCAACTTAGGAATACTTCGTAGTATTCGAAGAGTTCGTACGATTCTTAAGGCTCTAAAGACCGAGAATGATCCAGCCGCGGGAACTAATGAAATAGCCACCACGAGGAAGTCGAAGACATTCCAGGAGTTCTTAAAAAAGCCTATTCGGTAAACGAAAATCTTTAGGAAGATTTCAATTGAAAATAGTACCAAAATAGTCAGATCTATCACATCAATGATTCTGCCATAGCTCACCATGATCGCCTCGGAAGTTTCTAACCCGATCAAAATAGAGTTGACAATTATGATTGAGGTAATGACGGTCTGAAAGACTTGGGATTCAAAGAAGACTCTTAAACTATCTCTTAATGTTCCGGCGTATGATATGGTCAGAAGATGCATTTGGGGGATGGGTGATGTTTAAAAAAAGGAGAGTGTCCTTATTGGAAACACCCTCCTACTACTCTACTACAACTATCTTTATTGTCCTTGCCCAAGTGAGTAACCTCTTACTCCATCGAACTCGTACAAGTTTTCTGTTTTTATAACATCGATTCCTTCGCTCAATGCTTTTGTAAGCACTTGAGGAATGCTCTCTTTCATGGCAGGATGTCCATTTTCCACTTCGAAGCGACATCTCCAATGATCCGTACAGAAAGTCTCTTCGAATCCTTCTGGCCATACTTTCACACCTCGATTGGTAATCATGCTGAGTTTAATATCTACTTCAAGGTTCTTAAGCTTCATCGCTAAATCATCTACTTTGCCTCCATCCCAGTCAACGAACACATCTACCCCTTTAAGCACTTTGTCTGCCTTGGCTTTACGCTTATAGGTTGGCAAATTCAGCTTGACATTTTTTGCATATGTCACAGGCTTGATTTGCGTTGGTTTCTTACCTAAGCGTTCAATTACCGCATCTGCGAATTCTTTCGTTCCAACAAGTTTTTTACTCACATCTTCTTTATAGATGTCTGCAGTATGGATACCTTCTTCAAGTGCACACGCCCAAGCGTTCGTTACTTTTTCTGCTATATCCTGCTGCCCAATATGGTTGAGCATCATCACTGCACCTCTTAATAACCCGGAAGGGTTCGCAATGTTTTGTCCTGCTATATCAGGCGCCGACCCATGAATTGCTTCGAACATGGCACATGTCGCACCAATGTTAGAAGAACCAGCAAGTCCAACAGACCCGGAGATCTGTGCAGTGATATCTGACACAACATCACCGTAAAGGTTTGGCATCACAACCAAATCAAACATCTCTGGTGTATCCGCAAGCCTTGCCGCTCCAATATCTATGATCCAGTTGTCTGACTCAATCTCGGGGTATTCAACTGCAATTTCTTTGAATACACGATGGAACAATCCATCGGTATGTTTCATTATGTTGTCCTTTGTGAAACAGCTCACTTTCTTACGCTTATAAAGTTTTGCATACTCAAAAGCGTATCGCACAATCTTCTCACATCCCGGACGTGTGATCAGCTTAAGACACTGTACCACCTCATCCGTCTGCTGATGCTCAATGCCTGCGTAAAGATCTTCTTCATTTTCCCTGATCACCACTACATCCATCTCGGGATGCTTCGTTTTTACAAAAGGGTGAAAGCTATTGCAAGGCCGAACATTTGCATACAGACCTAACGACTTTCTCATGGTTACATTTAAGCTCTTGTAACCGCCACCTTGCGGAGTAGTGATTGGTGCTTTCAAGAAAATCTTATTTTTCCTAATGCTGTCCCAAGCAGATTTATTAATTCCGCTTGTGTTGCCTGACAGGTAGACTTGCTCACCCACTTTAATCTCCTCCCAATCAATTCGAGCTCCTGCCTCATTTAAGATTCTGAGGGTGGCATCCATGATCTCCGGACCAATTCCATCTCCTTTAGCGAAAGTTACTTTTTGCATCATGTTGTTTTTTGGGTTTAGACGCAAAACAAGTAAAGTATGTTCATAAATTTTTATTTATATTTTTTATGTAAAGCATAAATATTAGTTATGTATTAATTCACAAAGGACAACATATCACTTCAAATAGAACTTTTCAGCATTACTATAACAAAGTATATACAAATACGTATAACTTTGACAAAATGTATAGAAATGAAAAAAGAATACCTTGGAGAATTTGAAGAACTGGTACTCACCATGGTGGCAATGCTGGGGGAAAATGCCTACGGCAATGCGATTGTGGATGAGATTCACGAAAAGATAGGTCGCGAGGTAAACCTCAGCGCCGTACATGTGACACTCTATCGCATGGAAGATAAGGGCTACGTTACTTCAGAGATGGGTGGCGCTTCCAATATGCGTGGTGGTCGTAGAAAAAGGATTTTCAGTGTTTCCAATGCTGGCTTGCAGATGTTACAAACTTTGAAAGAGCAACGTCAGCAGCTTTGGTCACTCATCCCTGATCTAAAATTCTCTAGCATCTAGATGGAGCCGCCAAAGTGGATCATTCGGATGATAAACTTCTATTGCCCACCACAACTCGCTGAAAGTGTAATCGGTGACATCTGGGAGCAATACCTGAAGGACGAAACCAGGTTTTCAAAGTTTAAATCAAATAGACGATTGCTTTGGAATGCCTTACGATTCTTCCGTCCGGGAATTCTAGTAAGGAACTCAAAAACACAACTCATAAATACTGCTATGCTTCGAATTAATCTACTTCTTGCGCTTCGCAACATGCGCAAATACAAGTTTTATTCGCTCATCAATATCCTCGGATTGGCCTTGAGCCTAATGTTTGGTCTTCTCGTATTCTTCTATGTACAAAATGCCATCCAGCATGATTCCTTTCATGCTGAGCATGAGTCCATCTTTCGCTTTACCAAGCAAATTCGAAACAGAGATACCAATGAATTGCTTTCCTGGAATAACACGGCAGGAAGTCAGCTAGCTACCGACCTGAGGAATGAAATACCCTCTATCGAACGAATCAGCAGATTGATATCGGGCTCTGGTTATGTCAAGAAAGGTTCTGAAACATTTTCAGAGAAAGTGATGCTTGTAGATTCAGATTTCTTTGACATCTTCTCTTTTCCGATTATCGAAGGCGACAAAAAAACTCCTCTAACCAATATTTCCCAGGTAGTCCTAAGTCCTCCGATGGCAGAAAAGTATTTTGGGGTAGCTGACCCAATTGGTAAGCAATTGGAGATTACGGTAGGAAATGATTCGTATCAATTCATTGTTTCCGCAGTGGCTGACCCAATTGAGGAATTGAATAGCCTTCCATTCGATATGATCATACATATCGATCATTTGAAAAATTTGATCCCCGATCCGAGTTTCTTAACAGGGTATGATGTTTCATATCTTGAGACTTACCTGAAATTAAATCCTCAAGAAAATGTAGCTGAACTTGAGTTGCTGCTAACGGAAACTTTTGAACGCCTGGCTCAAATACCGGAGGAAGCAGATAAAACAGTGATTAAACTTCAGCCTATTAGCAAGCTCTATTGGTGGAGTAATGAGTTTGCACAAGATGGAGAAGCTATCACGCATAACCCTGACTATGTCTATATCCTGATTGGTCTTTCGTTGCTGGTCATCGTAATTGCCGTACTCAACTTTATCATGCTAACAAGCAGTCAGTCACTGAACCGGATCAAGGAATTTGGAATCAGAAAAACCATGGGCGCATTTAAGCGACAGCTAGCCTCTCAGCTTTTGCTAGAGGTTTTAATATTGGCATTGGCGGCCGGAGTTATCGCATTGGTTGCTACCTATTATTTCATACCGGTATTTAATAGCCTCGCAAACGCGAAGTTAAACTTTCACCTATCCGGCGAGCTCTTTGGATTTATCCTCATTCTCATCAGTGTCATTTCAATCATTTCCAGCTTAATTTCTTCCGGCGTGATTTTACGTTTGAAAACTACGAGCGCTTTGAAAGGCACCTTATCTGTTGGCGGAAGTAGTCTCACTCGAAACCTGATGGTCGTTATTCAATTCACCTTCTGTGTAGGTCTAATCATAGGGACCATCGTGTTTAAAAATCAGATGAGTTATGTAAGCAACAAGTCACTTGGCTTTGAAAAAAATCAGCTTGTGGAAGTAGAACTTCCTCAAAATCTGGACGCAAAAGATGCCATCGTTGCATATGAAACGTTAAGCAATGAGTTGAAATCCAATCCAATTGTTGTGAGTACGGCAGCTACCATGACTACCATGTCGGTAGTTCGCTGGACGGTCTTCACTTTCGAACAACAAGATGAATCTAAGCTGAAATTCAATTTTAACCTCGTAACCTCAGACTATATCAGTACGATGGGACTGGAATTAATAGCCGGAAGAGATTTTAGGGAAGATGATACAGGGAAAGCGATTATTGTAAACGAATCCCTTGTGAAGGAAATGGGCTGGAAAGATCCGCTAGGCAAGCAGATTCCAGGGAAAGACTTTACCAAAAGCCATGAGATCATTGGAGTAGTGAAGGATTTCAATTTCAACTCACTCCATAGTGATGTGGCACCATTGATCTTAGTTACCAACATTGATTATATAATGGAAGGGTTGACAGGAATTTCTTCATATGTATGGCCTCCACAATTGTTTACCACTGTGATCAAAGTGGCTCCCGGAAATGCCGGGCGTCTTGCAGACGAGATACATGCTGCCTGGCAAAAAACAATGAGCGATCTTCCATTCGAAATGAAGTATGTCAATGATATCCTGAACGAAAAGTATAAGGAAGAAAAGCGATATAGTTCCATGATTAACTATGCAGCGGGATTCTCTCTATTCATTGCCTGGTTGGGATTATTGGCTTTGACAAGATTGGTCATTCAAAAAAGATTCAAGGAGATGGGCATACGTAAGGTGCTTGGCTCTTCCTCGCTTAATATCATTCTTTTGGTCGCCAGGAAATTCGTTCTTTTGATTGGCCTGGCTACACTCCTCGCCTCTCCGATTGCCTGGTGGCTGCTAAAGGATTGGCTCAGCGACTTTGCATATAAGGTAGATTTGAATCCATTGATATTTCTACTTTCCGGCTTGGCTGTAATCGGTGTTACTTTTATTTCCATCAGCATCCAATCCCTGAGAATCTCGAATATCAATCCTTCAGAAGCGCTGAGGATGGAGTAATTATTGAACTACAATTTTCCCTTTAAAGACACTACCATCAATCATTTCAAGCCTAATAACATACTGTCCTTTAAATAAATCTGAAATTTGAATTTTGGATGACTCTATTGATTTGAAGGTTTTATGGATTTTACCATTCAAATCATAGAAAATTAATTGCTTTAGGTAGCTGGCTTCTATTCCTTCTATCTCAATGAAATCTGTGGCTGGATTTGGGTATGCCAATATCCGTACATTGGATAAATCGGGAGAAACCAGAATGATCGGTGAATACTCGAAGGTTCCATCATAATCGACCATCTTGAGCCTGTAATAGTGGATGCCTATTTTAACATTTGCATCTGTGAATCTGTAGTCAAGCCTTTCATTACTATTCCCATGGGAGGCAACTCGTCCAATTTCGCTAAACGCTATTCCATCTCCACTATATTCGACTGCAAAGTAGTTTGAGTTTACTTCCGACATGGTAGACCAACTGAGCATAATATCTCGATCCACTTTTGTACCAATGAAATCTACCAGCTCAACCGGAAGTGGATTTGCAGATGCGTCTGTTGAGTATATGGAAAACTCACTAAAACTAGTCGTTGAAGCTGTAATGACATATGGGTCAGAACCCGCAGCTGAAACAAGTGTCATCACAGTCCAATCTGAACCGTCAAATCTGGTCATACCCAGTTCAGAAGGATCGGTTGCATTGTCTCCTGAACTGATTTGTAATGCCACATTGGTGGTTCCCGGAGGGCCGCCCGCTGAAACATCTATATCCCAGTATCTGAAGTTAAGCACACTCTCTATTGTACCTGCCGGATTACCACTGGCATCTCCTATCAAATTGGTAATATCAGGATTGGTAGCTCCTCCTCCTGTTGGAGTCGCTTCAGCTATATGAGCAACCTGAAATGTGGTGGTGGTTGTAGGTGTCAAAGTTGCAGGACGATATGCGCCTTCATCGCCAACTTCAAAAGTAAAGCTCGTAGCTCCTGTAACCGACGATTGAATTCTACCTTCAAAATGAGTGTCCGAATCATAGGAAGAACCATTCACTGTGGTAGGGAGTATGAAGACAGGATCATCATCTTTATCACCATCCTCCTGATCAATATCAAAAACTCCGTCGGTCATAGTGAGGGAGTTATCAATAGTAATGGTATTGTTTAACACACCAAGGTTTCCCCCGTTCAATGTAACGTCATCAATGGTGGTTCCTGAGGCTGGAGATATAGTTACATTTTTCGATACGGTTAGTGTTTCGGCATAATCAGCTAGCAATATGGAAATAGTCCCGTTAGCATTGACTAGGTCATGCCCTTCTTGAATTCTATCACCGGAAGATTGATCACCGGAAGACGTAACTGTTAACGCATCAAAGTCTGCTTGAAAACCATCAACTAATAAATCAGTATCTGTTCCGGACTCCAGGAAAGGTGTAAAATCAATATCTGCTGGGGTAAAGTCAATAAGCGAAAGGATTGTGGCATTATCTGTATCTCCCAGCCAATTGCCGGACATATCTATCGATCCTGTTGTTCCTGTCTGGATATCTGCTAAAAGTCCTGTAGCGTTTCCATTGTTGTCCAGACTATTCCCAGCGGCCGTGATCGTTCCTTGTTGCTGTGAAATGAGTAGTGTGGCTGTTCCTGTTGCAGGATTGGTCAGCGCACTACTTTGTAGGTCTACCGTACTCTGTGCGAATACGCTTATCGCAGACCCGGCACCGGCACCTGGATTTGATCCATTTGACGTCAACGTACAAGTAGACACATTGGAGAGTGCGTTCCTTCCTCGAGTATAGATTCCTCTATTTAGATTATCGTGAATATTTGAGTTCGTAATATCTGCGGTGATTCCAATGCCATCATCATCGGTACCAAGGAATGGCCCTGTCGCTTGAAAATCTGCAATATAAATAGCTGAATAGTCGGTTCCTGTGTTTCCGATACCGGAGATATCTACACTGTCAATAGATACAATAATATCATCTGTAGCTGTAGCTGCTCCTGTAACAAAAACATAAATTCCTGCCTGCGTATCGGGCTGTGTTAAATCCGCATCCGGATCTACAAACCCAGACATGGTCACATTGTCGATAGAAACATTGCTCGGACCAAAAACACCAAGTCCATTGGTATTATTTATCTCTATCCCTTTCGTGCAGCCTGTATAGTTTCCCCCATAAATGGTTACTGTTGGAGTGGCATTAAGCGCATATCCAAAAAATCCATATGAAGCTGTTTGAACATCATTATCCGTAAAATCAGCATCGGCGGTTCCGGTAATACTTTGTGCATTAATACCAACACTTGGATTGGTTGCATTCAATGGATCTTCAAGATTAAGCATCTCTATTCCATTGCCAGAAATGGTCAATGCACCTGAGGAAATTCCTGTGACTGACATCCCTGCTGAATTAGCAAATATGATATTGTTGGAAGCATTTAAACCTGTAAAGCCTGTGTTAGAAATAGCTACCGTATGATTGGAAGTAGCATTGTCGGTACCAAACTGAAATCCATCAATAGTGATGTCCACAGCACCTACCGTAATTCCAATATTTGCGCTGGCTGGCTCTATAATAGATTCTGCACTGCGAGTACCTGAACTTGCAATTCCCTGATTCGCACCATTTAGTGTTAGCGATTTTGCAAGGGTTAAATTCTCCGGATAAGTTCCTGCATTTACATGAATTGTACCGCTCGCATCGACCAATCCTACTGCCTCTTCTATTCGACCTGTAGCTCCGGTTTGAGCGCCTGAAACTCCAACCATCAGGCTGCTGAAGTCACCCTGAAATCCGTCTGTTCCAAGATCCGTATCAGTTCCTAATGCGAGCCAAGGCGTGAAATCATTAGAACCGACAGCAGCGTCGATTGTGGCTTCTACCGTGGTGTTAAAATAATTGCCAGAAAGATTTATACCAGCAGTTTCAGCAATGAAGCCATTACCATTATCATCAAGACTACAATCGCTGACAGTCAAAGTACCTGCAGTAGAAATATGAAGACCCGATACGTAGTAGTTGGAAGGTATGTCTTCTGCTGAGCTCAAAGTCGCAGGATTGGTAATAAAACAATTAGAAACAGTTGTTGCTGATCCTTCTCTGGCTATTACGCTAAAACCTGGATTTCCTGACAAAGCATGCGGATCGAAACCATTTCCGTTAATCAAAGTCTGAGAGATATTTGTGACTGCATCCTCTCCCCGTGTATATATACCCCGATTTGAATTGTCGTGAATGTTACTATTTGTAATCGTTGCGTCTATTCCCGCTCCATTACTGGCGGTGGGAAAATCCCCAATGATAATTCCGGAATTATTGGAAGCACCATTGCCCACTCCAGAAATATCCAGATTATCCATGGTGATGATAATGTCATCAGATGCTGTTCCACCGGCCGCTACCACATATACACCCACTTCGGTATCCGGATTTAAAACATCTCCGTCGGTGATAAAACCTGACATGGTAAGGTTTTGAATCGTTAAGGTGGATGGACTAAAACCACCTCCCCCATCTGTATTTATTGGGATTATTCCTGCCGTACATCCAGTATAAGTTCCCCCATCAATTATTGCTTCCGTACTTGAAGTCAATGCATAAGTGGATATTCCAATTCCAGCATTAGCAATATCATTATTTGTAATATCTGCGTCAGCATCTCCTGAAATTGTTGAAAGTATCATTCCTATACTACCATTTGTAGCATTGGTGGCATCCTCCACTGCTAGCATCGAAACAAGATTGTCTGTAATTAAGACCGAGCCGGTAGATGAGCCCACAACCGAAATTCCTGTGCTATTCGCAAAAACAATATTATTGGTAATTGAGATCGCTCCACTTACTGTTGCCGAAATACCATTAGTGGCGTTGGAACTAGATGCATCAGTACCAACCTGAATTCCATCAATCGTTACGTCATCAGCACTGATTGTGATAGCTGTAGAAGTTGCTCCCGGATCAACTTGTGATTCCAAGGCCCTTGCACCATTTCCAGTCGTCCCCTGGTTGGCTCCATTGAGTGTAAGTGATTTTGAGATGGTAAGGTTTTCTGAATATGAACCACCGGCCACCGTGACTGTACCTGTGGTAAGTGCAAGATCTATTCCCGATTGGATAAGCTGCTTCGGATCGCCAACTGTGCCAAGACCTGTATCATCCGATGCAGTCGCATCTACAAAAACGTTCATCAATCCATTTTCTGTTCCAAGAGTGGAAACCACTCCCTGAAAGTCTGTTGCATCAACGTCTGTATCCGAAGCATTGCTAATTCTTGCAACCGACTCGTCTGCAACTGAACTTCCAAAGCTATTAGGTGCACCATCATCGACAGCATCTCCTTCCTCATTGTCACCTATCTCCACATCGTCTACCATAGTCCCATCTGCATCAAATAGTTGAATATAAACGTCGGTATTCAAATCATTACTACCGTCCGGATTGCCCAATATCAAATAGTCTCCTATCGCGGTTTGTGTAAAGTCCCCGCTACCGACGTAGTTCACAACATCAAAAGCTCCAGTGGATGACAGATCGCCGGTAAAAGCTCCATCACTGTCGCTTATGTTAAAGGTCCACTTGGTGAGGTTTAGACTATCAGTTCCGATATACAATTCGATCCATTCATCTACTGCTGAAATTGTGCCACCTCCATCTGTTCCATCAAATCCATTGGTACTCCAATCGGTGCGTGGATTCGTTACCACCTCATTAATCAAAACAGTTCCGGTGGGAGAATTGGTTATTCCTAAGGTGGCTCGTGTTTTTACAAAATCATCTACCTCTACATCTGTATCCTGCCCATTTGGAATACGACAAACAGATTCATCGGTCGCATCGTTGGAACTCCCGGTGAACATGGTACCGGATGCTGAGGCAATAATGACTTGATCAATGAGCGTAGCGGTATTGTCACGCAATACGACCGTCACACTTTGATTGATTGCGCCAGTTGTCATTTCGCCCAGAACAATGTAGTCACCTGCGTCAGTATTCGTGAATGTACCTCCGGTTTCGGAGATGTAATTCATTATTGTAAATGCTCCTCCGGCAGCAATCGTCCCTGATTCGTCTGTCCCGTCATTTAGTTCGATGGTCCATCCGGTAAGATCCAGGCCATTGGCGTTAATGTAGAGCTCAATCCAATCATCGTCGGAATTAATCGTGCCTCCTCCATCGGTACCGTCGAAACCATTGGTACTCCAATCAAGCTGAGGGTCTGTGATGACCTCATTAATAAGCACCTGGGACATTATAGGAGATGAAAAAAGAGAGAAAATAAGTAATGTAAATCCGACACGAAATACCGAAAGTCTAGCGGTAAATAAAGACGGAATTGCATCACTTAAGCTGGTGAGAATAAGTGAAACCATAACTGTGGTGAGTTTATATACAGTCAAAATACTGAAAATCAACCAGAAGTCTAAATTTCTGGTGTTAAGAAATTGCGATGTAGACCAAATGTCTATTGTATATTTCTAGATGTCTACCTTGTTTAACTTCTCCTCCGCTTCATCCAGATCATCGTGAGTAGCATGCTCTTTGGAAGCTACGGCGTGTACGGATGGATTTAATGTCACATCAACCAAAATCGGATAATGGTCGGAATGAAAATTGGAAAGTCGATCCAGCTTGGCTATTCGAAAGTGATGGCTAAAAAAGAAGTGATCCAATGGCCACCTCATCAATGGTCTTCCAGCATGAAAAGTGTTGAAGAACCCTCTCCCCATACGCGGATCCAACAAACCACTGAGGCGCATAAACAACCGGGTAGTATGTGACCATGCCACATCATTCATATCTCCAGCCACAATCACGGGTAATTCATTTTTTTGTACGGACCTTCCTATCATTACCAGCTCAGCGTCTCGAGGAGTTGAGTCTTCATTTTCACCTGGCGCGGGTGGTTTGGGATGCAGGCCGTAAAACTGTATAATCTCACCGTCTGTAAGTTCTATTTTGGTATGTATGGACGGGACATCTTCTTCGATCAAAAACTGAATGGAGCTATCCACCAATTTAAGTTTCGAGTATAGCATCATTCCATAAGTGTTATCAATGGGCTTCAAAACTTTGTATGGAAACACCTTGCTTAACTCTTCATCAATTCCATCCTTCCAATTAGAATCGACCTCAACAAGAAATAAAACATCCGGGTTGTGCTTATCAATCATTTCAAGGCATCCATGGTAATCATGATTGGACATCAAGACATTGGCTGATATGAATCGGATCCTTGTAGTTCCATTTTCGCTCCACGGAATAGTTGGTCGCTTCAGTTTAGTATATGGATAAATCACAGTCAGGCGATATATGAATAGTGCGATGGTCATTCCACAGATGAATCCTTCCATCCGACCTGTTGGCTGATAAAGTAGACTCCAGCCGATCAAACATAAAAGCCCCAAGACGGTAAACTGAACATACGGAAAGTCAAATCCTCGTATCCACCATTCCTCCCTTTTAGATAATGGAGCCAACGCTGAAATAATAAAGACGGCACTGAGAATGATGAGAAGGATCTTCATTGCTGTGAAATTAAGCCATGGAAATCAAAAAGAAATTATTAGTGTATAATCGTTAAGACGAATATTTATCCAAAAATTATCCTTCTAAATCAGGATATTAAGCTACCTAACACTTAATAATCTTCTGATAATCAAGATATAATCAACATAATCAGAATTATAGTTTATAAATCACCGTAACGAAAAGAGGTAAATAAATTAAACTCTAATATTGATCTTAGAAATTGAACAGCTTTTAACTGATTGTTGCAAAACAATAAAGAAACGATGATCAGACTTTGTTGTCTTTAAACCAAGCAAAATGGAATTCATCAAAAAGTTTATCATCTTCTTCTTATCACCATTAGTATTTCTAATCAGCTTTAATGCTATTTCTCAAAGTAAGAATCAAAAGGTTTTAAATTTTCTTAAAAGTGAAATGAAGGAAAATGGTATTCCTGGATTACAGGTAGCTGTTGTTCAAAATAATGAACTAATCCTGTGCGAATCGTTAGGGCTATCAAATGTTCCTTTTTCAGTACAAACCGAAAAGAATACGATATTCTCAATAAATTCAATTGCCAAAATTTTCACATCGACTGCCATTATGCAACTGGCAGAAAAGGGGAAACTTCAGATTAGAGATCAAATTTCAATTCACCTTAATGACCTACCAACAAGTTGGCAAAAGGTTACCATAGAGCAATTATTAAGTCATACGTCTGGTCTTCCGGATATTGAAGATCCAAATACAGGAGACTTGATTGGAGGCAAAGGAATAGACCTGGCATGGGAGGAAGTCAAAAAAATGTCTTTTCAATTTAATCCAGGAGATGAGTTCAGCTACAACGCTACCAATTACTTGTTGCTGGAGAAAATTATAGAAAAAATAAGCGGTATGGATTTCGAAAAATTTATTAAGCAAACACAATTCAAAGTTGCTGGAATGGACATGACATTTTATGGAAACTCATCAGAAGTAGTAGATAACAGAAGCCCAACATATAGCTTTTACTATTTTGACAAAACACTCAATGATTACGTCTTAGGGGACCGACTTCTTGAAGTTTACGAAGAGTTTCCGATTAAAGCTGATGCCGGTGCATTTAGTACGGCAGAAGAAGTTGCGCAATGGATCATATCGCTGCAAATCGGGGAATTTTTGAGCAGACAGAGTATCAATAAAATGTGGAACCCTGTAAAATTAAATAGCGGTGAATATGGAGGTTTCGGAGGACTTTTAAATGCTTATGCATTCGGCTGGCCTGTAATAAAACGTGAAAAGCATTATGGGATATCAGCATTTGGAGGTGGAAGAGCTTCGGTAACCATTTACCCAGAAGACAACTTATCTATTATTCTCTTTACCAACTTATCGGGATTACCAACTTTCGAAATCACTGAGAATATTTCAGAATTTTACCTGGACTAAGACGCTACCAATAATACTGGCTCCAAGTTTCTAAACTGCTACCCACTCACCAAATCTTTATAGCTCTTGCCATCCCACACCTGACACCTGATGGCATCTCTCAATACGCGTGGCTTGAATAGTGGCTTACCCATAAGTATTCGTCCACATTCCTGAATGCCTTCGATGATGGAAGGATGCGGGTGGATTAACTCAGCCAACTCTTTGATGCTTTTATCCTGAGATATTAACAACGCTACGGCCTGTATGGCGCTGGAAGCATGCTCACCAACCACACGCATGCCTAAGATATTCATGTCATCATCGTTGGTTACAAGCACTTTGATAAATCCTTCTGTATTCCGCATGGCGATGGCACGAGGAATTGTTCCGTAGTTGAGACTGACTGTTTTGTATTGTAATCCGGCTTGCTGTGCCTGAATCTCATTCATGCCTACTCCGGCTATTTCGGGATCCAGAAACATGATCGTTGATATGTTCTTATAGATCAGCGGTTGTTCCGGCTTACCAAAAATCCGCTCGATGGCATAGCGACCTTCCAGCTCACCTACATTCACCAAAGAAATATCTGCGGTGATGTCTCCTACTGCATAAATATTGGATACGGAGGTTTGCGTAAGATCGTCCTTGATGCCCCGGTTATCGACTTCTACACCGAGACCTTCATCCAGCAGTTGGTCGTATTGTGGTACTCTTCCAATAGAAATAAGTCCTTTTTCAACTCTGAAGCTTTCTTTGGTCCCATCGTTATATTCCAGGATATATACGACCTCATCCTCATCTACCTTCATCTCTATGAGTTTCGAGTTTCTGTGAATAAGCACGCCTTTTGCCTCCAGGTTCTTCTCTATGACCTTCACGACATCTGTATCTTCAAATGGAAGGATCCGATCTCCTTTATCAATCAGGTGAACTTTGGTATGACCAAAATTCGAGAAGATGGTTGCAAACTCACACCCAATCACTCCTGCTCCTACAATCACGATGGATTTAGGGAATTTGGTCAGATTGCTAAGTCCATCAGAAGTAAAGACATTTTCTTCATCTATTGGAAGATGAGGAAGCTTGCGAGGCACACTCCCGGTAGCCAGCACGATATAATCCGCCTTGAGCGTCTGATTCTGACCATTCCCCGAAACCTCAATCGTGTTTTTATCTTTTACCCGGCCTATGCCATGGATGTATTCAAATAACTCTTCCTTGTACCCAAGATTGATGTTTTCCATGTGATGAGAAAGCAGGTTCACGCGTTCATTAACAGCTGCAGAAACTTCACCTTTCACCTTCTCAAAACTGAACTCGGTGCTTCCAAGATTAAGCGCATTTCCATGCAGGTTAATCATACGCGCTTCCCTCGAGATCTCCCACCAGGTTTTACTCCAAAGAGCTCCTTGATGGATTCCGGCTCCACCGAGTTTATCTTTTTCTATGAGTGCTACACTTTTCCCGAAATCGATGGCTCTCATGGCTGCTGCGTATCCTGCAGGGCCGCCACCTATGACACAGACGTCAAATTTCTTCATTTGGCTAGGCGATTGTTTCCCTAAAGATAAGAATTTGAGGGATTTAACCAGCTAATAGAAATTTTGAAGGTCGTATAAAGCAAAAAGGGTGAAAAATCATGATTGATTTTCACCCTTTTAATACTGCAACTGCCGAAGCAACTGCAATATTTCAAACTACTGTTCGGACTCTTTTCAGATGCGCCTCCGAGAGTTGCCTCTGCGGTCGCTTTTCATCATCAGTTTTTCAAACTTCGTTGATCCAAGCCAAACTTAAAATCAACTTCCCTTTGTCGAACTGGAAACTTTCATTTCAGTTTCCTATCCCTTGTTTGATGATACTAATGTAGACCATAATTTTACATCTCCAAAAAATGTAACTACCTAGTTTTCAACAAGTTTTACCGCACTTTTCCACAGATTTATCCACACCTATTTTTGCTAATGGATTGAAATATTGGTAACTTAATATTCTCACCCAACATTTCAGGCTATGAAAATTTTACCAATTCTCACACTGAGCCTACTAATTGCATTTTCAGGTTATTCCCAGCAAACCGCTGATTTCACCATCGGCCCAGGATACACTTTAGTAGACTTAGACAAGCTCATTGAAAAAGATGAAATCGCAGGAACCAGACTTGAAGACTGGAACCAGTTTAGCATCGGATTTAGTGCTCAGTACTTTTTCACTTCATTAGGCGAATTCCAATTTGGAGCGGAAGTCATGTATCAGCATCTCTATTGGTATCGGGTCATTGTCCCTTTTGGGAGCACGCCCATTGATAGAGAATACACTGTTACTACTTTCCGTCTCACTCCATTATTTAGAGTTGGAGAAGAGGACATGAACTTCGATTTTGGTCCTACCCTCAATTTTAATGATGGATTGGAAATAGGCGCGATGATTTCAGGAAATAAGTACTTTCCTCTTTCTGATAATATTGACTTACCAATAAAGATTCGAGTAGACCTGATTAATAGCATCGTTTTAGTTGTGCCTGTTTCAGTACACACCGGTATTCGGATGAAGTTTTGAAGCTTATGCTACTGCTTCCAGCTTTTCAGCTAGCAGACGCTCAATCTCAGGTATGCTCTCATATAGCTGCTCGTACGACTCAGTGATAAAATATTCTGTTTGGAATTTATCTTTCCTATAAGGCGTATTTAGCATATGTTCAATACTGAAAGTGTGCTTTGGCGGTTCATCGCTCAATGAGAACTGAGTTTCTCCTGCAGAAGACAAGATACCTGCCCCGTAGATTCTCAAACCTTCTTTTTCCTGGATTAAGCCAAACTCGACCGTGAACCAGTAAACCCTGGAGAGTAGCTCTATCGCGTAATCATTGCCCACATATTGCAATCCAATTTTACTCAACGCTTCGAGAAAATCTACGAAGTGCTGGTTCGTCAAAAGCGGAACGTGCGCAAATACATCATGAAACATATCCGGTTCTTCCAGGTAGTCGAGTTCTTTCATCTTTCTCAGCCACGTCGTGGCTGGAAAACGTCGATTGGCCATGAGTTCGAAAAACGTATAATCAGGCACTATCCCTGGTACCACCGCCAGTTGCCAACCGGTAGTCTCTTCCAGAATCGCGTTGGTTTCTTTAAAGTCAGGAATAATTCCTGTTTCAAAATTGGCAATCTTCAAACCCTCACGGTACGCATGGCACGCATGTGTCGGGAATTGCTTCATCTGACGATCGAAGAGAATCTTCCATACTTCAAAGTCCTCATCTGTGTAGTTTTCAAAAATCTGCCTCATATTAATTTTCAGCCATGCTGTTTAAAGTTCTAAGTTTTTCAATTAGCTGAGATGCTTCAGCGTAATCCAATGTCTGCTGTCCATCTGAAAATGCCTCTTCCGGTTTGCAATGTGTTTCAAAAATGACACCATCCGCCCCAGCAATGGTGGAGGCCATTGCGATCGGAGCTACATGGTCTCGGATACCTATGCCGTGCGATGGATCAGCTATGACCGGAAGGTGTGATTTCTCCTTCAGGATTGGTATCGCATTGATATCAAACGTGTTTCTTGATGCTTTCTCATAGGTTCTGATGCCGCGTTCACACAGCAATAGCCTTTCGTTTCCTCCTGAGAATACATATTCTGCACTATAGAGCAGCTCATCAATGGTACCTGAGATCCCTCTTTTGATCATTACCGGCTTGTCTACCCGGCCCAGCTCATCTAATAGGTTATAATTCTGCGTATTTCTAGCGCCTACCTGGAAGATATCTACATAATCGTGCATGGCTTCTATCTGAGAAACCTGCATCACTTCTGAGATAATTTTGATACCGTTCTCTTTTGCCAGCTTGTACCATAGCTTCAATCCGTCGATACCTAATCCCCGGAAAGAATAAGGAGAGCTCCGAGGCTTGTAGACACCTCCGCGCATGATCTTGATGTTGTTGGCCTTTAGAAAGTTAATGGTATCTATTATGTTCTCTTCGCCTTCGATGCTGCAAGGACCGGCCATCAGTGAAAAATGTCCTCCGCCAATTTTGATATCATCGCCCAGGTCTATAACCGTTGGGTTGACTTTCCATTTTGCCGAAACAAGTTTGAAATCATCCGATACAACATGAATGTCTTTGATCCCTTCTAGATGACCTATTTTTCGAATGTCAAACTGCTTTTTACCTGTACCGATCAGATAGTTTCCGTACTGAGTTTGGACACGAGTGGTCTTGTATTTAAGCGAATGCAGCTCTTTTTCAACCAAAGCTGTCAATTCACCATTTGTTCCTTTTTCTAGTTGTATGATCATTTTCTATCCTTTAATCTTCTTTACAAAATTGCTAACTGCGTGCTCACTTGGATCCTCTTTCAATTGTTTGATGAAAGCACTCCCGATGATGGCGCCATTCGCATAACTACACGCATTTCTGAATGTATTGTGATCAGAAATTCCAAAGCCAATCAGGCGAGGCGTAGTTAACTTCATCGATTGAATCCGTTTGTAATACTCAACCTGGCCTTCCTGCACTCCGGACTTTGCACCTGTGATACTCGAGGAAGAAACGACATATATGAAGCCTCCCGATTTTTTATCAATTTCTTGTATTCGCTCTTCTGATGTATTTGGGCTGATAAGGAAGATGTTGTGGACTCCTTTGCCCTGAAAAACGGAGGAGTAGCTTTCCAAATATTCATGCATCGGCAAATCCGGGATGATCACACCATCCACTCCTACCTCGGCGCATTTTTCGCAAAATCGTTCAATACCGTATTGAATTACAGGGTTTATGTATCCCATGAGAAGCACCGGGATGGAAACTTCCTGTCTCAAATCCTTTAACTGATCAAATAGCTTCTCTATGGTCATTCCATTCTCCAGTGCTTTCTGAGAGCTTTCCTGGATGGTCGGGCCATCTGCGACTGGGTCTGAAAAAGGCATACCTATTTCCAACATGTCCGCACCGGCAACTTCTAGTGATTTGGCTATCCGCAAGGTATCGTCAAGCTTGGGATACCCTGCCGTGAAGTAGACATTGAGAATGTCGTGTTTGTCTTTAAATACCTGATCGATTCTGTTCATCTCAATACTTCCCCCAATTGATATAGGTTTCTAAATCTTTATCTCCTCGGCCTGACAGGTTTACCACGACTACCTCATCGTCTTCGAATCGACGATTATTAAAGATGGCGAGTGCATGCGCTGACTCTATAGCAGGAATGATCCCTTCCATCTTACTTAGTTCGATCCCTGCAATCATGGCTTCTTCATCTGTGATACTGTAGAACTCCGCTCTCCCTGCGTCGAAGAGATGCGCATGGATAGGTCCGATACCCGGATAATCCAGGCCAGCTGAAATACTATGAGGTTCTACAACTTGCCCATCTTCTGTTTGCATCAAAATGGTTTTACTTCCATGTAAAACTCCGGACTTGCCCAAAGTGGTTGTTGCTGCTGATTTACCTGAATTGAGGCCTTGACCGGCAGCTTCCGCAGCAATCAGATTGACATCTTCATTATCTAAAAAATGATAAAAAGCTCCGGCTGCATTGCTTCCTCCTCCAACACAAGCGATCACATGATCCGGGGCGTTTCTGCCTTCGACCTCTTGCAATTGACTTAGCATTTCCGCGCTTATGACCGACTGGAATCTGGCGACCATATCCGGATATGGATGTGGCCCGACGACTGAGCCGATGATGTAATGTGTGTCATTGGGATTATTGATCCAGTGACGCATCGCTTCATTGGTTGCATCTTTCAGCGTCTTGCTACCTGATGTGGCAGGAATTACTTGTGCTCCGAGAATCTTCATGCGTTCGACGTTTGGCTTTTGTCTGGCCATGTCTATCTCTCCCATGTACACCACACACTCCATCCCCATCAGTGCGCAAACGGTGGCTGTAGCTACGCCGTGTTGACCTGCGCCTGTTTCAGCAATGATCTTTGACTTACCCAATCCTCGGGCTAATAAAATCTGACCAATGGTGTTATTGACCTTATGAGCCCCTGTATGACATAAATCTTCTCTTTTAAGGTAAACCTTCGTTTTATACTTTTCGGAAAGCCTTCCTGCGAAGTATAGCGGAGTAGGTCTTCCCACATATGTTTTCAGCAGATGATCAAACTGATTTCTGAAATCCTCTGATTGAATGATCTTCAGATAGTTTTCTCTCAGTTCCTCCACGTTGGGGTAAAGCATCTCAGGAATATAAGCTCCCCCAAATTGCCCATAATAACCTTTCTCATTTACATGGTACTTGCTCATAGCCCTGCTTTTAGCTGTCTTAGTTTCTCGATATCCTTAAGTGCCGGCTCTTGCTCGAAGCGGCTATTCACATCTATCCCGACCAGCTGTTCTATCCCCATCAACTTGATTTTTGGTATGTCTTCTAGTTGGACGCCTCCGCTTAATAGAAATGGTACATTTAGGTTGTAATTTTTCAGAATATTCCAATCAAAATGCCGGCCTGATCCACCATAATTGATAGAAGCTGTATCAAAAAGAAAGTAATCGGCTATTCCTTCATAGTTCTTAGCAAAGAATGGGATGGTGTCCATTACCCTGAATACTTTAATAATCTTTAGCCCTCTTTCTTTAAGTGCATTTGCAAACGTCAAATCTTCGTCTCCATGTAGTTGAATGTATTCCAACCCGTACCTGTTTGCGATTTCCAGAATTGTTTCGAGTGACTCATTCACGAAGACACCTACCTTGCTTATACTGATTGGAATACGCATGATGAAATCTTCATCCATTTCATTCACATACCGAGGTGATTTGCGATAAAATATAAATCCAATGAAGTTGGGCTTCAGCGCTATAAGTTCCTGAATATTGTCAGGATCTCGCATTCCACATACTTTTAGTTTTAGCTCTTTCATATCAATTGCCTTATAAATTCTTTGGCGGCTTTCTCTGGCCTGCCGCTTTTCATGAATGTTTCTCCAATGAGAAATCCTTCATACCCGACTTTTTTTAACTGACTGATCGTATTAGGGTCAGCAATTCCGCTTTCGGATACTTTCACAAATTCATTAGGTATCAACTCCACCAGATCATAGGATGTTTGAACATCTGTCTTGAAGGTTTTCAGGTTTCTATTATTTACTCCTATTAGATCAACTTTATCGGTGATGCTTCTTTTGAGTTCATCTTCATTGTGAACCTCTAGCAAAACCTCCATCCCAAGGCTTTGCGCCAGGCCGCCAAGTTTTTCGATTTCAGACTTATCCAAGACAGAAGCTATCAGTAAAATCACATCAGCGCCAATTGATTTTGCCTCTATGACCTGATATTCATCGATCATAAAATCTTTTCTAAGAATTGGGCAGAAATTGAACGACCTGGCTACTTTCAAATCATCGGATGAGCCTCCGAAGTATTCGTTATCGGTCAATACTGAGAGGCCTGATGCACCGGCCTGCATATAACCAATAGACGTTCTTTCTACCGAAACATGAGCATTGATGATTCCTTTAGATGGAGATTTTCGCTTTATCTCTGCTATGATTCCGGACTTATCTTCACGTTTGAGGTACTTTTTCAGCGAAACGGGCTTGCTTTCATAGTATGCACTATTTTCAAGGAGTTTTACCGGGTACAACTCCTTACTAGCTTCTACTTCTTTACGCTTATTTTCTATTATCTCTGAAAGAATATCCATTAATTATTTATGCTTAAAAAGTTCTTAAATGATTGAAGGGCCTTGGTACTCTCAAGCGATTGTTTGGCTTTCGCAATTCCGTCCTTTATTGAAATTTGATTTACAGTGGCAATGGCCAATCCAGCATTTGATAGTACTGCATGATTCTGAGCTTCTGTTCCGTCACCGCTGAGAATGGTTTTAAATATTTCGGCCGCTACTTCTACGGTTTCCCCGCCATGTAACTGATCTTGTTTCAATGTTTCAAATCCCAGGCTTTCTGGGGAGACCAACTCCTCTGTTGTATTCGAGATTAACTTAAAGTCATCTGTAAGCGATATTTCATCATATCCATCAAGTGAGTGGACAATGGCAAAATTTTTATCTGTATTCTGATAGAGATATCCATACAGTCTCGCAAGCTCCAGGCTGAAAACGCCGACCAGCTGATTCGGAGGAAAGGATGGGTTTACCATCGGTCCGAGCATATTGAAGAAAGTTTTTACTCCCAGCTCTCTACGTATTGGTCCCACATTTTTCATTGCAGGATGAAATAAGGGTGCATGCATGAAGCAAATACCGGAAGCATCCATGGATCGCTTCATTAGATCCGCATCTCCTGAAAATTTTACGCCCAGATGCTCAAGCACATTGGAAGAACCACTGACAGAGGAAACTCCATAGTTTCCGTGCTTGGCTACATTCACACCCGCTCCCGCAACAATGAAAGAGGAAATGGTAGATATATTAAAGGTGTTTTTTCCATCTCCGCCCGTTCCGCAAACATCTATTGAATTATATCCTTTTAAATCTACGGGGTTGCATAGCTCCAGCATCGCATCGCGAAAGCCTTCCAACTCCTGTACCTGTATTGCTCGCATTAGGTATACAGTGAGAAATGAAGCGACCTGACTATCATTGTATTGTCCGGTTGCCAGTCCGGTCAGCACCTCTTTTGCCTCTTCTCTTGATAGTGACTGGTTGTTGATCAGTCTATTCAAAATATCCTTCATAGTTCTAACCAGTTTTGCATTAATACTTTTCCATGTTCTGTCATAATCGACTCGGGATGAAACTGCACTCCACGTACATTGTATTCCTTGTGCCGGATTGACATAATGTTTCCATTTTCAGCAATACTTGTCACCTCTATATCTTCCGGGAGACTGTCTTTTTCAATGACCCAGGAGTGGTATCGACAAACATTGAATGAACTTGGCAGGCCTTTAAAAATTGGATCATCTACTACTTGTTCGATGGGAGTTACCATCCCATGGTAGACCTTAGGTAGGTTGAATAATCTGCCACCAAAAGTTTCTCCGATGCCCTGGTGGCCCAGACAGACTCCAAGGATATTTTTGGATCCTGCGAATCGCTCAATAACTTTTGGCATTAGACCGGCATTTTTCGGAAGTCCCGGCCCTGGTGAAAGCAGGACTTGATCATAATTTTCTACCTCATCAAGTTCAAATTGATCGTTTCGAACAATCTTCATTTGATCTCCTACTCCAAGTTCGCGTAGAATATGAACCAGGTTGTAGGTAAAAGAATCGTAGTTATCAATAACGAGTACCTTTTTCATATCTGTTCCGCCTCCTTAATAGCGTGTTCTAATGCGCTCACTTTATTGAATACTTCTTGTAATTCATTTTCCGGGACAGACTGAGCCACAATACCTGCTCCTGCCTGAAACTTGAGTGTGTTGTTTTTACTTAAAAAACTTCTTATCATGATTGCGTGATTGAAGTTGCCCTTGAAATCCATGAAACCGACTGCTCCACCATAGAATCCTCGCGGTGTATTCTCATTCTCCTCAATGATCTCCATCGCTCGAATCTTAGGTGCTCCTGAAAGAGTCCCTGCCGGAAATGTTTCAGCCACAATATCCATGAAAGAGGCTCCCTCCTTTATTGATCCGGTCACCTTGGAAACAAGATGGATCACATGAGAGTAGTACTGCACTTCTTTGTAGGTTTCCACTTTCACATCATTGCAGCTTCTACTGAGATCATTCCGAGCTAAGTCTACCAACATGACATGTTCAGAATCTTCCTTCGGATCTTGTAGCAGCTTTTCTGCAAGCTCAGAATCAGCCTTGTCGTTACCTGTTCTTTTAAATGTGCCTGCAATGGGATGTATTTCTGCTTTTTGATCGCTTAACACAATTTGGGCTTCAGGTGACGATCCGAAAACACGAAAGCTGCCATAATCGAAGTAAAAGAGGTATGGCGAAGGATTGACTGAGCGCAACGTTCGATACACCTGAAAATCATCTCCTTGAAATGGGATTTGAAAATTCCGGGACAATACTACCTGAAAGACATCTCCTACATGGCAATGATGAATACCTTTCTTGACCATATCAAGGTATTCACTGTCTGTTTTATTCGATTTTTTTTCGGCCGTTGTTTTAAATGGATAGCCGGGGATATTACGTTGCTGAATCAATGAGGTAACTTCCTCAAACAGATCATCATTTGGTTGATCAGTGAAAGCCTCGATGATGTGACATTCATTTTTGAAGTGATCCAATGCAATAATGAACTGAAAGAGGTGATATTGCGCAATCGGTATGCTTTCGTCCTTTTTCGCAATCGACAAGTCGCCAAATTCAGCCTTCGCATCATAATTGAAGTAGCCAAACAAGCCAGAGCGAATGAATCCGTTCGATTCTTCTGAAGTAAAGGAATATGTAAACTTTTCTATTTCTTTCTTCAAATCATCGATCGGATATTTTTCCACCTTTTGGTGAGGCAGCTTACGCGCTATATTTCCATTGTGAGCGCGTAAATATGCCAGCGGAGAACAGCAGATATAAGAAAAACTGTTTTCTCCTCCGTGGTAGTCCGAACTCTCTAGTAAGAATGAATTGGCAAAGCGATCCCGAAGCTTCAGGTAGATACTCACCGGTGTGATGGTATCGGCCAAAATCTTACGTTCACGTGTCTTTATTCGTATTTTACTCATAGGTATAAACAAAAAAAACCCTGACGAATCTGTCAGGGTTTATATATTTTTAAACACAGCAGTGGATCGTCAGCAACAATTATTGCATCTCCACCACCAATATGTTTTAGTTGTCATCATTATGCCGCTAAGCTAATTGTATTTACTTTTAAAAAACAAGTGGAACTAAAATTTTGTTATCTTTTTTTAACCACTTGTATAAGACCATCCAGCTATTGATGTTTTTAACTTAAATTTCCGCCATGTTATCGCATGAAGAACAAATTAGCATACTTGCTCACTTATCAAAAGCTGACAATGTAGTTGCAGAGGAGGAATTTAGACTCATTATGTTTATTGCTGATGGACTTGGTTTGTCTGAAGAAAAGACTGCTGAAATCGTCAATAATCCGCGTCCAATTCCAAAATTGAAGGACTTACCTCCTGATGAGAAATTCAATTACCTCTTTAATATCATTCGAATGATGAAGGCCGATGGTAAAGTACATTCCAATGAAATAAAGTTTTGCGAGAAAATCGCACTAAATCTTGGATACAAACCCGGTGTGATAGCAGACCTTTCTGCATATATATATAAGGACCCAAGCATCAACTCTAATCGTAATTTCTTAAGATCAATTGCTGATCAGCATTTAATCCCGATGGATGAACGCAACGAAGAGTAAACTACTTTTTATTCTATCCATTTTTTGGTTTACCTGTAATGCTCAAAACACACCTGATGGTGTTAGTTATGAATTGAGGATTGCTGATGAACCTATTGAAATAGATGGTAGATTGGATGAAGATATCTGGTCAAGGTTACCTCGGGGTGGTGGTTTTGTAGAGACATTCCCTACTGACTACACTCTTGCGGAAGATAGTACCCAGTTTATGATAACCTATACAGACAAGGCAGTTATCATTGGTATCATATGTTACGATTACAGGGACGGAGACTACATCTCTACCACCTTAAGAAGGGATTTTGATTGGGGATCGAATGACAATGTCGCTGTGTACATCGACCCTTATAATGATAAGAGTAATGGCTTCACCTTTCAGGTAACACCGAATAATGTACAACGAGAGGGCTTAGTCCTTTTGGATGGCGGTGTACGAGACGATTGGGATAACAAATGGTTTAGCCAGGTGTATCAGGGAGATAATTTTTGGTCCACCGAAATCTCTATTCCTTTTAAGACTATTCGCTTTAATAATGTGGATCAGTGGAACATTCAGGTGTTGCGCAACAACTTAAAGAGCAATGTACAAAGTGCCTGGATTCAGGTGCCACAGGGCTACAGACCTAGCAACATGACATTCTCCGGTAAAATCAATTGGGATACACCTCCAAAATCTGCCGGCTCAAATGTGACGCTTATCCCTTACGTTGCTTCGAGTGCGGGGAAGAATCATGAGGAGGGTGAGCCTGCGACATCTGATCTACAAGCAGGATTTGATGCCAAAGTGGCTGTGTCCAGTTCGCTTAATCTAGACCTTACTTTCAATCCTGACTTCTCTCAGGTTGAAGTTGATCAGCAGGTCACGAACCTTCAGCGCTTTGAGATTTTCTTCCCCGAGCGAAGACAATTTTTCCTTGAAAATCAGGACCTTTTTGCAGAAGGAGGATTTGGCAGATCACGACCCTTCTTTTCCAGAAGAATTGGAATTCAGGGCTCTGGTGACACGCGAAGAAATGTGCCCATCATTGCCGGAGCTCGCTTGAGTGGTAAAATTGGGAGTAAGTGGCGTGTGGGTGCGTTGAATATGGTAACTAATGAAGATGCTACAGCGGAAGAGATATCTCCTGCCCAAAACTATTCGGTTGCTGTTTTGGAACGTCAGATTTTTAATCGATCCAGGCTAAGTGCCATATTCGTTGGCCGAAATAATCTGGGCAATTCAGCTGTAGAATATGATTCTACTACTTTGGCAAATACAGGCCAGCTGGAAGATCAGTTTGGTAATCAGCTGGCTGCAGAAGACACGTTAATTACTTTAAGTGAGTACAACTACGTTTTTGGACTGGACTATAACCTCGCTACCGTGGATAATAGCTGGGAAGGGGATATTTTCTATCACCGCTCGCTCGATCCGAATGCAAGTAACGACGAGAAATATGCTACCGGTGCTTTTATTCGCTACCAGAAACCGGAATTTAGTGTTCGCACCAATTTCCAGCGCATTGGAGAAAATCACAATGCAGAAGTGGGCTTTGTGCCTCGGCCAGGTGTAACCAATTATGGCATTGGCACTGAGTATAATTTCTTCACGCGCGAAGGCAATGAGCTCCAACGTCATGGCCCGAACCTTGGCTTTGGAGGTGTTCTCACCAACGACTGGGAAAGACTAGATAACGATGCAGGCCTTGACTATGAGTTTTCATTTTTAAATACCTCCTATCTTGAAATTGGTGCCAATTGGAACTTTGTGTCACTCACCTCAGGATTCGATCCTTCTGGTTCAGACGGTGTTGAGCTCGCCGAAAACACGGAGCACAGTTGGATGAGCTACAAAATATTTTATCGAACAGATAGAAGGAAAAATTTCATTTTCCGTGCATTTGTCAGAAATGGGGGATTCTTCAATGGCAACCGTTTCAATGCTGAATTAGGTCTCACATTCAGGCTTCCACCGATTATGCAAATTGAATTGAATGGCGAGTATAACCGGATTGATTTACCTGATCCCTACAGCGATGCAGATCTTTACCTCATCGGACCAAGGTTTGATTTAACGCTTAGCAACAACCTGTTTTTTACGACTTTCATCCAATACAATTCTCAGAGTGAAAATCTGGGGCATAACTCCCGATTCCAATGGAGATTCAAACCTGTATCGGACGTATTTCTGGTATATACTGACAATTACATTACGGACGGATTCCAAACCCGGAATCGTGCAATCGTATTTAAAATCAATTATTGGCTCAGTCTTTAGGCTGCTTGTGCCAGTCCTTCTGATTTGATTTTCCTGATTCGCGGATTCATAATCGAAAACCACAGCGGAGGAATAGTAGCTAAAATCATCATGCCCGGATAGCCGGTAGGCATTTGCGGACTTTCATCAATATGCCTGAGTATCTGATACTTTCTGCTAGCGATGTAATGATGATCTGAGTGTCTGGAAAGTTCAAACAAAATAATGCGGCCGATCTTGTGATCTGAATTCCACGAGTGATGTGGCATTACGCGCTCATAGGTATCTCCTTTTCTATCACGCTCTAATCCATAGTGCTCAATGTAATTCACCGTTTCCAGTAGCAGGAATCCCATAACTGCCGCAAGTATGAAATAGCCCATGATCATCCAGCCAAAAACGAGTCCGATTCCTATTGTAAATCCAATTTGGATCAGTTGGAATTGGAGCATCTCATTTTGAAGCGAGAAAGCTGACATTCCTTTTTTCTTTAACCGCTCTGCTTCGAGCTGCCAGGCAGATAAATAAGCAAACACTACGGATCTTATCCAAAAGGTATATAACCACTCGCCATATCTAGCTGATGAAGGATCCTCTTTCGTGCTTACATTTCTATGATGCCCACGGTTGTGCTCAATAAAGAAATGCATATAAAGAGAAGTGAGCAAAAGAGCTTTTGCCATAAACTGTTCATATTTCTCCTTCCTGTGACCAAGCTCATGCGCTACATTAATGCCTATCACTCCGCACATAAGTCCCATGGCCGTTATTCTGCCGATTTTGTCAACCAAAGTCAAACCCACTTCTTGCATAGAAATTAGAAACGTACCCAATAAAACAAATTGGATTGGTACCATGATGTACAATTGCCAATCGAAAATCCGATCCTTTTTTCGTTCTTCCTCTGTCTCTGTTGCCAGATTTTCCGGATTTGGCTTAAAGGCCAATTCTAACAAAGGGATCATGACAAATGATTCTATCAACGGAAGGTAGGTGAGCCATCCATATGTGTTGAAACTGACCCATGCCAATGCCGGAAGCAATAGCACGTTCATATATTTCAGTCTGCTTAGCTTTTCTTTATTCATTCTTGTTTCCTCCAAAAGAAATCATGTACCCAACAGTAAATCCCAACATCCAGTGATTGGATAAGTCCGGTGTCTCCGTTGTAAGGTCTCCAGGGTCAATAAAGTTACTGAAACTGTAGCTAAAAAATCCTTCCACCTGGAAAGTACCGATGGACAATTCTCTGAAGATACCTCCGCCCAATCGAGCTCCATATCCAACGTCACGATCGCGAGTTTCATCATAAGTATAGAAGTCGGCACCACCGGTATTGTTGCTGTCAGGCTCTGCATCCAGGCTCGAACTCATGAGAAACTCCATATATAAACCAACGGAGATAAAGTATTTATTCTTGCCACCAAAGTAGCCAAACCCTTCGAGTGGGATCTCCAGGTAGTTCATTCGAGCTGAGTAGCTAGGCTCGTCCGTAAGGAATGTTTGCTTCCAGCCTTTTTGTACGTAATTCACGCCAAATTGAATCCCCGAGTTTAGGAATGCGCTTCCGGGTTTAGGAAGATACTTTACAAACACTCCCCCGCTCGCGCCAGGCAGAAATGTGGTATTCAGGTTTAAGTTAAATACCGTATGTTCAATAAATGTAGATGAAACATGGCCTCCTGCCTTCACCCCTACAAATGTCGTTTGCCCCACTCCTACATTAACAACTAATGCAAGACAGATCAGCCATATAATCCTCATTTATTATTTCTTTTTAGATGCTTTTTTTGCTGGTTGTGCAACTGACTTCCTATTGGCACTTCTGGGTCTTGAAGCTCCGTATGTACCTTTAGAAATCTTACCTCTTCTGGTTTTTTTATCTCCTTTCCCCATAATCGTATTTTTTTTCAAAAATAAAATAAAGATGGATATGCTCAATGATAATGATTATTCTTGAAGCTAATTCAAAAAAACCATGGACCAACCTTTAATCACAAATGATGCCGTAATTTTTGGAATGCTGATGCTGATGCTCGGTGCAGTATTCTACACTTCGGCTTTGGATCACCCATTTTGGAAGAAGTTCTATTCTTACGTGCCGGCACTGCTCGTGTGCTATTTTCTGCCTTCTCTCATGAAAGCAGTTGGGTTGATTGATCCCTCGAAATCGAATTTGTATTTTGTCGCATCGCGGTACCTTCTTCCTGCAAGTTTGGTTTTATTGACTTTGAGTGTTGATCTAAAAGAAATTGCCAAGCTTGGATCGAAAGCAGTAATCATGTTTGTGACAGGAACCGTAGGCATCATGATCGGCGGGCCACTTACTATTATGATCTTTTCTCAAATCGCACCGGATCTGGTTGGAGGTGTAGCTCCCAATGAAGTTTGGCGTGGGATGACGACAATCGCCGGCTCATGGATTGGTGGTGGTGCCAATCAAGCGACCATGAAGGAAGTCTTTGAGGTGAGCGATGAATTATTTTCTACCATGGTAACTGTAGATATTATTGTTGGGAATGCATGGTTGGGAATACTTATAGCAGGAGTCGCGGTAACCAAAATCATTGATCGCAAGCTCAAAGCAGATTCTTCGGCTATCGAAGCATTGAAGCTGAAAATGGAAAACTATCAGGCAAGTGTTTCCAAAACTCCTGATTTGACTGACCTGATGAAAGTGCTAATGGTCGGTTTTGCCTGCACAGGATTCGCCCATTTTGGTTCCGATTTAATTGTTCCATTTCTGGAGCAATTCCCGGCGCTGCAGCAATACAGCCTTACTTCCGGATTTTTCTGGCTGGTCGTTATTGCTACTACCCTGGGAGTGATCCTGTCATTCACCAAGGCTCGAGAGCTTGAGGGTGTCGGAGCTTCCAGAATCGGAAGGGCATTCATTTACATACTTGTAGCGGCTATAGGTATGAACATGGATATCCTCGCGATCTTCTCGAATCCCGGATACTTCTTTCTGGGAATCACCTGGATTCTATTTCACGTACTGCTGCTCGCTATTGTGGCTAAACTGATCAAAGCACCTTATTTCTTTATTGCGGTAGGCAGTACCGCCAATGTTGGCGGTGCGGCGTCTGCACCTGTGATTGCCTCCGAGTTTCATCCGTCTTTAGCTCCTGTGGGTGTATTGATGGCAGTTTTAGGGTATGTACTGGGAACCTACGGCGCTTATTTATGTGGGTTAATGATGCAAATGGTAGCTGGATAATTTACTTCCCTCTCTGGAGGGGTCGGGGGTGGGTTGTGATGCATCGAACAATTTCATTTACCACCCATTTGATATTAGTTTTCACATCAAGGTCATCAAATCTTTACAATAAAATCTACGATAAACTCATCAATCCCTAAATCCCCTCCAAGGAGGGGACTTTCAAAATGCAACACCACATCAACATTTCCATAAAAGCCTCCTACCACACCTTAAACAAGCTGACTGAAAAAACTGAACGGGTTTGGCTGGTCTTTCACGGGTATGGTCAGTTGGCGGAATACTTCATTAAAAAATTTGAGGATTTAGATCCGGAGAAAAATTTCATCATAGCTCCTCAAGGTCTTTCCAAGTATTATCTGAACGGAGTTTATGGCAGAGTAGGCGCATCCTGGATGACGAAGGAAGACCGCTTGACTGAAATTGAAAATCAATACGCATACATAGATGCTGTTTTGCATACGATTGGAGACATTTCTAACAAACAACTCATCTATTTTGGGTTCTCTCAAGGCACGGCTACTATGGGACGATATGCTGCACAGGCTAAAGTACCATTTCATCAAATGATCATCTGGGCGGGTACATTTCCGCCGGATACCAATCCTGAAGATTGGAAGTATTTAACCGGTGAAGAAGGAATTCACTATTACACCAGCAAAGAGGATATCTACTTTAAAGAAGAGATGATACCCCAACAAAATGAGGTTGTAAAGAAGGCGCTGGGTCGAGAGCCACAATTACATTGGTATGATGGTGGTCATCGGGTGATGCCGGAAATTGTAGCCAGCCTCTAATCCACACTTTCTTCCTTTTGTAACAGCTCGTTTTGAATGCGCATTCGATTCAGTTAATTTCAGCCCCTGATGATCAGGTAATTCATTGAGCATAACATTGCGGTAAGTCACCGTAGGCGGCAATGACTCAATGCACAAATTGAAACGTATGAAAAAGATTTTACTACTCTCCCTTTTAGCTCCAATGTTGGCATTCTCCCAGCATGAGGATCAAATCAAAAGCATCTACAACGAAGCATTGACCAATGGCCGGGTGTATGAAGACCTCCGGGTATTGTGTAAAGAAATCGGAAACCGATTGTCAGGATCACCTGAAGCTGCCGCTGCGGTAGAGTATACGAAGCAGCTCATGGAATCTTACGGGTTCGACACGGTATACCTGCAACCTGTGATGGTACCACATTGGGTTCGTGGCAAGAAAGAGATCGTGCGTGCGGTGAATTCGGATAAGCACGGCACCATTGATTTCAATGCACTGGCATTGGGCAACTCCGTGGGCACAGGTCCTGAGGGCGTGCTTGCTGATGTGATCGAGGTGAGCGGCATAGACGAGGTGAATGAGCTCGGCAAGAAATTAGAAGGCAAGATTGTATTTTACAATGGCCGGATGGATCCTACCATCATCAACACCTTCGGCGCTTACGGAGGTGCGGTGGTTCAACGATCCTCAGGAGCTTCAGAAGCTGCTAAATATGGAGCCAAAGCCATTATCATTCGCTCGGTTACCAACAGGCAAGATGACATTCCCCATACGGGATCATTGAGGTACAAAGCATTGATCAATCAAATACCCGCTGTGGCCATAAGTACCAATGATGCGGATAAGCTGAGTCAGGTATTGAAAGAACAAAAACTCAATGTGTACATAGAGACGCATTGCCAACAGCTGCCTGATGTACTTTCATACAATGTCATCGGAGAACTACGAGGCTCAGAAGTTCCGGATGAGATCATCGCAGTGGGCGGACATCTGGATTCGTGGGATGTAGGCGAAGGTGCACATGACGATGGCAGTGGGTGCATGCAGGCGATTGAAGCGGTTCGACTATTCAAAGCACTGGGTATCACGCCAAAGCGTACGCTCAGAGCAGTAATGTGGATGAATGAAGAAAACGGTCTCAGAGGTGGTCGGGAGTATGCGAGAGTGGCCAAAGAAAAAGGTGAAAAGCACATCGCTGCGCTGGAGTCCGATTCTGGAGGGTTTCAGCCACTGGGCTTTTCCACTTCAGGCACAGAAGAGCAAAGAGCACAGATCAAAGCATGGAGAGACTACTTCCTTCCCTATCGGGTTTGGGACTTTGATCAGAATGGTGGCGGTGCAGACATTGGACCATTGAGGTCACAGGGGACACTTCTTATTGGCCTGCGACCAAGCACACAGAAGTATTTTATCTATCACCACACCCCTGCGGATGTGTTTGAAGCCATTGATCAGCGCGAACTTGAGCTGGGTGCGGCAAGCATGAGCGCCATGATGTACTTGTTGGATCAGGAAGGGTTGAAGTAAAATGTGAGATGAATCTCCTCATACTTGGCGCTACCGGACGAACAGGAAAGCTAGTTCTCAAGTATGCGCTTGAGAATGATTACCGTGTGACTTGTCTTTCGAGAAATTCCAAACGTATCAAGAAACAAGAGGGACTTACAATTCTCGAAGGGAATCCAAGTAAGAGAGAAGATTTGAGAAAAGCCCTAGCTGGATGTGATGCAGTGATCAGTGTGCTTAATATCTCCAGAAAGTCAGACTTTCCCTGGTCTTCAATCAGAACTCCAAAAAAATTTCTTTCAGATACGATGCGACAACTAATTCCTTTCGCTGAAGAAGAAGAGATCAAACGTCTGGTAATTTGCTCTGCATGGGGTGTGGCAGAAACAAAAGAAAATCTACCGGGATGGTTTCGGTGGTTTGTTGAAAACAGCAATATAGGTGTTGCCTATGCAGATCATGAAAGACAAGAAAAGGTCGTTCAGGAGTCAAACGTAGATTGGACTATTGTGCGTCCTGTTGGATTAACCAATTCAAAAAGGAAGCAACCCGTGAGAGAAACGTTTGATAATTATCCAAAGCCCGGCTTATTGATCAGCCGTTTGGCGGTAGCCAAGTATCTAGTAAATTCACTTAAATCAATTGATTTGATTGGCAAAAAGGTTGTGATATCAAAGGACTAGCCCATGGATAAGAAAAACAGCGTATACATAGCTACCAGCCTGGACGGGCGCATCGCCGATCGGAATGATGGGATTGCCTGGCTCGATTCTATTCAGATTCCTGAGGGTGAGGACATGGGCTACTACGCCTTTACCAATGACATTGATGCAATGGTGATGGGACGAAACACTTTCGAAACCGTGCTGGGATTTGATGTAGAGTGGCCATATCAGAAACCGGTCTATGTGCTGAGCAACAGCTTAAAAGAAATCCCGGAAAGCCACAAGGGTAAAGCTTTTCTAGTCAGCGGAACTTTGCAAGAAGTACTTGAGGAAATTCATGCACAAGGACATACTCGGCTTTACATTGATGGCGGAAGTACCATTCAGAGCTTTCTTAAGGAAGATTTAATCGACGAGATGATCATTACCGCTTTCCCTATAGTCTTGGGTGGTGGGCCTTCCCTATTTGGCGAGTTCCCCATCGAGCTACAGTTTGAGCTTGTTGAATCCAAAGTCTACTTTGGGCAGCTGGTGCAGAATCATTATGCGAGGAAGAGGGGAAATGGATAATCAAAAGTGATTCTTCTGTTTTCCCCGTGGATTTAGCTGCCGCAAAAGTGATTCTTCTATTTTCACCGCGGATTTAGTTGCCGCAAAAGTGATTCTTCTGATTTCACCGTGGATTTAGCTGTCGCAAAAGTGATTCTTCTGTTTTCACCGTGGATTTAGTTGCCGCAAAAGTGATTCTTCTGATTTCACCGTGGATTTAGTTGCCGCCAAAGTGGTTCTTCTATTTTCACCATGGATTTAGCTGCCGCAAAACTGATTCTTCTATTTCTACAGAAAATTTAGCTGCCGCAAAAGTGGTTCTTCTATTTTCACCGTGGATTTAGTTGCCGCAAAAGTGAGGAAGCTATTTTACGAATTAGTGATAAAAAACCAGGTTCGGCCGAAACCAAACCTGGTAACCTGAACCTTACTCTTTTTCTTTTTCGATATCGATATCCTTCATGGCCTCTTTTATTGACTTTTGGATCTCATCGAAATCAACATCTACATCGGTTCCGTAATCCGCGTAGTTGATATACTCTGCGTAATTTCCAAAGTCAGCATAGTTTCCAAAGTCAGAGAACATCTTGATCATGTCCATATTGAGCTCCACTCCCAATTCAGTGAGATCAACCAGCACTGCTTCATTGGCCAATGAGGACAGCTCCGCGAGCTCCGACAATTCGGAAAGTGCAGCGAGCTCAGCCAAACTGGAAAGCTCAGCAAGGTTTGACAATTCAGAAAGCTGAGACAACTCAGACAATTGAGAAAGTTGCGATACGCTTTCCACTTTCTTCAAGCCCTTGGTTTTGGATGCTTTGTCAGTGTCTTGGGCAAACCCGGATAGGGAGATGCCTGCTACGAGGAGTAAGATTGTGATTTTTTTCATTTTGAGTTCATTAGTTTTCATAAAATACTAGTCGGTTTAGGAAAGGTTACATGACGATATGAATAACTATAATATTTGTAACTAATGATAATAAATCAGCATCTATCAAGACTAACTACCGAGTTTAGACCTAATCAAACGACAATTGAAAAAATCCCCCAATCAAATAAGCCCGCTGGCAGCACTTCTAGATCTAGTTCTTTTTATCGGTTTAATGTTCTTTGTCCGAACCATCTACTTTGAAAGTCTTGGATTTTGGGGCAACGCCGTTTTTAAAACAACAGCTACTGTGGGTTTAGCAACCCTCCTGCTCTACTTTAGGAAACAATCATGGAAAGATCTCGGCTTAACCAAGCCCGAAAGCTATAAACCCCTGATAATTATTGTGGCTGTTACGCTTGTCACCACTGTTATCACCATGATACTCTTCCAGATTTTTGTTGCTGATATGTTTTCAGCCGCTGAGCAGACAGCAGCGGGTTCAGCAGTGAGCACTGCCGAGCGATCCATTGCCAGCATTCTTTCAATTATTCTCTTTATCTGGATAGAATCCTTTCTGGAAGAACTTCAAGACAGAGGGTTTTCTCTCAATCGCTTTGAATCGCTGTTTTCTAAAGTACCATTTTCAACAATATTGGCTGTATTGTTTCAGGCGGGAATCTTCGGATTCCGCCATTCATATGATCTATCCGAACGATCATTAACAACAGGCCTGATTGGTTTGGTCTTTGGTATCGCCTATGTAGTTACTGGGAGAAACCTTTGGCCTCTGATTATTGCGCATGTAATTCTCAATACCCTATCCATGATAGATAATTTTTAATATCGGCAGTGGTCTTTGTGACACAGGGTTGTCACTGGATGTTATTTCTTTGCCAGGTATATCATGGACCATCGCAAGATCATACATATTGACATGGATGCCTTTTATGCATCCGTAGAGCAGCTGGATAATCCTGAGCTGAGAGGAAAGCCTGTGGCTGTCGGTGGCAATTCTCAACGTGGGGTGGTTGCCGCTGCAAGCTACGAAGCTCGCAAGTTTGGGGTGAAGTCTGCCATGCCATCAGCGAAAGCCGCTAAGCAATGTCCACACTTGGTATTCGTGCCACCTCGCTTTTCTCGCTACAAAGAATTGTCCAGTCAGATACGCGAGGTGTTTTTCGAATATACGGATTTGGTAGAGCCACTATCACTGGATGAGGCTTATCTGGATGTCACACAAAACAAGATCGGATTGAACTCGGCAACCTTGATTGCACAAGAGATTAAGGAAAAAATCAAGGAGAGAACCGGACTTATTGCGTCTGCCGGAATCTCTTACAATAAGTTTCTGGCCAAGACGGCCTCCGATATGGATAAACCCGATGGACTTTACGTCATCTTACCTGATGATGCCGAAGGTTTTGTTGCGTCGTTGCCTGTTCATCGGTTTCATGGAATCGGAAAAGTGACCGCTGAGAAAATGGTCAAGGCAGGCATTTTTACTGGGAAAGACCTAAAAAAGAAAAGCCTGGAAGACCTCAAACTTCGTTATGGAAAGTCGGGACAGTATTACTACAATATTTCCAGAGGTATTGATACGCGAAGCGTACAGCCGGTACGGGAAACAAAATCGGTGAGTGCGGAACGAACCTTTGAAGACAACCTCTATGAGATGGCCGATATCATGGAAGAGATTGATCGCATCGCTCACATTTCCTATGACCGATACCACAGAAGCAAAGCATCGGATGGTCATACGATGACACTGAAGCTAAAATATGCCGATTTCCGACAAATCACCCGAAGCAAAACTTTGGAACAAGCAATAAATGACGAGGCACAGTATGTCACCATTGCGAAACAACTCATGGCAGACGATCTACTGGATGAGCAAGGCGTACGGTTGATTGGAGTGGGTATATCTAATTTCAGAAAAGATGAGGAGCCCGAGCAGCCAAGTCAGCTTACTTTAGAGTTTTAGGCTGATTAGAACATTGCCAGGTATCATACGTATGATCTCTGAAAAGATGAAGCAATGCTTACCCATTCTCATTCTTCTTTTTGCGTGCCAGCAAAATCAAGAAACACCTACACAAGCCAAAGTTCTTCTTCCTGAAGTTGTCTCATCTCCCCTTCCTGAATTTTCAACCTCTGTGAATGTGGATGGAACCGAGATTTTCTTTAATCGGACGAATGAAAATCGCTCAGCCATGCAAATTCTCGTGACGACCAAGAGTGGAGATAATTGGTCTGACCCTGTATCTCTTCCTTTTTCAGAAGGTAAATACATCGATGTTGATCCATTTTTGACTCATGATAATAACCGGCTTTATTTCAGCTCCAATAGGCCATTAGCCGATTCGTTGGAAGCTGGAGAATTTAACACCTGGTATATTGACCGATTGAATAATTCGTGGAGTGATCCAATCTTGTCTTCACGACCCTTAAACTCAGATTCAACTGAAATCTTCATATCTATGACAAAAAATGGAAACGCTTATTTTGTTTCTGAGAGAGACTCTGGAAGATATATTATGAAAAGCACTTTCAGAAATGGATTCTATGAGGAAGCCGAACCAGTTATATTAAAGTATCAAAGTAAGCCCATCTATGCCAGCAATCCATGCATCGCATCAGATGAAAGTTTTCTCATTGTGGCCGTGCGTGTAGAGCCATCCATTCCTCCGGATCTATTTGTAAGTTGGAACATGGAAAGCGGTTGGTCGGAGTTGCACAATCTAGGTGATCTGGTAAATACGCCTGAGTATGCTGAGTTTGCACCAGGATTAAGTAAAGATGATCAAACACTATTTTTTACTTCTGAAAGACCAGGAATGGCTGCACCAGTTGAGGAAGGAATTAGACCTCCCGGAGATATCTATTCTATTGATTTAAGTTCTGTGTTTGAAAACTTAGAAAAGTAGCCTTTTGTATTTTAATTGCTTCTTTTCAGAAAAACAAAATCACCCCCTTCATCCCCGGCCTGAGAAATAGGACCGTATTGTGGTACTTGTCCATTGGGGCTGTTGTTGATCACAGCAGTCTTGAAATGTCGGAACAGCTGATCCGCTGAAAGTAACGGCGCCTGATTGTTTACCAGATTCTTAAGTAAATACTCGATGAAGACGCTTTCATCCGGAACTGTCTTCAATGTGCCACTGGTCATTGCTTTCCTGCTTGGCAGCTTATATACTTCCAGTATCGCGCGACTATTACCAAAAACTGCTCGTTCTTTCAGAATGCCACCACTGAAGCAGGCATCCGATATTAGCAACGTATGTTTTGACTTAATCCCTCCTACATAGTCCCTAAGCGTGCTATTTGATAGCCAGTAAGATTTAGAGTCAAGAGAAGCGTCGCTCGGCAACCAATACCCTTGATTCAATTGTTCATTCCAAATACCATGGCCAGCATAGAAAATAAGTAAGTTGTCCTTCTCAGTCACCACGCCAGTTAATCGATCAAGTGCCGTAATAATATCTTCCCTTCGAGGGTTTTCCAGGACGGTCACATTTTCCTGATCAAATGAGTAGTGGTATGTCAGGACACCGGCCAGCTGCTCCGCATCGTTGATGGGATTATCCAGATCTTGTATTTCATCGTCCAGGTAATCATTTATACCGATGATCAATGCATAATATTTTCTCTTGCCCAGTTCATTTATAAGCGCCTTGCCTACTGCGTCTTTTTCTGCTACAGAATGGATGGGAGTGGCTTCCGATTGAGCTATTGCTGACGTGTTACTTATTGGTTTTTCTTTAAACAGAGTGATATTACCTGAAACGATAGGTGCACAAGTGTTGAGCTTTAAATCACCTTTCCATCTTCCGGTTAGGGTTTCCTGGTCATTATTTAGTTGGTAGGTCAGCTCATTTTTGGCCATGCAGGCCATTCCGGTGCGGTAGATTATTTCTTCACCCTCAAGTATGATTTTTCCTTTCTTGATCGTTCCGGAAATTCTGGCTTTAATGGAATCTTTTTTTGCAAGATTTTTCACATAGATAAATCCAGTGATTTGACTGCCCTTTTGGGTCAAGTCATATTTAAGCTGATTATGTTCTTTGAGAAAAGTGGATGTTCCCAACCAGGTACCTGAGATATCTACGGTTTGTGCATAGGTGAATGAACAGAGCGTAACTAATAGGGTGATAAGTGTGCGTCTCATGCTATTAAGTTACGATTTTCCTTTGTGAAGGGTCTGCAGTTTCGATTAGGCCTGCAATCAAAGTAGATCAAAGAAGTGTTTTGGTCTACAAATAGAAACAGCCGTCGATTTCCAAAATCAGGCCTTCGCCATATGCGGAAGCAGGCGTTTGAAATCCCGGCTTCAAGTCTTCTGCAAAGATCTTTTGAGCGATCCGTACCGATGACATTGCCGTTAATGTATAACCATTAGGTGTTTTAAGCCGCGCTTCTATTTTGCCATTGTCATCACTAGCTTCACCCCATAGATACATGCAGGACGCATCCCTTTTTTCTTCTTTCGGACCATCGGGTCGCTTATCCATTTGACGGATCAGGAAGTTTTTGATCATTCTCGATTTAAGCATAAAAGACATACGAAGTGTCTTCTTCACTTTACTTATTTGCTGCTCGTCTGTACCGGAAAATACCTCGATGTTGGGGATCCCTGTGCTGTGAAATGCCGTAGATACATCTCCCCACGAAATACCCATTGAGATCTGAGAGAAGTCACCGTAATCTATTTCACGGATTGATTTACCCATCGGGATTCCTTCATATTCACCATTCGTCCTTCTTATCTGAGGATCGCCTAAGTTTTCAATCATCGTCTTGGCTGTTCCTCTGGATAACTTCCCTCCTTTACTTACAAACGCGAGTTTGAGGTCGGTTGCTGTTGGCAGCTTCGTGTGCAGGTGTTTTGCCAGACAATCTGATGGGACCACATCGAATCCTGCACCAGGCATCAGCATGAGATTCTTTTCCTTTGCCTGAAGGTCATACTCCTTCACCAGATCAAAAACCTGATATTCTCCAGTTATGTCCAGGTAGTGAGTATTTGTTGCGAGGCAAGCCTCCACCATTTCTTTAGCAGTATGAATGAATGGACCTCCACAATGGATGACAACATCTCCTCTTTTCAGCCAATTTTCCAGTTTTTCCTTTTCGGAAACTTCGAACACATCATATTCCAGATCGTGCTTATTCGCAAATTTCATTGCTTTTTCCGCGCTCCTCCCGGCGATAATTGGCTTTATGCCAACTTTAAGGCATTCGTTTACAATCAATCGGCCTGTGTATCCATAAGCACCATAAATAAGGAGGTTGTTCATAGGTTAGTTGTGTTTTGGCTTCTTCTTTCTTCTAAAGTCTTTGTGCTTGGATTTTGGACGCGATTGGTTAAAGTTCTTCTTTTTTGGGGATGGAGGCAAATCTCCTGGCTTTTCTGTTGGTTCAAATCCTTCAATTACTTCCTTCGGTATTTTTGTGTCGATTAATTTCTCAATACTTCTTAAGTACTCTACCTCATCCAAACTCACCAAAGACAAGGCAATCCCACTGGCTCCTGCTCTACCCGTCCTTCCAATTCTATGCACATAATCTTCCGCCACATTAGGTAATTCAAAATTGATCACGTGTGGCAGTAAAGGTATATCCAAACCCCGTGCCGCAATGTCAGTCGCTACTAAAACTCTTACATTTCCTTTCTTAAATCCGTCAAGAGCTTTAGTTCTGGCTCCTTGACTTTTGTTACCATGAATTGCAGCTGCACTTATATCAGCTTTGACCATCTTTTCAGCCAAACGGTTGGCACCATGCTTGGTACGTGTGAAAACTAATACTTGCTGCCACCTGCCGCCAGCGATCAAATCAAGTATCAGCTCGGTCTTACGTGACTTGTCCACACGATGCACCAGCTGATTAATTTTCTCTACGGTTGTATTTTCAGGGGTTGCCTCAACATACTTTGGATTTCGCATGAATGCGTTCGCGAGTCGCTTTATTTCTTTGGAGAATGTAGCTGAGAAAAGTAGGTTCTGTCTTCTGGGTGGAAGCAGGTTTAAAATCTTGTTTATGTCTCGCTGAAAACCCATGTCCAACATTCGGTCAGCCTCATCGAGCACGAGGATTTCTACCTTGTGTAGCGAAAGCGCATGTTGATTGTGAAGATCCAATAGTCTTCCAGGCGTGGCTATCAAAATATCCACACCATTTTTCAGTGCAGCGATCTGCGGATTAGCCTTCACTCCACCAAAGATCACAGCGGATCGGATATCAAGGTAAGCCGAATATGCACGGACATTGTCATATATCTGCGCCGCTAACTCTCTAGTTGGCGTAAGTATGAGCGCTCTTACCGGTTTTTTTCGAAAAGTCTCACCGTTGGAAAGCAGCTGAAGCATTGGAAGCGTAAATCCTGCAGTTTTTCCTGTGCCGGTTTGCGCTGAGGCCAATACATCGTTCTTTTCTAAAATAACGGGAATTACCTTGGATTGAATGGGAGATGGTTCTGAGTAACCTTTTTTGCTGATTGCTCTCAGCAAGGGTTCGGACAAACCCAATGAATTAAATGTCATAAAAATGCGTTGACGAAACGATCATTTGGTAACGATCCTTTCTAATGAATGGCAAAGGTACGTCTAAAAAAATAGCTGGCATCAAACAGTGAAGTGGCGGACTGAACTAGTACCAACCACTCAACTCAAATTTCTCTTTTGATGAGTCGAGTATTCGGCCTTTTTCACATTTCAAAACGCGATGTGGAAACTTCTCGATGAACTTATGGTTGTGTGTAGCCATCAGAACCGCTGTACCGCTGTTGTTGATTTCTTCAAACAGTTTCAAAATACCGTCGCTTACGTCAGGATCAAGATTACCGGTAGGCTCATCCGCAAATAAGATTTGTGGTTCGTTTATCATCGCTCGCGCAATCACGACTCGTTGTTGTTCGCCACCTGAGAGTTGATGTGGCATCTTAGCCGATATTGCTCCAAGCCCGACTCTCATCAAGACCTCAGCAATTCGATTTTTCATCTTGGCCGGTTCTTTCCATCCGGTTGCTTTCATTACAAAGGTCAGATTTTCCGCAACAGATCGATCATAAAAGAGCTCAAAGTCCTGAAAAATGATTCCAATTTTTCTCCTTAGAAACGGCACGTCTCTGGACTTAAGGCTGCTTACGGGAAATCCAACTACTTCTGCATGTCCCAGTCTTAATGGCAGGTCCGCATAAAGTGTTTTCAGTAGCGAAGATTTTCCACTACCCGTACGTCCGATGAGGTACACGAATTCACCTTTATCTATGGTGAAATCCAATTCGCTTAATACCGTGTGATCCTCTTGAAAAACAGAGGCATTAGAAATTCGAACGATTGGCTCTTCAGAAAAAGACATTATTGTTTATAAATCTAACTTTTGAAGCTTGCCATACGGCAAGCTTTGAATCAGGTTTTTTAATTCCTCATCCTTACCTTCAAGCCCAAATTTATCCATACGCTTTAGTGGCCTGTCAGTTCTAAAGTAGGCAACTAAAACAAAATCCTGATCACGGATTTGGATGTAATCAGGAATTTTGGCTTTTCCTTTAACCTTGATGATGTACATTTCTTCTAAATTAATAAAATCTAACGCTTCCATCATCAACTACGGACTATCTTATTTGTTTGATTTTTGGTAATCTGCAAGGAATTTCTCCAGACCTGAGTCAGTTAACGGATGCTTAAGCAATCCGGTTATGACGCTAAGCGGACATGTAGCTACATCAGCACCTATTTCTGCACATTGAATGAGGTGCATGTTGTGTCGAATTGAAGCAGCTAATACTTCAGTTTCAAATCCATAATTGTCAAAGATTCCAACAATTTGCTCGATTAGTGCTAGTCCGTCCATTGAGATATCATCAAGTCTTCCGATGAAGGGTGACACATAACTTGCTCCTGCCTTGGCCGCCAGCATTGCCTGACCTGCATTGAAGATCAAGGTACAGTTGGTACGAATACCTTCAGCAGTTAAAGCTGAGATTGCCTTAACTCCATCCTTGATCATTGGAATTTTCACTACGATCTTATCATCAATCTTAGCAAGTTCTTTTCCTTCCGAAACCATCTTGTCGTACTCAGTAGCGATTACTTCAGCGCTGACATTATCGTCTACTATGTTGCATATGTCTTTGTAATGCTTCAAGATATTCGCCTCACCGGTAATACCTTCTTTGGCCATCAGTGAAGGGTTGGTGGTTACACCGTCGAGTACGCCCAAATCCTGAGCCTCTCTTATTTCGTCAAGGTTTGCTGTGTCAATGAAAAATTTCATTATTAGGAAGTTAAAGTGATGAATCTTAGAATAAAAAATGGCAAACGAAGCATCGCACCGCTACGACCGCCTACCCTTGCTACCGTCAGGTCCTGGGGGATTCAGCAGGAGCTGGTCGTACCCGTTTGCCGCTGCAAAATTAGTAAATAGATTAGAAGGATGTAAGGATTATTTTAGATTAGTATTCTTCCAAGGGACGGTAATATAAATCATCGTCTCTGAGAGGCTCAGATTCGTCTTTTGATTCAAAAAAATAATGTTCATCCGGCTCTATCCGATCATCAAAATCGGAATGATGATCATCAAATTCTTCTTCGTAATTTTCCATGACCCAAATGTACAATACCCATTGAATGTGTGTGGAAACAGAATATTATCCTTTAATGATCGAATGATTAGCTTCTATCAAACTCTTTTAGGATTTCGACCATTTCGCTTAACATCATTGCGGTAGCTCCCCAGACAGTGCGTCCTTCAAGATCAAAATATGGACATTGCATTTTGAAGCCATTTCGCACTGTGATTTCTTTTTCCTTCAATCGCCCCGGATCTGCAAGGTGACTGATTGGTGGAGTCACCACATCGTGTACCTCGCGGGGCTCAGGTATAAATTTTGGCTTGAAGTCAATCTTACCAATCACAGGTAAAACCATGTAATTACTAGCTGATACAAAAAACTCTGACAAGCTCCCTATTATCTCAACTTTCGTTTGATCCACCCCTATTTCTTCATTGCTCTCTCGAAGTGCCGTTCTGTACTGGTCTCTATCTTCCTCCTCATACCTGCCTCCCGGTAGTGCCATTTGGCCACTATGGATCCCTTCATAGTTGGGTCTTTGAATCAGTGGAAAGCGAACAATCCCTTCATCTTCATACAATAGAATAAGTACACCGCCTTTTCTTGGAGGGGTGGAATGTTTAAGTTTCAGAGGAGCTCCATCCGCCAAAGTGGGCTTCATTTTTTGGTGTGCTGCATGTCCGGGCATGGGTAACCGCACGCGCTTCTCCAAGAATCTGGTCAATTCATCGAAATTCATTTCAATGCAAATTAAGCATGACTATTTCATTTCCCTTTTATAATTATATTGAACTGTCATCGCTAATCACCTAAATGGAAGATATCCCAAATTATGTAGCAGCTACCTTTATTGCTATCGTTGTGGCAGTACTAGGGTTTCTATATTACGCAATTAGCACTGCAACGACGAGCAAGAAAAGCATTACTCCTTCGCTGGTTATTACTTTACTTGTTGGATGGATATTTTTTGTTAGCGTTCAAACCTTCAACGGATATTTCACTAATCTTTCCGGTTTCCCCAGACTACCACTCACAGTAAGTGTCACCCTAATCGCGATTGTCTTTCTATTTGTTTGGCCAAGGACAAGGGCTATTCTAAAAAATATACCCATAACCACCTTGCATTATATACACATTGTGCGGGTTCCGGTGGAGATGGTTTTATGGTGGTTGGCAGTTTCACGGGCGATACCTATGGATATGACATTCGAGGGAAGCAATCTGGATATTATATCAGGCATTTCAGCTCCTTTTGCAGCGGTATTTATGGTTGGCGCCAGAAGTAAGAGTAGGATTGGAGCAATTATTTGGAATGTGATAGCACTAGCACTTTTGATCAACATTGTGCAAATGGCTGTTAGCTACATGCCATACTTTTATACACCGACCAGCGCACAAGCAGCCAATCTCGGAGTGTTTTACTTCCCCTATGTTTTACTTCCTACTTTCATCGTACCGGTTATTTTGTTCAGCCATCTGGTATCGATCTACCAGCTGGTGTTCAAGAAAGATCAATCACAATTTTGAACCAGCATTTGCTTGCTGCCAAGTTCATTTAGCTCAGCTCCTTTTAACCATGCCTGGCAAGCCGCTTCGGCGTCTCCAAGCGTTTTATGAACATTCCCAAGGTAGAAGTACAACTCATCAATGAATTCATTGGATTGAATGGCTCGATCGAAGAGTCCCAGAGCGCCTTCATAATCTTCGATTTTTGTTAGATAGATACCCTTATTCCTATAGGCCCATCCATTTTTGGGATTTAAAACGATACTTCTATTGATATCTTCTATTGCAGAAGATAGGCTGTCCATTTGCAGGTAGATGAAACCTCTGTTGTTTAGAAAATACGGTTCACCAGGCACAATATCCAGCGCACGATTTATTTCTGCCAGGGAGGCCTGATAATTTCCTTTTTTCATTTCTATCAAACTCAGCAAGCTATAGGCATTGGCATCTTCACTGCTCAGCTCCAGTGCATCGTTTACGAAACTTTCTGCTGTTTTATAATCCTCAAGAAAGTAGTAGATGGTTGCTTTATTGATTATCGTTTCGGGATTGAGTGGATTAAGACTGTCGGCCAGATTGAAGCTCGTGAGTGCTTCATTGTAATTTCTCATTTTTGTTTCTACCAGGCCTTGATAGAAATGAACAAAAGCTGAGTCTGGTTTTAGCGTTTGAATGTGATTTATGTCTTTTAGTGCATTCTTAAATTGACCAATTTCTTCATACGCATAGGCTCTGTTAAAAAGAGCGTCCAAATATTCCGGATCAATCTGAATGGCCTTATTGTAGTCCAGAATAGCCTCATAAGGATGATCGGATTCTATTCTAGCAACTCCACGATTGTTCAATGCTGCAGCATAGTTGGGTGTTTCTTTCAGTGCCTGATTGTAAAATTCGATGGATTGTTGGAAATATCCATCGGCTAAGGCATTATTGCCTAATTGGAAAAATCGCTGAGTACGCTCTTCGGATGACTCGCAACTAAATAAACTGATGGATAAAATGGTCAGGAATAAAAGTCTTCTCATGAAATAGAAATAAAAAAGGCCTGCACAAAAGTATGCAGGCCTTTTATTGTATGTGCTAATATCTTAAGATTTCCTTACGGATCCTCCACTGCTTGAGCTAGCATCTAAATATTTTGGGCTTCCCTTGTATCTCACAGATCCACCGCTACTTGCTCGGGCGTCCAGCTTTGAGGTGACATTTACTTTCACAGAGCCGCCGCTACTCGCAGTAGCTTCCACCTCTTCGCTTTGCAGGTCGTATGAATCATAATCACCGGAACTGCTCGCTTCTATGTCTTGCTTTCTTGCGCTTCCTTCCACTTCAATTTCTCCGGCGCTAGATACATCTGCCTCTATTTCGTTCGCTTCTACTTTGAGTCGAGCGTCACCTGCACTTGAAGCATCAATAGTTATTTCATCTGCATTTTCAATACTTGCATCGATATCTCCTGCACTGCTTACGTCTACATCAAAGTCTCCACCATTTGCATCAATGGATCCATCAGATGTGAGCGAAGACGCTGAGGAAGATGAAATACCCTTGATAGATTTATAAGTCACATAGACTTTTACATCAATATTTCGATGATTATTGCCTTCCAGATGAATTTTTAGTCTACCTGAGCTAACCTCTGTTAGAACTTCATCCAGGTCATGGCTATCGGAAATAATCCTTGCTTCCTCCTTACTTCCTTCTTTGATATATACATCTATGCCCTCATGAGCAGATATTTCAGAAAATGAGCTTAAGCTTCTAGTCTCTTCATCCTGAGCAAAAGTTGCTCCAGCGACAAGGATTCCAATTAGTGTTATGATAAATGATTTTTTCATGTCTTCTAAATTTTAAGAGTTAGGGTTGAGCTTTTGCTCGGTCTACAGTTCTATAGATTTAGAAAAAACAGAAAGGTTGCAATATCAAAGTGCAGATTTGTGATTTTTTTTAAAATCCTCCCACTTGGTCGTTTTGTAATGACCTCCACCAATGAATGTGAGTATTGGCTCCATCTGATCGGGCTTAAGGTAGCCGGATATCGGTTGGATGATTCTTAATTCCTCATCCATAAAGACGGTCATTGGATAGCCGCTTAGGTTATTTCCTGTCACGGCATAAGCAATAGAGTGTGTCCCTTTTCTGCCCGCTTCAGGTATAAATTCAAATGTATGTCCATTAAACTCGACCGGCTCTTTTTGCTCAGCGTTGAATTTAATGGCGTAGAAATTTTCATTAATGTAAGTAGCAATGGTGGCATTCCCATAGGTATTCTTGTCCATCACTTTGCACCATCCGCACCAATCTGTGTAAAGATCAATTAGGAGTTTCTTTGGTTCTTTTTCATAAAGCTCCATTGCTTCCTCAAAGGTTAACCATCGAACCTCATTTGCTTTCGGTAAATCAAATGAAGTCAGTCCTAACAGTATTACAGAAACAAATAAATATTTTAGCGCTCGCATGACTATAAAACGGATTTATACCCCGATTTAGTTTCATTACAAAGATACGCAAATGAAGATCGGTCTCCTATCTGACACCCACGGTTATTTAGATCCTAAGATATTCGAGTACTTCAAGGAGGTCGATGAGATCTGGCATGCAGGTGATATCGGAACCATGGAAGTACTCGAGGAATTAAAGAAATTCAAGCCTACGATTGCGGTTTGGGGAAACATCGACGGAGGTAAACTCCGACAAGAATGTAAGGAAGGCGAAATCTTTGAAAGAGAAGGTGTTCGTGTACTAATTACACACATTGCAGCAAAACCACCAAAGTATAACAAGAAGGTACTTTCCTATGTCAAGCAGTACCAGCCCAAGATCTTAGTGTGCGGACACTCGCACATCCTGAAAGTGATGCCAGATAAAGTAAACCATCTACTTTTCATGAATCCCGGTGCGGCAGGTAAACATGGATTTCACAAGATAAAAACATTGTTACGGTTTGATTTGGCCAATGGCGAGATCAAAAATCTTGAAGTGGTGGAGATGGGTCCGAGAGCTAGTATCTCTCCTGAATAAAATTATTTCTAGATACTTGATTTTAATCAAAGTCAAGGTTGACGTTTATCCTTTATTGCATCTATTGCCATACATACCTTGGCCTCAATTAATTAAATGATTGGTACGATGGCTGAGAAAAATAGTGAAACTGTAGAAAAGCTTGACCTTACGGCTGAAGACCTGCAAAGGATCAATTCTGCACAGGGAATCAAAAGGATTTTAAAGGAAAAAAACCACGACATTGAAAAGCTAATGTTCTCGCTTAACTATGAGCATGAACTAAAGCAACTCCAAATTGAATTGGTTAAGCTTCAGCGAGACGTCCACATGAATAACCGACGATTGGCTATCATTTTTGAAGGTAGAGATGCCGCTGGCAAAGGGGGCAATATTCGAAGATTTATTGAACACCTTAATCCTCGAGCCATGCGTGTTGTTGCCTTGAGCAAGCCAACAGAAGTTGAGAAAGGCCAATGGTATTTTCAACGATATGTCAACACACTACCGAATCCTGGTGAGATCACCTTTTATGATAGAAGCTGGTACAACCGAGCTGTTGTAGAACCTGTAATGGGTTTCTGCACAGAGGACGAGTACCGGACTTTCCTACTCCAGGTTCCTGAATTTGAGCATATGCTTTATGAGGATGGAGTAGAAATTATCAAGTTTTGGCTTTCAATATCCAAAACAGAGCAGAAGAGTAGGTTTGACTCGCGTAAAGGAGATCCACTGAAACAGTGGAAGCTAAGTCCAATTGACGAAAAGGCACAAGAACATTGGGATGACTATACCAAGTATAAAAAAGAAATGTTTTCACGTACTCACATGTCTTACAGCCCATGGATAATAATTGAGGCGAATAATAAGAAAAGAGCAAGACTTGAGACCATAAGGTATGTACTGAATCATCTGAATTATGAAGGGAAGGATCAAGCTAATATTTCTCTGGATCCAGATCCGGAAGTAGCCAGCAGATTTCATCGTTCCGCAGCATCTAGTGATTAACCCGATTTAACTATATATAATTATGAAAAAGAGAGAAAAAGTAGAGAACGTCATGACTAAGGACGTTCAAACCGTAAATATTACCAATTCTTTAAAAGAGGCTAACGAACTCTTTAATAAATATCACATCCGGCACATTCCTGTTGTGTCAGGAGATAAATTGATAGGGATTTTGAGCCAAACGGATATACTGCGTATCAGTTTTGGAAATACCTTCGGTGAAGATCAGACAGGTTCAGATGAAGCCATATTCGACATGCTTTCAATCAATCAGGTTATGAAACATAGCCCTGAAACCTTGAATCCGAATGATACTATTAAAGATGCAGCAGAAGTTTTTGCCAAGCGTGAGTTCCATGCTTTGCCAGTAGTTGAAAATGATAAGCTTGTGGGGATTATAACCACAACCGACATCATTAATTATTTCATCGAGCAATTCTGATTTTTCAAAAACATTATCTATTTAGCGAATGTGACGGCCAGCCTGGTTGTCACATTTTTTTTTGACCAATGTGCAACCTTCACATTTCATTTACATCTATAAAAGAAATGAAAGTGTAATCTTGGCTTTATTTGATTTACATTTATGAATTAAATAAAGCACAAAAGGAGATATGAAGATTAAGTCTTATCAACTGGGAGAACTTGAAGAACTCGTGCTCATGATTGTAGCCATTCTAAACGAAGAAGCTTACGGCGTTCGCGTCATGGACGAAATCCATGATCAAATAGGAAGAAAAGTCAATATCAGTGCAGTACATACAGTTTTGGATCGACTTGAGAAAAAAGGATTTGTGTCCTCCTACATGGGTGGTGCCAGTGCCGAACGTGGCGGCCGCAGAAAACGGCTATTTCGCGTGACAGCAGAAGGATCTAAAGCCATCACCTATGTACATGAAACACGAAATCAGCTCTACAAGCAAATCCCAAAAACGATTTTAGGTTTTACATGAAGAAGAATTCACCACCAAAATGGGCATTAACGTTCCTTCAATTTTTCTACAAGGAAAGATATCGTGAACAAATTGAGGGAGATCTATACGAGCTCTTCATACGGGGTGGTTCTACTCGCAAAGCAAAGTTCCGCTTTGGATGGAATACCCTCCGATTCTTCAGATTAAGATATTTAAAAGGAATAGATGATTTTGAACAATTAACCACTCTTGCTATGATCAAAAATTATTTAAAGGTTGCCATAAGAACCCTATTAAAACAAAAAAGCTACACAGCTATAAACATTTCAGGATTAGCGGTCGCAATCGCATCAGCCTTGCTGATTTCGATGTACATCTTTCACGAAAAAAGCTATGACAATTTTTATCCAGAGGTAGATCGAATGTATCGAGTAGCCAACGGCGATAATGGCCGCTGGACACCAACGCTTCTGGCGCAAACTATCCAGGCCGAAATTCCTCAAGTACAAGCGGCGACCAAAGTGAATGGACTAGCAGAGTCATTTTTAGAGGTTGGCGATCAGGGCATTCTACAGGATGGCGGACTATGGGTAGATCAAAACTTTCTTGGCGTCTTTGATATCAAACTCCTTCAAGGCAGTAGTTCTTATGCCTTGACCGAACCCGATCATGTAATCTTAACTGAGACATTAGCAGATAAGTATTTCATTGACGAGGAGCCGATGAACCAAGTCATTACCATTGACGGAGATCAATTTAAGGTAGTAGGTATTGTGTCAGATCCTCCCAAAAATACCCATATCCCCTACTCATACATTGTAGCCAATCATGTTGACCCAGATGGAACCTATTACTGGAGTGGCAATAACACCTTTACCTATTTAAAGCTTAAGGAAACAGCCAGGCAAGGAGATGTTAGCATCCTGCTAGCAGACCTTTATGAGGAAAAAGTTGGGCCTGACTACATCGAATACACTGGACATGAAACATTTGAAGCCCTGAAAAAGGAATATCCAAATAGAAACTTTGCTTTCACCTTGTTCCCGATTTTAGATATTCATCTCAAAAAGCCGAATTTCAGTCTGGGCACACAAGGCGATGAAGAGAGCATATTGATTTTCAGCCTCATCGCTGTGTTCATCCTCATCATTGCATGCATCAATTATATCAACCTTTCAACTGCCCGGTCTTCGGTACGTTCCAAGGAAGTTGGTATTCGAAAATCGCTTGGTTCGCAAAGGAAAAACATTATTTTACAGTTCTTAACCGAATCAATGCTTATCACATTGATTTCCCTGCTATTTGCTGCTGTACTTGCAACATTGTCTATCGATCTGTTCAATCAATTGACTCAAAGAGCTTTTGAAAGTGGCGACCTATTTACCCCAAACAGCGTCATTGTCCTAGCGGTACTTCTCCTGATTGTAGGTCCACTAGCTGGTGGATATCCAGCCTATGTGATGTCTCGCTTCAATCCCATTCAGGCTTTGAAAGGTGGAGTTGCAATGTCCGGCAAGCAGACACTGAGAAATGTGCTGGTCGCATTTCAGTTTGCAACTTCTGTGTTCTTGATTGCCATCACACTAGTAATCTATTTTCAGGTTGAATTTCTGAAATCACAAGATATCGGAATCAATATCAACAATACACTTGTCGTGAGTAACGGCATCCAGCTTGAAGAAAAGTATGATGTTTTAAAAAGTGAATTGGAGAGTAAACCATACATCTCCCACGTGAGTAAATCTAGTAATGTACCTTTCTATGGATTCCCGGATTACGGATACTCTGTTCCCAATGAAAGTGGAAGAGCCTTCAGTCCTAACAACGTTTTTATGGCTCCAGGTGCAGAAAAAATCTTTAACATGGAACTTGTAGATGGACGTTTTTTCAAAGCAAATTTTATCCCAGATACAGCAGGTATCATAGTAAATCAAGCGTTGGCGAAAGAGCTTGGATGGGAAGATCCTGTAGGCAGAAAACTAGAACGTGATGACAAGATCTACACGGTCATCGGAGTGGTAAAAGATTTCAACTACTCTTCATTAAAGCGAGACGTCAGTCCGCTCATCATTCGTCATGGATCACCCGGATATGAAATTGGCATCTATCATCAGTCCTATATCCTGATTAATTTCTCTAATGAGAATCTCAAGAAAGTCTTTGAAGATGTAGAACAAGAGTGGTCACAGTTGGCTGGTGGTTATCCGTTCGAGGCAAGATTCCTTGACGACACCTTTCAACGGCAGTTTGAAGCCGAAAAAAGGTTTGGGATGATATTTACTACATTTTCAGGAATGGCCATTTTCATAGCTATTCTTGGCTTGTTCGCGTTGACCACCTTTGTTTTACAAAAGCGCTATAAGGAAATCGCCGTAAGAAAAGTGATGGGCGCAACCATTTCATCTCTCATCAATATGATCATCAAGGATTTCACCAAGCTTGTTTTGGCTGGTAGTGTTTTTGGAATTGCCGCTGCATTTTACTGGCTCAATGATTGGCTCCAAGGCTATACCACTCGAATCGAACTTTCATGGTACCTATTGGCTCTTCCCGTGCTTATCATACTTGCGTTGACCTGGCTCGTCGTAAGTACAAAATCTTATCAAGCAGCTATCGCTAACCCTTCTAAAGCGCTAAAAGACGAGTAACTAAACCTAATTTATCAATTTTCGTATTTGTAGTAAATATATTTATTCTACATTTGCGAAAATTGATAAAATGAAGGGCACACATCTTGGTGAATTCGAAGAACTTGTACTGCTTATTATAGGCGTACTCTATCCTAATGCATATGGACTTGCGATTAAGCAAGAAATATCTAATCAGACGAAGCGATCTCCGGCGATTGGTGCAATACACTCCGCACTGAGCCGCTTGGAAGACAAAGGATTCCTCGAGTCACATCTGGCAGATGCCACGCATGAAAGAGGCGGCAGGAGAAAAAAATTGTATGAGATCACCGCTTCGGGCAAACAAGCAATCGAATACAATCGCTCACTTCGGAATACACTTTGGAATCAAATACCAGAGCTCGCCTGGAAGAAGCTATGAGCTCAAAAAAAACAAATTTCAGTCCTCCTAAATCGGCCGATAGATTCCTTGAATTTTTCTGTAAAGAGGAATGGGTTGAACCGTTAAAAGGAGATCTCTTTGAACAGTACCAGTTGGATAGAGCAGACAACAGCCGGCTAAAATCCAATTATCGATACTGGGTGAACACCATCAATTTCATACGACCTTTTGCCATAAAGAAAAATGCAGCCACAATCAATCACATCGCTATGCTAAGAAACATTCTGAAAACGTTTACCAGACAATTGATTCGGAAACCACTTCATCATTCGATCAATATTTTCGGACTCTCATTTGGTCTTATTGTGGTGTTCTTGACCATGCTCTGGATCAACTATCACCACAGCTTTGATCAATTTCACGCCAATAAAGATCAGATCTATAAAGTATTTACTAATAGCTATAGTAGCGGTGAGACTCAGACGGCCACTGGTGCTATCCTTGAAGTATCTCAGCAAGCCGAGGAAAGCGTTGCAGACATTGAACACATAACCAGAATCATCGCGAACTGGAGATGGCCATCTGAGCAATGTTTCAAAATTGATGAAGACAAACCGTGCATCTACAGTAAGGGCATTTTTGCAGACTCTTCATTTTTTAAAATGTTTGATTTTGAAATTATCAGCGGTCAATCAAACCCACTTATCAATCCTAAAAGTATTGCACTATCAGAGTCAGTAGCCAAGAAACTGTACGGAGATGTAAATCCTGTGGGGAAAGAATACCTGGTCGACAATCATTTTAAAGTGACGATATCAGCAATCTACAAAGATGTGCACCCTACCTCTTCGCTGCAGTTTGAGTTTATCGCACCATTAGAGCTTGCCTATTCCCTCTGGGGCCAAAAGGTGGAGAACATGAAGTCCTATTCATTTATCACCTATCTGAGTCTCAGAAACAATAATCATAAGGCCGTTGAAAACCAAATCAATTCATTGCCGATCGCCGATAAGTATGAAAACCTAAGCGTCATGCTTCATCCGCTCAATAAGGTTCATTTGTACAATAACTTTAAGAATGGAGAGGCTTCAGGTGGCCTGGTATCTTATGTAAGGATTATCGGCTTGTTCGCGATTTTCATTCTGACTATGTCCATGGTCAACTTCGTTAACCTGACCACAGCTCAGTCTTCTCTGCGAGGAAAGGAAATTGGTGTAAGGAAAGTCAACGGAGCAAGTAAAGCCTCACTTCATTTTCAATTTCTAATCGAGACATTGCTCAAAGTAGTAATTGCATCAGCAATAGCTATATTCTTCACCTATGCGCTATTGCCATACTTGAATCGACTCATTGACGAAGAAATTCAGTTCGTTCTAGATCGAACTTTTATCCTAAAACTGACAGCCATTATTGTGGTGACTACACTTCTGTCGGGTATCTATCCGGCACTGGTATTGTCCAGATTTAATCCGATAAGAGTGTTGAAAAATTTACCATTCAAAGGTGGAGAGAAAAAGAATATTCGGAGGTGGTTGACCATTACTCAGATTACTATTTCGGGGGTAATTATCCTACTCACCAGCGTCTTCTATTTGCAATTAGATTTCATGCAAAATCTAAGTACCGGATATGATCGAAAGGGAATACTCATAATGGAACCCACATTTAGCCATATCAGGGATTATGATGCGTTTATTCAAGAGCTAAAATCCAATCCATTGGTAAGCGAGGTTGGCGCATGCAATGCCAACATGATCAATGCGGATTATCTCACAGACCAGGTCTCATGGAGTGGCAAAGACCCAGATGAGAAAATTCAATTCAAGCCAATAGGTGCTGAAAACGGACTATTGAAGGTTTTTGAATTTGAAATGCTAGCAGGGTCTTACTTCAACTCGACCGATACTACCAATCAAATCATACTTACGGAAAGTGCTCTTCAACTTATGAATCTAAATGAACCGATTGGACACTCCATTGACATCTTTGGTGAAAAATGTAAAATCGTGGGTGTAATTAGTGATTTCAATAGTCAATCATTCCATGAATCGCTTTTTCCTACCATTATCTATCAGGTAAAACCTGAGAATACTGGCACGTTTTATATACGATATGACAATAATCAACCCGTCGAATCAATCGCACATATTGAAAAGGTTTACGATGATTTCGAACCATTTTTCAACATGAAGTCGAAGATATTAGATGAAGAGTATGCTCAACTTTATCAAGAAGAAAAAGTAATCAGCAGTCTATCCATTTTCGCAATGGTCATTGCAATTATCATTGCTGCAATTGGCATCCTCGGGTTATCCACTTTCAACACCATAAGAAGATATCGGGAGATTGGACTGAGGAAAATCTTTGGTGCCAGCGGAAATCAAATTATACAAACATTATCCAAAGAGTTTATCTGGATTGCTTTTGTAGCCAACTTAATTGCCTGGCCATTGAGCTTCTGGATCATGGATTACTGGTTGTCCGGATTTGCCTATCGAATAGAAGTTCCATATGGGATATTCCCGATAAACCTAATTCTTACGGCTGCTGTAATTCTTCTACTTGTAGCGATCCAGTCATTGAGAGTGATCAATGTCAACCCAACTGAAGTAATAAGGGATGAATAGGGACACCGCCTATCATTTTATTAGACTTCTCACATGGGATCATAAAATGTAAGTGTTTCGATCTTAGTATCTTCATCATCTTTCTAACCTAAAAGATCATGAAGAGAACCTTGACCCTACTCCTGCTATCAGGAGTTATTTCTATTGCTATTGCTCAGCCACAAGTTGTAGATAAAAATCGATTTGCCTTTGAGCCAGACTTACCAACCAACTCCTCCATCACTTCACCTGAAGATTACCTGGGATATGAGTTAGGCGAAAGTTTCACCGGATACGCGCACATTGTAGCCTACTATAAGCAACTAGCTGAAGAGTCTCCCAGAGTCATCTATAATGAGTACGGTAAAACCTACGAAGACCGACCCTTGATCAATCTGGTTATTTCATCAGAAGAAAACATCAATAATATTGGTAATCTTCAAAAGACACACCTTAAGCTGCTGAATGCAGCATCCGCAGAAGCTCAACCAATAATGGACAATGAGCCAGTATTTACTTCCTTCTCTTACAATATCCATGGAAATGAGGCCTCATCTTCGGAAGCAGCAATGCAAGTTGCCTACCGAATGGCTGCAGCAACAGATGATGAAACCATGGACGTTTTAAAAAACTCTGTTATCATCATGTATATCTGCATCAATCCTGACGGAAGAGATCGATATGTGTATTGGTACAAATCCATGAAACGCATCAAACGACCAGGTGTGGAGCCAAGAGATCTGGAACACTATGAAGGTTGGCCTGGCGGACGGACCAATCATTACTGGTTTGATCTCAATCGCGACTGGATCTGGGGTGTTCACCCGGAATCACGCGGACATACCGGTGAATACCAAAAATGGATGCCGCAGGTGCATGTTGATTACCATGAGCAAGGATATAACTCCAACTATTTTACCATGCCAGGCACAACTCCTCGAAATAAGCTGCTACCTGATTCTTACGAAGAGTGGTCTAAAGTATTCGGTGATGCCAATGTTGCACAGTTTGATAAACATCAAATCAACTATTTCACTCGAGATGCCTTTGACTTTTTCTATCCCGGATATGGCTCTAGTTGGCCAAGTGTGATGGGAGCCATTGGAATGCTTACCGAACAAGGTGGTCATTCGGCAGGAGGTAGAATCGTAGAAACCAATGACGGCTACCATCTCACACTCCGCCAGCGAGTTTTTGATCATTACACGACTTCTATTGCTACGATCAAAGCCTCCGCTGAAAATAAAAAGGCTTTGTTAAAGTATAGCTATGATGCATGGAGGCCTTCTAATAGCAAAACAAGCACCAAAGCATACTTTTTCTCAGATAAGGATATGTATGCCATTGAAGTTGTAAATGTGCTTAAACGAAATGGAGTAAAGGTTTACAAAGCAGATAACAACTTTCAGATTTCTAGCGCCAAGAATTACAGGACCGGTATTTCTGATAGAAAGACCCTCCCAAAAGGTACGTTCATTGTGCCGACCAATCAACCAAGAGCGCTATTTATCAATAGCATCATGGAGCGTAACATGTCTATCGAAGACTCAGTAATGTACGACATGGCAACCTGGTCTGCGCCTATAGCCTTCAATTTGGATGCATGGTCAACTGATGGATCCTTTAGCGCAGACATGACGGAGGTTAGTGAGTATTTATCTCCAGTTGGAGAAGTAGTCAATCCCAATGCCAGATATGCATACGTCATCGACTGGTCACAACGAGATGCTCCGAAAGCACTGGCCAAACTATGGGCAAAAAAATATAATGTACGTGCCGCAGAAGAGCCTTTCAGTGATGGAAATATGAGTTTCACTGCTGGCTCATTGATCGTCTTAAAAGGAAGAAATCGTGAAAAATCCGAGGCTATTGATGGAGACATGCAGTCCATTGCTAAAGAAGCCGGAGTGAAAATAGTTGGCTTTAATTCGGGAAGAATGGTCACAGGAATGGATCTAGCCAATTCCGGTAATCGTCCCATCAAGCAGCCGCGAATTGCTATGATGGTTGATCCTCCGTTTAGCTCGTACACTGGCGGACAAATCTACTTCCTGTTTGATTGGGTTACTGAACTTCCCATCGAACGTATCAGGACCACAGCTTTGGAGCAAACTTCACTACCGAAACAAGGTTTCCGTTTTGGAGGCGCTGACTTGAAAGACTATGATGTACTCATACTTCCAGGAGGAGGCAACGGCCTCAAAGGACTATTTGGCGAACAGCAACAGGAAGAAATCAAAGCCTGGATTCAAAATGGAGGAACGCTTGTAGCAACCGAAAGTGCGGCTGTTTTTTTCACGAAGGAAAATTCTAAAATCATCGAGGCTGAGATGAAGAAATTACCTAAGGATAGCAGCGATGCAAGAAGCTATCTGAAGTATGCGGATCGCGAAGATTACTTTGGTAAGCGAAGGGTTCCGGGCTCAGCCATGAACACTATCATTGACACTACAAATCCTCTAGCGTTTGGTCTAAAGAAAAACCTATACTCTTTGCGTTTTGGAAACGATGTTTTGATGCCATCCGACAAGTTTCAAACGGTTGGATACTATCATAAAGATTCTTCAAAGCTTTTGGTTGCAGGGTATGCCTCTGATGAAAACCTGAACCACATTGCAGGACAAGCATTTGCAGGAGTCGCTAACCTTGGACAAGGAAAAATTGTGTATCTCATAGACAACACGCAATATCGAATGTTTTGGCTAGGCCCATCGCGAATGATGCAAAACGCAGTGATGATCTTACCCGGCTTTTAGCATGAGCCTCGCTATTGAAAATATTGCCATCAAAAAGCTTGAAAAAGATGATCTCCAATTATTTATTGAGGTCATACAACTTTTTGTAGATGTTTTTGAAAGGGAAGATTTCTCAATGCCAGATTCAAATCACCTAGAAAAAGTATTACAGAATGATTCATTCTATGTGTTTTGCGTCATTTCAGATCGTAAAGTGATTGGAGGAATCACGATCTATGTTCAGGAGCAATATTATACCAGTAGGCCACTTGCCTACATATATGATCTTGCAATAGCCAACAATTATCAAAGACAGGGCATTGGTAAAAAGCTTCTATCACACATCAATCATTTCTGTAAGGAGAATGGATTCGAGGAAACCTATGTGCCAGCAGAAAAGGCGGATGATCATGCAGTCGATTTTTATCGATCAACAAAACCCACTTACGAGCAAGAAGTTATACACTTCTCATATCTCTTAAATAAAAAACCTAACCTATGAAACCATGAAGAATTTATTGATAATCCTTTTAGCCTTTTGCTGTGCTGCTCCCCTTGCGGCTCAGAAAAGAAACAAACAAACAGACTCACCTGATATTGACGCTTCGCTATATGAAGGCTTAAAATGGCGGAATATTGGCCCGACTCGTGGTGGTCGAAGTGTAGCTTCTACCGGTGTAGTGTCTGACCCAATGACCTACTATATGGGCACGACTGGTGGTGGTATCTGGAAAACCAATGATGGTGGCATTAACTGGAAGAACACCTCTGATGGTCAATTAAATACCGGAACTGTTGGTGCTATTGCCGTTTCAGAATCCGATCCCAATGTGATCTATGTAGGCATGGGAGAACATGCTGTACGTGGCGTTATGACCTCAAGCGGAGATGGTGTTTATAAAAGTACGGACGCTGGCAAAACATGGAAACATGTAGGATTAGACAAATCCATGCACATATCCGATGTGATCATTCATCCAAAAAACCCGGAAACAGTATACGTAGCAGTGCAAGGTGCACTTTATGGCCCCACTCAGGAGCGCGGCATCTATAAATCAACAGATGGTGGGAGTACCTGGAATAAAGTGCTCTATGTAGCCAGCAACACGGGTGCCTCTTCCCTATCAATGGACATGAACAATCCGCGTATTCTTTATGCCTCCATGTGGCAGCATCAGCGTTTTCCCTGGACGGTTTCTTCAGGTGGTCCCAATTCAGGATTATACAAATCAGTAGATGCCGGCGAAACCTGGGAAAAGATGGAAGAAGGCTTGCCTGAGGAATTTGGGAAATCAGGGATTTCTGTATCTCGTGCTAACTCGAATCGTGTTTTTGCTATTGTGGAAGCCGAAGGAAAGAAATCTGGATTGTATCGTTCCGATGATGCCGGTAAAAAATGGAGCCAGGTAAACAGTAGTCGAGTGCTGATCACACGATCGTGGTACTACATGGAAGTGTTTGCTGATCCGCAAGATGAAAACAAAGTGTATGTGCTGAACGCCCCGGCCATGAAATCCATTGATGGTGGACGAAGCTTTCAAAACATGTCCACACCTCACGGCGACAACCATCATTTATGGATCAACCCAACGAATAACCAACTCATGATCAACTCCAATGATGGTGGTGGCAATGTTTCCTTCAACGGAGGTCAATCCTGGTCTACACAACAAAATCAAGCTACCGCACAGTTTTACAGAGTCATTACAGACAATCAGGTGCCTTATAATGTATATGGTGGTCAGCAAGACAACTCGGCAATTGCTATTCCAAGCAGAACCAATAGCTGGGGTATTGGATGGAAAGACTGGTATTCGGTGGCTGGCTGTGAAAGTGCCTACCTGGCCTTTGACCCTGAAAATCCGGAAGTAATCTTTGGCGGCTGCTACCAGGGTATTATTGAGCGATGGGTGAAATCAACAGATGAAGGTAAGCCGATTATGCAGTATCCGGAAGAACGCCTTAGCGGTATCCCGAAAGACTTTAAATATAGATTCAACTGGAATGCTCCAATAATCGCATCTCCACATGACCCTAATACCATTTACCATGCTGGAAATGTGGTATTTAAAACAACCGATGGTGGCCAGAATTGGGAGACAATCTCTCCTGACTTAACTAGGAATGACACAACCAAACAGGGCCCTGGTGGAATACCATATACGAATGAAGCGGCCGGTGGTGAGAACTATAATACACTTATGTATTTGGTAGAATCACCACATAAAGAAGGCGTGTTATGGGCTGGATCCGACGATGGGTTGGTTCACCTTACCAGAAATGGTGGTGATAATTGGACCAATGTAACTCCCGGTGGACTGCAAGAAGGAATCATTAATTCTATTGAAGTTTCTCCGCATGATGCTGCCACGGCTTACATCACTGTGATGCGATACAAGTTCAATGACTTAACACCAATAGCCTACAAAACCAATGATTATGGCGCATCTTGGACCAAGATCACCAGTGGATTGGATGATTCAAACGGATTTATTCGAGTGATCCGTGAAGATCCTGAAGTAAGAGGTTTGCTGTATGGCGGAACTGAGACTGGATTATATGTCTCTTATAATGATGGAATGAGTTGGTCAAAGCTCCAACTAAACCTTCCAATTGTTCCAATCAATGATCTAACGATTCGTCAAAATGATTTAGTTGCTGCTACTGCAGGTCGATCTTTTTGGATACTGGATGACCTTAGCGCTATTCAGCAAACAGCAGGAAAAACAGACATCTCAGTTGGTCTTTTTGGGAAATCAGATCAATATCGAATCCTTGGAGGAAGCGCACCTCTTGATGCAGGCAGAAACCCAGCCACAGGTGTCACTTTTGATTACTTCTTACCTGAAGAAATTCCTGATAGCATGGCCTTAAAGATTGATATACTTTCAGTTGGTAGCATTATTCGATCCTATTCCAACCAGAAAGATGAAGGCTTCAAAACATGGCAAGGAGGTCCTCCATCGCCGGCCTTATTGCCAGCGAAAAAAGGTATCAACCGATTCACCTGGGATTTCAAACGAGAAACTCTGCCTGCGGTAGATGGCGTATTCGCATTTGGAGATTATAGTGGATCAAGAGTTGCTCCGGGCACTTATACCATCCGCATGATGACCGAGCAAGATACGCTTAGCAAAGTGGTCAACATCCTTTCTGTTCCAGAACAGGGATACTCAGCAGCTGCATGGAACGAACAACAAAACATGTTGACAAATATTGAAGGCATGATCAAGAATATACATGAAAGTGTAAACTCCATGCGTTCGGCAAAAGCTCAGCTTAGTGCGTACAAGAAGCGTTTGAAAGGAAACGAGGAAGCCAAAGATCTTATGGACACAGCTAAAGCTCTGATTACAAAGATCGAAAAATGGGAAAACCAATTAATTCAACCGAAGCAGGAAACATTTCAGGATGTGATCAACTTCCAGAACAAGCTCAACAGTCAATTGATGAGTCTGAAAAGCTTCATAGATGTAGCTGACCCGCGAGTGACTACTGGTGCCAAAGATCGATTCAATGATTTGAAAGATGAGTGGGCGCGGTACGCAGAACGTAGAAATCAACTAATAGAGGTTGAGCTGAAAGCGTTCAATGATTTGTATAAGAAACTGGATTTACCTGCTGTGATTCTGGAGGATTAAATGTGTTAAAAATCATTGTATTTGGGGTTGCTTTCTTCTTTTGATGTATGCAACCCTAAATGCAGCTAAAATCACTAATAAGAGAACCATCCAATACCAAAGCGGCAAGCTGTTTTTAAACTCGGATAAGAATGCTCCATAAATGATCCCTATGCTCTGAACAATAGATAGTGCGATGAAGTATGATTTCTTTAAGTGCTTAAGAAGTTTAGAACACAAATAGCTAACAAGAAGTACTATGATAAAGGTATAAATTGGCTTTGCTATCAATATGGAAGGCTGATTTCTCAGACAGAAGTATGCCTCCTGTTCCTGAGGAAGATCACTGAAAGATTGACCATTCACAAGTGCTACAAGTGAGAATTCTATCATCTCAACTAAAAGGGTAATCAGTATGAGAGAAATGATAGTAAAAAGAGCCAGCTTTAGGTATTGCATTACGCATTTTTGTTTTGATTGACCATTACAAAACTAGATTGGAACTACTATCTATAGCTCACCCGAAAGGATGATTTAATTGAATTAGAGATAATTTTATGATTGCACATGGAAACCGAACGACTTCATCTTAGACTTATCCAACCTGATGATGCCGACTTTCTTCATCAATTGATGGACAATGCAAAGTGGCATGAGATGATTGGTGATCGAGGCGTCTATTCTAGATCTGATGCTCTTAAATACATGGAAGAGCGTATGGATCCTGACCTCAAAAAGAAAGGGTTTGTGAATCATGTTATGATCGAAAAGGCAACTGGTGAGTTGGTTGGCACATGTAGTCTCCACGATCGGGAAGGAGTCGATGGAATTGATATTGGATATGCACTATTGCCGCAGTTTGAAGGAAAAGGTTATGCCACTGAAGGTGCTAAGGCAATGGTAGAGCTTTCATTCAATCATTATGAACTGGATCGAGTAAGCGCAATAACCACCACTGAAAATGTGGGCTCCTGTCGAGTGCTTGAGAGGCTTGGATTCGTTCATAAAGGCTATGTGAAATTACCTGATAGCGACCATGAAATAAGACTGTATATCATTGAGAAAAGAAACTGGGCTTAGTCTACCATAGTACATTAGCACCATCAAATTGAAGTGATCACATGCTTAGCTGATTTGATGAAAAGCCCATCTTTTCATTTGGAATGCTATTCAACTATTGCCCCATCCATTAAAGCCACTTATCATAATTATCCTCCAATTATCAATTTGAAGAAATAAATTGATACTTATAGATACCTAACTGCATCCTATACTTAGACTAAAAAACCTTTATCCTATGAATTTACTTATCAAAAATCTTTCAAAAACTTATTCAAATGGAGTAAAAGCACTCAATGATGTTTCGCTTGATATTCCTACTGGCATGTTTGGCTTGCTTGGACCCAATGGTGCCGGAAAATCAAGTCTCATGCGAACCATCGCTACCCTGCAAGAGCCGGATACCGGTAGCATCATGCTCGGTGATTTAGATGTTTTACGAGAAAAAGATGAAGTGAGAAAGATCTTAGGGTATTTACCGCAGGAGTTTGGTGTTTATCCCAAAATCAGCGCAGAGGTACTTTTGGATCATTTAGCTGTACTCAAAGGAGTAACAAACTCAAAAGAACGAAAAGAGCTTGTTGAAACGCTTCTACACAAAACCAACTTATGGCAAGCGAGAAAGAAGAACCTGGGTGGCTACTCAGGTGGTATGAAACAGCGATTTGGTATTGCACAAGCGTTGCTTTCCAATCCAAAACTCATCATCGTAGATGAGCCAACGGCCGGTCTTGATCCTGCTGAAAGAAATCGTTTTCTAAACCTACTTAGTGAATTGGGAGAAAATACTGTCGTTATTCTCAGCACGCACATTGTGGATGATGTGAAAGAGCTTTGCACCAGCATGGCGATTATCAATCAGGGCACCGTGCTGTTCCAGGGAAGTCCATCAAACGCACTTGATGACATCAAAGGAAAAGTATGGAAGAAAAAGGTAGAGAAAGCAGAATTAGAGAAATACCAGAGTGAATACACGGTCATATCCGACCGATTGATTGCGGGTAAACCTGAAATTCATGTGCTATCTGATAGCAGCCCTGATTCCTCATTTGAAAGTGTTGAAGCAGACCTGGAAGATGTGTACTTCTCGCACATTCTATCTTCTACCAATAAAGAGGCAGTACCTGCATAATCTCCAACTAAAAAGAATACAATCATGTGGTTTAAAATATTAAAATTCGAACTTCAGTATCGCAAAAAAAGACCAGCTACATATGTCTACTTTGCGATTCTATTTCTCATGGCCATATTGACCATGAGTACTGATATCATTCAAGTTGGAGGTGGTTCTGGTTTGGTGAAAGAAAACTCTCCAACAACTATCGCAAACATGATGGCCATCTTGTCGGGTATCATGATGATGATAACCTCCGCTATCATGGGAGTAGCTGTTTTGCGGGATTTTGAGCACAACACAGAATCCATGCTCTTCACCTCTCCTATTACCAAATTTGATTATTTAATTGGTCGGTTTTTGGGCTCGTTTCTCGTCGTTCTATTTGTATTTGGAGGAATGATGTTGGGTTTTATGTTGGGTGAAGTATTCAATCCGGATAAGGATAAGATGCTACCATTCAATTTTTATAACTACCTGCATCCCTTCCTCACGATCGTAATCCCAAATCTGTTCTTTTCAAGTGCACTCTTTTTCATCACTGGTGCCCTTTCTAGAAAAATGGTGACAGTTTACGCGCAGTGGATATTGCTTTTCGCGGTGTATCAGATTGCTTTGATCGTGACAAGCGAGGTAGATAATAGAGAAATTGCTGCCCTAATTGATCCATTTGCGATCAGAACAATTCAGAACAAAATTCAATACTGGACGGTAGCTGAACAAAATAGCATGGTAGTGCCATTTACGGGTGTCGTTATGTGGAACCGACTATTGTGGATGGGCGTTGGACTGATCGCGTTTGTAATTGGTTACTTCTCCTTCAGCTTCAATGTGGTGAGAAAATCATGGTTCAAGAAGAAAGCGGTTAAAGAAGAAAGCGCATCAAAAACTGGTGTAACGCTTCCTTCAGTCAATTTTAGTTTTGGATTGAAAACCTACTTGCTGCAGCTCAGAAAGCAGACCTGGTTCTATTTTAAGTCTGTTATAGGAAGCATCCCATTCAAAGCCATTGTCATATTCGGCTTTTTTATCATGATCGTAAACTCATTCTACATTGGAAGAGTTTTTGGTACATACACCTACCCTACCACTTACTTGATGCTTGAACTAATCACAGGTGCCTTCGGTCTCTTCTTTCTCATTATTCTCGTATTCTATTCCGGAGAATTGGTTTGGCGAGAGCGTGATGTGAAGATCAATCTGATACAGGATGCTTTACCCATGCCTGACTTTATTAGTCTGGTCAGCAAGTTCCTCGGACTACAGTTGGTCTTCGTGGTACTCAATCTGATATTGATTGCCTCAGGTGTGGTCATCCAGGCCTTTAAAGGTTACTACAAGTTTGATCTGCCTGTATACTTCTACACCTTATTTACAGAGACTTTTTCCTTTGTGATTTTATTCTCCTTACTGGCGTTTTTCGTCCAGGTCATGGTTAATAACAAGTTCCTAGGTCATGCGGTGGTAATCGTATTTTTCATTGCTACAGGTGTACTGGACCTATTAGGTCTGGAACACAGCCTCTTCCAATTTGGTAGTGCGAGCTTAGGAACCTTTTCAGAGATGAATGGCTATGGGCATTTTGTTACCAGTTTCTCCTGGTTCGATATTTACTGGCTTGCATTTAGCATTTTCCTTTTTGGAGTAGCGGTTGTATTTGCGGTGAGAGGATCTGAAGCAGCAATGAAATGGAGATGGCACATTGGTAAGATGAGATTGTCAAGACCTATACTCACATTGATCATAACCATGTTCCTTACTTTCATACTTTCTGGTTGCTATATCTTCTACAATACCAATGTTGAGAATACCTACCGAAATTCTGATGAACAAGAGGCACTGCAGGCTGATTACGAACGAGCACTTAAGAAGTATGAGTTTGTTATGCAGCCGAAGATTACCAGCATGAATGTGAAAGCAGAGCTCTATCCTTACGATAGGGATTATAGTATGGAGGGCAAATACACGCTCAAAAATTATGAAGATCAGCCAATAGACAGCATTCATTTGCAATTGGGTCAAGATGAAGATTTGACATATGAAACTGCAACATTTAGCCGGCCTTCGACAATCATAGAAAGCTATGACGAGTACAGATACTATGTGCATAAACTAGAAGAGCCGCTTCAGCCGGGAGATTCTATCGAGCTGAATTTTAAGTTTGTTTACAATACCACTGGCTTCAAAGAATCGGGTTCCAATACGAGTATAGTATTCAATGGTACATTCCTTAATAATAGCAGCTTCCCTAGCCTTGGATACGGCGCTGGAAATGAACTGGGGAGCGATGATGATCGGAAGGACAATGATTTGGAACCGAAAGAGCGGATGATGGAGCGTGACAATCCAATAGGGTTGCGCCAAAACTTCATCAGTGATGACTCGCATGGGATTGACTTTGAAATTGTCATTGGTACAGTAGCAGATCAAATAGCTATAGCACCAGGATACTTACAAAGAGAATGGAAAGAAAATGGTAGAAGATATTTCCATTATAAGATGGATCAGGAAATGATGCCTTTCTTCAATATAGTATCTGCGAGGTATGAAACAGAGAAGGATCAAACGACGATAGCACTCAATGATTCTACAGATCGAGACATTAGCCTGGAGATCTATTATCACCAGGGTCATGAATTTAATCTGAAGAGTATGATGAAAGGAATGAAGCACTCATTCAAGTATTTTTCTGAAAACTTCAGCCCATATCAGTACAGACAGATGCGAATTTTAGAGTTTCCTAGATATGCTTCATTTGCACAGTCATTTGCCAATACTGTTCCTTTCTCAGAAGCGATCGGATTCATGGTAAAAGTGGAAGAAGAAGACGATGTAGATGTGACCTATTTTGTTACCGCGCATGAACTTGCTCACCAGTGGTGGGGTCATCAGCTCTTTCCCGCCAATGTGCAAGGAAGCGCTGTTCTTTCAGAGACACTCTCTCAGTATTCCGCTTTAATGGTAATGAAGCAAGAATACCCTCAAGAGCATATCAAGGAGTTCTTAAAAGAAGAGCTCAATAGATACCTGAGAGGTAGAACCACTGAGCAGAAAAAGGAAATGCCACTGGCATTGGCCGAAAATCAGGCATATATCCATTATGGAAAAGGTGCCAACATCATGTATGCACTACAGGATTATATCGGAGAAGATAGTGTGAACGTCGCGCTACAAAGGCTCATTGCTGATTGGGGATTTGGCTCTTGGGAGCGAAATGGTCGCTATGCTACCACTATTGATTTGGTTGGATATTTGAGAGACGTGACAGCTGATAGTTTACAAGGCGTTATCACAGACTTCTTTGACAAGATCATTCTGTATGAAAACAAGGTCGATGAATCGACATATACCGAAGTATCTGACGGTAAATATCTAGTAAGTCTGGAGCTAAATACCAAGAAAATGGAGTCAGATAGCATTGGCCTTTCTGCACAAGTTGAAATCAATGATTGGATTGATGTGGGAATTTATGCCACCGATGATGAGGGTGATGAAAAACTCATCTATTTAAAGAAGCATAAGTTTACCCAAGAGGAAAACTCGATTGAAATAGAAGTAGATCAAAAACCATCCTCAGCTGGTGTAGATCCATTGAACAAACTGATCGATAGAAACCCAGAGGATAACACTAAGAAAGTTACAGAAGCAACCACATCTTAGCGAATGGATACCATTGATAAAAAGGCAGCCTTACGGGTTGCCTTTTTACTTCCCTCCAATTATGATTAACTTCAAAAACACGTAACCAACCAAAAATCATGAAAAAGACAATTCAACTGCTTGCGTTAATCGCGCTAGTCGGCTGCACATCTCAGTCGACCGAAACTCAGGAAATTCCCAAATACACCATCAACCAATTCTACGAGAATGTTAACGTTGGAGGTGGCAGCTTCTCACCTGACGAATCAAAGCTGATGATAAACAGCAATGAATCGGGCATTTACAATATCTATGAAATTGACATTGCCACGGGCGAAAAAACGCAGATGACAAACTCAACTCAAGAGTCTTACTTTGGTCAGTCATACTTCCCGAATGATAACCGCTTTGTGTACTCTTTCGACGAAGGCGGAAACGAGAATTTCAAAGTATTTATGATGTCAACGGAAGGCCAGGCTAAAGACCTGACACCAGGAGATAGTGTTCGAAATGGGTTTTGGGGATGGAGTAGAGACGAGCAGAGCATGTATCTGATGTCTAATAAGCGTGACCCTCGATTCATGGATATCTACGAAATGCAAATCGCATCCATGGATGAAGAGACACCAATAAGCGAGATCATCTATCAAAACAATGACGGACTAAATGTGGGCGCAATTTCACCCAATGAACGTTTTTATGCATTGACGGAGACGATTACAAGCGCCGACGGTAAGATGTATCTATTTGATCGCGAATCGGGTGAAAAGACAGATATATCTGTACACGAAGGTGATGCTACTTACAGTCCGCAATTTTTTGGGCTTGACAACAAGACCCTGTACTACAACACTGACGAAGGATCAGATTTTGTATACCTGGCTAAAAGAGATCTGGAGTCAGGGGAAGTTGAAAAAGTATTTGAAACAGACTGGGATGTTTGGTATGCATACGATTCCTGGAATGAAAAATATAGAGTTATCGGAATCAATGAAGATGCAAAAACACAGGTAAAGATTTTCAATCAGGAAACAGGTGAAGAGGTGCAGCTACCTGAGATCGAAGGTGGAAGCATTAGCTCTGTCAATATCTCCAAAAGCGAAAACCTCGCTCGGCTGACAGTCAGTACTTCCGCTTCTCCAAGCAACATCTATACGTATAATTTCGATAGTGGGGAGCTGAAAAAACAGACAAACACGCTTAATCCTGAGATTGACTCAAATCATCTAGTAGAAGGCACGGTAGTTAGATATGAATCTTTTGACGGGTTAGAAATACCAGCCATCTATTATCAGCCAAAGCAAGCATCTGCTGATAATAAGGTTCCCGGTTTGGTTTGGGTTCATGGTGGACCCGGAGGTCAATCAAGATTAGGCTACTTCGCTCTCATTCAATATTTAGTAAATCACGGATATGCGATACTGGCGGTAAACAATAGAGGAAGTAGTGGATATGGCAAAGAATTCAATCACCTGGATGATAAAAATCACGGAGATAAAGACCTCAAAGATTGCGTAGCTGGCAAAGATTTCTTCGCTTCCACCGGAGTTATTGACATGGACAAAGTAGGAATCATCGGCGGATCATACGGAGGCTATATGACTATGGCAGCACTAACGTTTGAACCCGAAGCTTTTGACGTTGGAGTAAATATTTTCGGTGTTACCAATTGGTTGCGTACACTTAAGTCAATTCCACCTTACTGGGAGAGTTTTAGAAAAGCTCTTTATGATGAGTTGGGAGATCCAACCACTGAAGACTCAGTGCGTCTGTATAATATCTCGCCTCTTTTCCACACGCAGAATGTAACTAAGCCATTAATGGTTCTTCAGGGAGCGAATGATGTGCGAGTGCTTCAGGTGGAATCTGATGAGATCGTAGCTGGTGTAAAAGCCAATGGTGTGCCGGTGGAGTATGTGATATTTGATGATGAAGGGCATGGCTTCCGAAAGAATGAAAATGCAATCGAAGGCTATGGCCAAATTAAGGTGTTTCTTGACAAGTACCTCAAAGGTGAAAACAGTGAAGAAACCACCGCTGCAGGAGGATTATAAAAGAAGAAAAATAAAGAAAGGCGGCTTATGGCTGCCTTTTTTTATGTCGATTAAAAATGAGAGACGCTCTAAAACTCGCACGTATACAGATTCTGATTCTTGTCTTATTTATATTCAGTAAAGCTTGGCTAAGACCATTTGTGCTTAATGGAGACTTTCATGTGGTTTTCGACATCACCGTGCTATCCCTGCCTAATTTTTATGAAGGTATAGTTGGCGTAATAACGCTCACAACCATTGGCATATATCTTAACCACAGATTTTTCAAATCAAAAAGAAAGATTGCATACAAACATCTTTATTTAATTGCGACGCTTCTAGCGACCATTTTCGTCCTGACACAGGAGTTTAAGATTCACAACCTGGGAGGTAACAATATATACGATCCATATGATGTGCTTTTTTCTATTGTCGGTCTCACAATAGGCTTTGCAATTGTCTGGAAAATGCAACCAGAATATGAATCTCAAGATTAGTTTGTTGGTGCACTTCTAGCTGCCCGATATCCATAAGCTGCATTGCGGGGACCACCACTCCACGCACCATATCTCCTGAAAGCTATTGGACTAAATGGATTGAAGTCGGTAATATCACCCCTCTCTCCATAGTAGCCACCTCCGCGATATCCATATCCTTCAACTTCTCTGAAGCCTTCCGGCCAATCAGATACATCCGCATAACCATAGTAACTGATGCTTCCATCTCCATGAATTCCGGTAAAAGACCTTCCGGTTTCATCACCAACGGTAATTACCTTTTCCCACATACTTCCTGCTAAATTCATGACCCAGTAATACGAAGCACCAAATATCTCTCGATTATCCTCCGTCATATCAGCCTCAGTCATCCCATTTAGAATCACCTGTTCTTGCGTTATCGGATCAATACGATTAGCCATACGATCCAATGATGAAGTATTCCATGGGTATTCTCTTTCTTTCGGTTTCAAAGGTCCCCGCGAAGCTTTGGTGAATTCAAGCTCCGTATACGGTCGCAATGCAGCCCAATCTGTAAAGGCCATCATATCATCCCAATGAAAGTACATATTTCGCCTATTAGGAGCTCCGGCCACATACTTCCCTTTTTTCAATCTTATCGTTCCGCCATGTTTCTTATAATCCGGTGATCCAAAATTGGCCCTTACAGTGGCGGCCGTCTTCCCAATTAAATTAAGAAATCTGGCATAAAGTCCTTGAGTGACTTCATACTTCATGATATAAAACGAAGAATAGCCATTGGGAAAGCTTGCCGGAATTGGTCCTTGCTGATCTCCTTGGTAAATCTCATTCCGGATTTGGTAGTAAAGACTTCCCTTATTCGGGCCTACTGGAATTTCCTGATCCTCACTATTAATTTTATAAAGCCCATCAAAATTCCCATCTGAATCCGACTGATAAAAAGCACCATACTTCATTGACTCCTCCAATGGATCACCCAATGTAAATCCACCTTCTGGTATATACACCATCTCAATGGCTATGGCTTCCATCCGCTCAAAACGTGCACGATAATCGGTCTTTGCGGTATCTCGTTCGACTGTGATGTGATAGGTGATATCTCCTCTATATTTTGATCCAGGATAGACAAATAAGCCGGACCCATCCTCTGCAATATCAATTTTAGCATCCGGCATTGCGCCCGAACCTTTCCAGAGCATCTTCGCTGTTCCTTCCTTAAGAAATTGATGTTTCGAACCATTGCCCTGATCTAATTTGAAAAATACCCACGCAGCATCGCGATTGCGATCGTTGTGCCAACAATTTTTCCAGGTAATGGTAAAATTGATGGCGTAAGGTTCATTCTCTAATCCACGAACGGATTCCACGTAAGTGACCTCAACATCTGTCGCATTACAAAAAATGGAAATACACAAAAGACAATTAAAGATTGCTAGCTTGATCATGATTAAAAGGTTAGTTGAATGTATTTATCCAACGTACAGGTATTTATCCAACGTACAGACGGATGATCTGTTTAAGAACTTGAGTGATTACTCGTATTTCAGGTAAAAAATCCCTTTTAATCGCGCTTCTTCCCATGGCTGTTGGGAACCTCCACTGAGTTCCTCCACGCTATTTCGTGTACGCATAAATACATCCTCGATTCGTTGAGGCTGCTTCATCTGCTTAATAAGCTCACCTGTATAAAGTCCATTCTCTCCTTCCCCATCCGAAGCTACATTACCCGGACCTGTCGCATAAGCAATAAGAGTTCCGGATGGAGGCGTTTCCTTAGCCAAGCCTGCTCCTCCTCTTTTGCCGGTAGGAAATGGGTTATTTCTACAAGCATCAAGGATGACCATATTTAGTCCATCCTCGTTTGCATATTCAATTGTACGAAGTACGCCTGTCAGTGGAATACTTTTCAATTTTACATCCAACGGACTTGCTATTTCAGAATCTACCGGAACCAAATAGTTTATGCCTTCAATCTCTAGTCCGTGACCTGCATAGAAAAAGATGGAGACATCAACGTCGCGAATGGTTGTGCCATATCTATAAATAGCTCGCTTAATATCTTCATATGATCCATTAATAACAGAAGTCACTTCAAAGCCAAGTGACGCTAAAGTAGTAGCCATCGATTTAGCATCATTGACGGTGTTATTCAACGCTCCGGCACCAGAATATGCTGCGTTTCCAATAACCAATGCCACACGCTTTTGAGTAGAATAATCGACTGGAGTTGAAGATTCGCCGGCTATGACTTCCGGATTTCTGGTGATATAGAAATCTTTGAAAGCAGTATTTGATTGATAATCTTGAGCCAATACTCTGATCTTATTCTTACCTGGTAACAAACCGACTTGAGCACTAAACTTTCCATTGGGAAGTATTTCTGCTTCTTTGCCATTAACTGTCACTGTCTTGATTTTAGCTCCATCAGATAGCACGCCCTGCATCTCGATAGTTGATTGTTGCACGATAGCCTCTGCAATATTTCGATTGAGAGATGGCTTAGTTATTTTGATTTGCGGAGCTGAATTCCTTTGCAACTCAAACAGGTGAATCGTTCCTTCCTTATCTCCAGCGGCGAGGTATGAATCATCCGAAGAAATTTCAATGGTCTCAGGAAATTCATCCAAGGTCACTTCGCTGGCTGTTGCTCCCTGGTCTAGATTGACTAACGAAATTCTAAATCGCTTGTCTGTATAATATGCAATGTGACTTGGTCCCGGCCCCAACACAATTGCATCTACTCGATCATTTACTCGAATTCGCTTTACTTCATTGGAAGAATCCCAATCGTAAGCTATAATGCTATTTCTGCGTTCTGGTTGTCCACCTTGGATGCCGCCTTTGGGAACGAATACTTCCTGAACTCCGGTCACAAACAAATCACTGCCTTTATTGGATGCCCCGGCATGCATCACTGAGGATGAACCTGCATATTCATCACTACGAAGCTTCACCTCTCGTAATACTTTTTGATTCACCGGATTGCACATCAGGGCGGTACCATCCTGACCCATGACGGCCAGTTGTTGCCCAAATCGATCATAACCTAAATAAATGGGCTTATTCACCCGGTCGCCTATTCTGATTTGAGCTTGTTGCATCTGTGCTCTCAGGCTAAAGACCTTCAACTCATCATCATCATTGACATAACTAATGAATTGTTTCTCCGGATCAATACTTACGAGTTTGGGGTCGTCTCCAAGCTTCACCGATCGAGATTTCTGATAGTTACTTGCATTGAAAAAACTAAGCACACCACTCTCGTCAACTACTAAAAACTCTTCGTCATCTTTTAGAAATGAAATGAAAATGATCTCATCCCCCACTTTATTTGAAGCAACAGGACGTAGTTCATTTAGGTCCCAGAATTGAAAATTGCCTTTTCGATCACCGGCAACCATTTGTTCAGAATCAGACGAAAATGCAATTGAGGTAACTCGATCCAACGAAGACGACAACTTACCAACAGGTATAATTGAAATCTGTTGGGCACTGGTTATAAGCGCCAAATAAAGGCCGAATAGAGACAAAATGATTCGCATAGGATTAGGTACCTTTTCTACCGATAATATATCCAAAACCTATGGTGAATTGAATCAAGCGACCACCACCTTCGCCATCAAATGACAATGGAAATCCTAGAAAATCAAGCTCGATTTTTTCATTCAGAATTGTACCAAAAGTAAAGTTGTTGTCCACGTTGATTCTTTCAGTGATGAAGAACTTCACCCCTGCTGACAAAGACACCACTTGTCTTTTGAATTTGGTTTCAAATGAGGCGTTGCCTCCTCCTATAGGAATAAATCCTCCAAAGCCAAACTGATCACCAAGATCTTGACCAGAACCGGATAGATCACCATTTTCAATAAGTGTATTGTATAAAGTGAATTTTACTCCTAAATAAGGGAGTACTTTTCCATTATCTGAGAGAAATGAATAATCCAGATAAAAATTCCATGCACTTGACTTCACAGTAAATGCGTCATTCAACACTTTAGCCGTAGCTATACTTGGCGAAATTCCAAATGAGACATTGTCCGTCAAATAGTATTGCGCATTAAGAATCAATGTAGAGTAAGAATAATTCATGATGTCCGCATCGCCATTTTGCTTCATCAGGCCAAAATTTGCACCTATGTTCATATCTCCTTTTTGCACCTGGGCAAAAGAAGTTGTCGCAATCAAAGTGAAGGCTATTAGTAAAATCTTTTTCATGACCTTAATTTTTACGTCCGATTATGTATCCTAATCCCACATTGATTTGCATGACGGTCCCGTCGGCATCAAAACCTAAATCATCAAGTGTTTCGTTTTGAGAGATTATCCGTGTGATGCTAAAGTTGTTATCAATATTGAGTCGCTCTGTTATAAAAAATTTCATCCCAACATTGCCTCCTATACTATTGGTAATAAACGGATCATCATTACCAGCCTGCTTTTGAACCAGCTTGGTGTACTGCCCTCCAATGTATGGAAGAACGAATCCCCCGCTTGTTAAAAAGGAATAGTTAAGGAACACATTATACCCTATGGTATTGCTTTTAGAGACGGCAACAGTATCGCTCTCCTTGCTTCTCCCCCAACTAAATCTGGGTCCTACCCCGAGAGAAAGATTTTTAGTAATAAAGTAAGTATATGAAACGTAGAGGTTTACCCGTGTGTCCTTCGAACCTCCACTAATGGAATTAACATCAAATCCGAATCCTAGATTCTGATCTGATCCCTGTACTTGTGCATCTGCGGTGGAAAACGCAAACACCAGCAAGCAAAGGCTTATTGGCAGTAGTTTCATGTCAAGTTGTTTGGTGACAGCTTCAATTTACATAAAGTAAATAATATCACTCTAGAATAAACCACCTGTGTAAACATACTTTTGGCCGACTTATCCATTTATTAACTTGCCAAAAAAAATACGACCATGAGATTTCTTATTGCTGCGACATTTATTGTTTCTTCCTTATTGTCCTTCGCTCAGGATGTCCCTGGCTACTCAGGAAAGTTTAATGCGATCGATCGCTTACTTTCTCCACCAAACTCTTACAGAACTGCTTCAGGAGCTCCAGGTGAAGACTATTGGCAGCAGCGTGCGGATTACAAAATCAAAGCCTCGATAGATGAAAATACCAATGAACTAACTGGTGAAGAAACAATCACGTACTTCAACAATTCACCTCACAATTTGAAATTCTTGTGGCTTAACATTGAGCAAAATGTAAATAAGAAAGGAAATGAAGATTTCGGCGATGTGCTGGGTGGAGTAAGAGATTCAGTCAGCTCGCTACAAATGCAGTATTTGGTGCGACCGATTGATTTTCCGGCAGGAACCGATATCCAGTGGATCAAAGATGCAAGTGGTCAGGACTTGCCATACATCATTAATAATACTTTACTGCGGATCAATCTTCCCAGTTCGCTCAAGCCCGGAGAGAACGTTACCTTCTCCATCAAATGGAAAAACTACATCACGGACCGGGCCAAATTTTTACTATCTCGGGAAGGCTACGAGTATTTTCCTGAAGATGACAACAAAGTGTTTTTGCTCGGACACTGGTTTCCTCGAATGGCTGTGTATAACGATACTGAAGGGTGGCAAAACAAACAGTTCAGACGGCTCGGTGAGTTTGCCCTTGAATTTGGTGATTATGCTGTGGAGCTGACGGTACCAGAAGATCATGTAGTAGCTGGCACAGGTACGCTTACTAACGAATCTGAGGTTCTCACAAAAACCCAACAAGATAGAATGGCTAAAGCCCGCAAATCCTTTGACGATCAGCTATTCATCATTACTCCCGAAGAGGCAGAAAAGAATGAGAAAACGAAGAAAAAAGGAACCAAGACCTGGAAGTTTAAAGCAGAAAATGTGCGTGATGTAGCCTTTGCCAGTTCCAGGAAGTTCATCTGGGATGCACAAGCAGTGAAGCTTCCAACCAACACAGTAATGGCCATGTCGTTCTATCCAAAAGAAGGCTTGCCTGTTTGGACAGAAGAGTCTACTAATGGAGTAAAGCAAGCATTGGAGGTATATTCCGAAGCTACTTTTGATTATCCATATCCTGTAGCTATTTCAGTCAATACTTCCAATATTGGGATGGAATTTCCGATGATCTCTTTCAATGGTGGACGACCTGTAGACGGGCAAATCAGTGAACAAGCCAGAAGAGGTATGACCAGTACAATCATTCATGAAGTAGGTCACAATTGGTTTCCAATGATCGTGAGTTCAGACGAACGAAAATGGATGTGGATGGACGAAGGGTTAAATACATTCTTGCATCAGCGCACATTGGCCGAAAGATACCCCGAATGGTCGAGCACAACACCAAAAGACATAATCCAATTCATGATGGGTGATCAAAAAACTTTACGCCCAATTATGACCAACTCGGATAACGACTTACTCTTTCAGATGGGAGCTAATTTTTATCAAAAGCCGACCGTCGGACTTCAGATGCTACGACAAACCATCGTTGGGAAAGAGCTATTTGATGCGGCATTCAAAGAATATGCAAATCGTTGGAAGTATAAACATCCAAATCCATCAGATTTCTTCAGAACACTTGAAGATGGTACTGCAACGGATCTGGATTGGTTCTTTAAAGGATGGTTCTTTACCACAGAGACAGTCGACATTGAGCTAGCTGACGTGAAATGGTATCAGCTTAAAGAAGAGCAAGCAACTGTAGAAAACAAACAACAGAAAGGAAACACGAAACGTATTTTCGGTTCTGGTAAAGGAGCCAAAGGTGAAGGCTTCTCTGATGGACCGCAGCCTTTTACCATGCTACCAACGGCCGACAACTCTTATGGACAGTTCCTTAGTCGACTGGATGAGGGCAAAATGAGAGATCAGCTTTCCGGAAAGCACATCTATGAACTCAAACTGCAAAATAAAGGTGGATTGGTGATGCCTGTAATTATCGAGTGGACATACACGGATGGCACCAAAGAAATTCAGCAGCTACCAGCAGAAATCTGGAGACTCAATGAAGCTGAGGTCACCAAGACATTTTTGAAAGACAAGGAGGTCGTCAATATTGCAATAGACCCTAATCAGCAGCTACCAGATGTGAATCTTGAAAACAATGTTTTTCCAAGACCTGAACAAATAGATAAATTTGAGGAAATGAAAGATGACGAGTAAGAAATATAATTCTTACTGGTTACTCCCGCCTGAGATAATGTATCAACTATAAACCGACTGCCATATGACTGATGATGGAGATATTATTCCAAGTGTAAGATTTAATACGCAAACTGGTCTACTTAAAATTGAAGGTAGATCGCTTATGAGAGATGTCCAGGATTTTTACCTCCCCATTATAGAACAGGTTAAAAACACCACCGTTCCCACCTTCATTGTTGAATTAAAACTTGAGCACTTTGATACTGGAACGATGAAGTGCCTATATCAACTGATGCTAGCACTGAAGGACAAGCAAGCCATGGGTGCTATGCTACTGATCCGATGGTTTAGTGATGAAGGAGATGACGATCACGTTGAGTTAGGTCAGGATTTGGAAAACAAGGCAGGTATTCCATTTCAATACGTAGACAAGAAGTAAAAAAGTCCTCTCTGATAACGGAGAGGACTTTTTTACCTTACTTTATTTAAAGCTACTCTTTCGTACCTTCTACAGTTACTCCAAATTGCTTCAGCTCCATACTCATAGCAGTTTTTTCACCTGAGTTGTCAAATTCAACTACTACTTGTCCATCTAGTGAAATCCACTTACCATCTTTCGGCATCACTACAACATTCATTCCTGCTGCAGGAACTTGAGCTTTCACAAGGCCATCTTCCATCTTCATCGTCGCCTGAATATTAAAGTTGGCAATGTTGTATGTACCATAAATAAATTCAGGAACCTCTACTCCTGCCATTCGATCTTTCAATGGTGGATAGAAATTGTCCGTGTCGTCCAAATCAGGAAGACTAGCATTTACCGAGATAGACTCTACTTTTTTATAATTAGGAATAATTACTTCAAACTTGTCCTTACCCGCCATGGACTTGGCAGACATGGAAGTTTCGTAATCAGTGCCGTCATTATACTTCACTTCTACTTGCACAGGCACTGGTCGATTCCCCATATTTGAAACCGTAAGCTTGTCTTTTTTGATGCCATCAATTTTCACATTTGGATAGCCATATTCAAAAAACCATGGCTTCCATAACCAGCTTAAATCTTGTCCACTTACATCTTCGAATGTGTAAAAGAAATCAAATGGTATCGGTGACTTCTTAGCCCAGCGATTGATGTATTCCTGATAGGCTTTCAGAAACATTTCATCTCCCAGATGGAAATGCAACATCGAGTAAATGAATGCAGGTAGTGGATACGCAGAGTAACCGTAGTTCGTACCATCCATAAATTGTGAAGAAGTGAATAATGGCACATCTTCGTACTGGCCCTGCATCCCTCCTACGCTTCCTTTGTAGTTTGTGAATAAGTCCGAGCTATCGTTTCTAAAGAACCTGCTGGTTACTAAAGAGGTGATATAATCTGCCCATCCTTCGTCCATCCATGCAAAGCGTCGTTCATTTACCCGAACATACATCGGGAAGTACATGTGGTACATTTCGTGAACTGTTACGCCAAGTCCGGGTCCTCCATTGTAAGCCATCATTGGAAACTCCATACCGCCTCCACCAAGTCCAATGAAAGTAGTGAACCTTGGATAAGGATAAGGAACTCCGGGAATGTCTTCAGAGAAGTGCTTCATCGTTTTTTGCTGATTTGGAGTCATTGCAGCAAATCCTTGTGGATTCCCGGTAGGATATACTGAACTTATCAATACATCATTGCCGGCTACTTTTTGTGAAGCGGCATTCCAATCGTAATGATCACTCATTGCAAAAGCAAAGTCAGGTACTTCGTCAGCTTTAAACTTCCAGGTACCAGACTTGTGCTCAAAACCATCTTTCAGGTCATCACCATTGATGATGTCCATTGGCTCTGTCGCTGTTAATGCTTTGTTGTAGCGTTCCAGAATGTTTGCATTGAACACTTCATCCGGATTTTGTAAAACACCAGTAGCCCAAACAGTGAATGACTTTGGAACCGTAAACTCAACATTGAAGTTGGCCAGGTTGTTATAAAACTCTGTTCTAAACGAATAGTTCTGCGTATCCCATCCGAATACATCATCGTATACAGCCACCTGCGGATACCAGTAGGCCACAAAGAAGGAAGTGCTATCAGCTACACCTGTTCTTCGGTTGGTATAAGGTACAAACTGTTCCCAATTAATCGCGAGATCAATTTTCTCACCGCTTTTAAGTGACTCAGAAAGTCGAATAAAAATATTGGTACCGTTTCTTGTAAACGATCGGCTTTCCATATCTACAGAGTCGCCTCGAACCTGAACCATATTCAATGTCACTCCATCATCAATATCTCGCTCATCTACACGAGAAGCACGTGGGTTTCCTTTTCGATACACATCATTGTATAACCGTACTACGATCGTACTCAGGTCATCCGGGCTATTGTTGGTATAAGTGATCTCTGATGTTCCACTGATTCCGCGCGTCTCCGGATCTATAGCAACTTTGATGTCATAGTCTACCGTGTTGTGCCAGTAGCTGGCACCTGGCTTCCCGTCATACGAGCGAGTGCCTTTGTCATACGCCTGCTTCATCTCTTTAGGCATGAAGAATCGCTTCTCCTGAGCCACAAGTGACACGCATAGCGTCATGGTAATAAGTAATAGTAATTGTCTCATAGGGTTTAAATTGTTTGAATTAGCTCAAGCGCAAAGAAAGTAAATTGTGAGAGGAAGCTAGCGACCGCTGGTGGAAAAGGAAGAATGATACACCTAATGAGTACTTTATCCTCACATCATATCTGAGTTTATGTTTTACTTCCAAATGCATAACTTACTTATTCACCAATTTCAGTATTGCTATGGAAGCTAATAAAATGATTAAAGCTGCCGGAGCAGCTCTTGCCCTATTAGGCATTCTCCATCTGATCGCACAATTTTTTGGCCCCAGCAACGAAGAAGTTCCTGAGGTCATCCAAATGATGAAAGACTATGAAATTGAAATGATGGGAACGCATACACTTATGTCCTTCCACAATGGATTCAGCATCATGACCGGATTATTTATGATCACTATCGGAACCTTGCAATTGGCACATGCATCCAAGATCGATCGCACAATGCTCCGCACATTGATGTTTTTCACATTAATAGCCTTTGTAGTCTCACTTCAATACTTTCATCCGCTGGCTTACGGTTTGATCCTGATAGGATTTATTGGCCAGTTGATTGCGTATAGAAAGACCGCTCCACAGTAGAGTGATCTATTGAAACAATCATCGCCACAACTATGAAAAAACTCAATAAGAAAGTATCAAGCCAAAGCTGCTGAACCTGATGCTACATTTAAAAAAAGAATCCTTAGAGCTCCAAAGCGGAGTTTACTTGGAGCAATGAAACTAGTTGGTGTTAAAAAATCTTAATAATTCGTCATTCGCATGGTCATTGCAGATATTTGAAATGTGCGAATACTCTTACTTATGTTGTTCATCCTGATATCCCTGAGTGGATATTCACAGAGAGATTACCTCTATGGAATTGTTTCTGATTCAATCAATTCTGACCGAATGATTGGTGTTCACATCACAAATCCTAAAGCAGGTCTCTTAACCAACACAAATGAAAATGGCACGTTCAAAATTCCGGTTCAAAAAGGAGATTCACTCGTGTTCACTTATGTTGGCTATAAGTCCATTACATATATCGTAAATGAAAATCCATCATATGCTTTAGTTAATTTCTATCTCACACAAGAAGCGATTAAACTAACTGAGGTCGAGGTAAACGTCTTTCCTGAATACTGGAGATTTAAGCAACAAATTATAGATACGCAGGCAATGGATTCCACTCACGTGGTATTTGGTTTGGATGCGATCCCATTGGATGCATACAAGATAGCCGCCAACGAACAGAAAATACAACCGCCCGATTATCATGCACCAACCATATCAATAGGATTTGATGTGGGTGGACTTACCAAAAAAGGCAAAGAAAAGAGAAAGCTGGATAAATTATTGGCTAAGCAAGAGATGGAGCGTGCTGCTTATCGGAAGTTTAACAGAGACTGGATAGCCGAAGAAACCAAGCTAAAAGGTGATGAACTCACCGATTTCATTGCCTATTGTAAGTTCACGCCAAAGTATTTAGCTGAAACCACACTTTTTGAAATTCATGGCAGGATGATGGCTCTCCTGGACGAATTCAAGTCAGAAAAAGGTGAATTGAAAAACCATAACGACAGTCCTGGAGCATAAAATTGGCTCTCAAATATTCCTAACTAAATTTGATCGCAATGATCAAAAAAATTCAGGAACTAGAGGTTATCGCCAGGCAGCTGGAACCCAATGAAAAGGATCGAAACGAACTCACTCAAAAGGTGTTCGATCACACATCAAAATTTTTATCCAACCTTGATGGCTCAAATGCCTTCTTTCAAAATCCGCTACCTGTAGAGAAAGAAGAAATTGATGATCAGGCAATTCCAATTAACCAGTTACTTGGATTTCTGAAAACACATGTAGAAGAAGACGGCATCAACGCAGCTTCCGGTGGTCATATGGGTTATGTACCCGGAGGTGGACTATATCCCTCCGCTTTGGGAGATTATCTGGCGGCAATCAGTAACAAGTATGCAGGCATCTATTTCCCGGCTCCAGGTGCAGCACGTATGGAAAATATGCTCATAAGATGGATGAATGAGCTCATGGGATTTCCTTCCGATGCGACCGGAAACCTTACCTCAGGAGGATCAATCTCAAATCTAATTGCAGTCGTTACGGCTAGAGAAGCTCGTGGCGTAAAAGCAAAGGACTTTGATAAGCTTGTGATATATCTATCTGATCAAACCCATCATTCTTTGCAGAAAGCCTTGCGAATTGCGGGATTGGGAGAAGCACAGCTTCGCTATCTATCTGTAGATAGTGAATTCAGGTTAGACATTGCTTCTTTGGAGGAAACGATAGAAACAGATAAATCAAAAGGACTTATTCCATTCTTCCTGAATGCTTCACTCGGCACAACCAATACAGGAACAATCGACCCAATAGAAGCGATGAGTAAAATAGCAGAGAGGTACGGCCTTTGGTTTCATGTTGATGCTGCATATGGAGGGTTTTTTAGAATGCTCCCAGAAATAAAAGAACGATCTAAAGGAATTGAAAAAGCAGACTCTGTGACATTGGATCCACATAAAAGTTTGTTTCTTCCATTTGGTACTGGAGCTGTTTTGATTAAAAACTTGAAAGCACTTTACCAAGCGCACCGATACACTGCCGACTATCTTCAGGATCTGGTAGATTCAGATAGTGAGGTGAATGCGGCAGATGTTTCTCCGGAACTTACCAAGCATTTTAGAGGCCTTCGGATGTGGCTGCCGCTAAAGCTCTTCGGACTTAAACCGTTTCGAGCAGCTCTTGAAGAAAAGATGCTTTTGGCTCAATACTTTAGAGCAGAGTTAAATAAAGTGGAAGGTTTTGAAGTAGGACCCGTTCCAGATCTTTCCATTGCGATCTTTAGATATGTACCTGAATCAGGTGAAGCTAATTCCCTTAATGAAAAGCTAATCAAGGCCATTCAAGACGATGGTCGAATCTTTCTTTCATCAACCACTATACACGGCATATTCTGGATACGAATTGCTGTAGTCGTTTTTCGTACTCACAAATCAAAAGTGGACTTGCTTCTTAAAATCGTGAAAGAAAAGGTGAAGGAATTAGATAATGACCATTAAAACGCTTCACTTATCCCGATATAAATTCCTGTCTGACCTCCTCTACCAACCCCAAGGTCAAGACGAACGTTTAGCTTCCGTTCCGGAATAATGGCCAGCCTTCCTCCTATTCCGGCAACATATTTAAATTCTGATAAAGTGAAATCATCGATATCATAAGCAACATCTCCAACCCCTGCGAATATGGTCATTCCAAAGCGCCAAAATAAAGGTCTTCTATATTCAACCTGTGTGTACATCATCTGTCGGTCTCGGTAAAGACTGGCATTTGCTATCCCTCTCAATCGTTCGTCACCACCCAGCTGCGGCAGCTTATAAAAAGGGACGTCCGTTCCAAACGTAAACTGAGATCTAAATTGGAAAGCCAGGATATTATCATCATTGAAAATGGTCACATATTTCCTGACATCCGTGAGGTAGGTCGTAAAGTCAAAATCACCAATCTTGTTCAATATCAAACGACTCGATATGAAATATCCTTTCGTTGGATAAAGCGTATAGTCACGTGTATCGTAACGAAATGCAGGTCCAAGCCCAAGCAGATTGCCGCCCTCCAAGCCAACTGGCGTTTGAGTCTCCAAGAGACCTGCACTTATTTTATTTCTGACCGAGGTGAAGTGTGAATCAAAAGCACCTCCTACAAAGACTTTCTCACTTAAAGGATGAAGAAACTGTCCTTCAAGCTGAAAAAAACGATTGGTATACTGTTCAGAAACATCAGGATCATTAGCATTTCCAATTCCAAAATAGGAATCGGGGAAGTTGTAGTATCGGATTGAGATATTGAGGTTTTGACCTTTTGGCAAGTAGTAATCCACGTTTACAACTGCTATGGTTTGCTTTTTTAATGTATAAATGAAATACGGCGTTACCGTAGATTGACGCTGAAATGTAGATTGAGATGCATCCTGATTTTTAAGAACCCATATTCCAACTGCGCCTATTTGCAGACTGGTTTCAGGAGCGTAGCTAATCGCAGGAAAAACCGCAAATGAGCTTTCATTAGTGGTAGTGTCAATCTCTTGTGTATACACACAAATTGGGAGGAGGAAGAGAATAAATAATAGTCGATGCAAAGAATATCAGTTATGAAATTTCACACATCGGCAACTTAGATAGTGACTATCGCCTACTTTGGAGTGATAAATGTTTTCATCCCCTTTTTTCAATGTGATAATTCCTGCTGAATTGGTGTCCTTCAGCTCATTATCCCACCAGTTTCCATGCACACCAATTCCTTTGAATGACCCATCCGGCTGACCAAAGCCACCAAAAATCATATCCATGTCACTGGCTTTCCCTTCAATTAAATATTTGCCGGAATGATGCCACCCTCCAAAGAAATGAAACAAGTGTTTCCATTCATGAATTGTGGGTACATGCCACCCTTCTGGACATGCGAGGTTAGCCTGCTCGTAATTATAAAGACGACCATAGGTAGTGGCATATTCATTGGTATTGTTATAAGCTTTCGAACCCGGAACATTGAACTGAATGTTTTCAGCAAACCAAGTCCGTGTAATTTGAGCTCCATGGTGCTCACGAACAAACGTAATTGTTTTGTAAACTTTACCGTCACGGATATCCTTAAACGAACCCATTTTATGAGAGAAGTGCTTATTCTTTTCTTCACGGCTTTGTGCCATTCCCGCAGCACACAGAAGTAGCAGACAAGTCGCTATTAAATATTTAGCTTTCATAATAGTCGATGATTTAAAGCATGAATTTAGTCAATTCATAAAAACCTAATCTCTTACCTCCACAATCATTTCGATTTCAACCGCAATATTGCGTGGCAATGATGCCATCCCAACCGCAGCTCGTGCGTGTTTGCCCCTTTCTCCGAAGACCTCTACCATCGTATCAGAAAAGCCATTGATTACCTCCGGCTGATTTGCAAAATCAGGAGCACAATTCACCATGCCTAGAACTTTTACTATTCTAACCACTTTATTGAGATCGCCAATTTCAGCCTTCAAAGCTGCGAGCTGTGCAATGGCCACCAATTTCGCCGCGGCATATCCTTCTTCTATGCTGAGGGTTTCACCGACTTTTCCTGTTACGTATCCACCTTCCGGAAGATTTGGTCCTTTACCTGCCATATACACAAGGTTTCCTGTTCTTACCGAATTGACATAATTGCCAGCTGGAGGCGATGGTTCATTGAGTGTAATTCCCATCTCTGAAATTTTATTCTCTACATCGTAGCTGTAGAGTTCTTCAACATCTGTCACTTCATCATGAGTATGATCATGTGTATGATCACAGGAAGAAAGGAAGAAAATAGTTGGGAGGAAAAGCAATAGGGTTCGCACGATTGTAAGTAGTTTATTTTGCAATAAAGTTACATGACATCAGCGAACCCATCGCTCGGATTAGGTAACTAGATTAAATTCAACAGTTATCGCATTGCTGAATTCTTTGCTAGAATAGGGCACTCTCAACAAAAAAAGCAGTGCTATCCGTGACAACACTGCTTTGCTTACTCTTTGTATACCTAAAACTTACTGTTCTCTGATCGCCTTAAACTCTGATCCTTCCTTCCACTTTGGCCAATCGTTGGAGTTTGCTACTTTCAATCCCACTTCCATGAGTAATACTCCGTCCAGAGCCATCCCATCAAACGTCCAGCTTTCAGGATTATACTCATCTTGTGGCCTGTGATACTGAGTAGACAAGTAAACCTTGTTGAGACTGTCTACATATGCAATTCCTTTTGTCATATGTTCATAGGAGCCTGAAGCATAAAGTGCCGGGATTCCAACTTTGGCAAACTGAAAATGATCCGACCGGAAGAAGTAACCTTTACCCGGATCCGGATCCGGAATAATATATCTTCCTTGCTTAGCAGCCACCTCTTCAGCAATATCTTCCAACTCTGATTGTCCATAGCCTACCACCGTCAAATCTTTCATTTCTCCCCAGGCTGTAATCCCATCCATATTAATATTAGCTACTGTTTGTGCTGGTGGATATATTGGATTTTTAGCATAGTGCTTTGAACCAAGTAAGCCTTGCTCTTCCGCGGTTACTGCTAAAAACACCACAGATCTCTTCGGCTGAGTCATTTTAGACATAGCTTCTGCAATACCTAACATGGTAGCTGTACCCGAGGCATTATCATGAGCACCATTGTAGATACTATCTCCATCTATTTCAGGACCTATGCCTAAATGATCCCAATGTGCTGAATAAATGATGTATTCATCCGGTTTTTCAGACCCCGTAATCTTTGCGATTACGTTTCTTGATTGATCTCGCTTTATTTCATTTGTGACAGACACCGAAGCATTCAAACCTAAGCTAACTGCTTGAAAGTCTTCACTTCTTGACTTCACAGCATAGTTCTTCATATCTACACCCGAAGCTTCAAAAATCTTGATGGCTGCATCTCTGGTGATCCACCCCAATATATTCGGTTGGTACGATCCTCCAGTCTGATCTAAATACAAGCTTGCACCAGACCATGAATTTCGTACCACTGACCAACCGTATCCTGCTGGCACAGTTTCATGAATAATCAAACATCCTGCTGCACCCTGTCGTGCTGCTTCTTCATATTTATAGGTCCACCTTCCATAATAGGTCATGGTTTCTCCTTTGAAAAAAGTAGAATCTCCGGAAGCAAAACCTGGATCATTAACCAGCACGACAACTGTTTTGCCTTTTACATCCAAACCTTCATAATCGTTCCAGTTGTACTCTGGAGCCACAACTCCATATCCTGCAAACACCAGTTCGGAGGCGTCAATAGAGGTTTGCTTCTCTACACGTTCCGTATAAGCTACAAATTCATCAAGAACCTGTAGTTCTACCGTGTTTCCATTCCCTTCTATAACCATAGTCTCCGATGGTGTGGCAGTCAATTCCACCAATGGCACATCCTGCGTATAGGAATCTCCGTTTCCCGGCTCCAAACCGTATGCCTTGAACTGATCTACTAAATAGTTTACTGTCTTGATCTCACCCTCTGTAAATGGTTTTCTCCCTTGAAAATCATCTGAGGAGAGCACTTCTATGTGTGTCCTAAGTGATTGTTCTGATATCGCAGAAGATGATTTATCGGAGCTTGTTTGGCACGAAAACAAAACGACTCCAAGTGAAAGAATAGCTAGATTTTTCTTCATTGTTAGGTATTTTATGAAGCGCCAATTTAATTGAAATTAAAGAAGTGATGAATGAATCGTATGGACGACCAAGATTCTTTTTAACTTCGAATGTTCCAACCTTTCAATTAAAGCTATTATGAAAAAGATATTAAACATAGCACTTATAGGCCTGATTTTAAGTCAATGTGCTGCACCAGAAAAGCAAGAAGAAAAAAGTGAGCTTACACAAATGCAGAAAAAAGTAGCCATTTATAAAAATGTGAAACTAACAACAGACATTAGTCAGCTCAGTGAAAGCGAGAAAATGATGATCCCAAAAATGATTGAGGTCTCAAAAATTATGGATGAACTCTTTTGGTATGAGGCGTATGGTAAGAAGGATTCTCTTCTAGCTTCTCTAACCGATCCGGCCACCAAAAGATATGTGCAGATCAACTATGGTCCTTGGGATCGACTTGCCAATAACGAGCCTTTTTTAGAGGGTGTAAAGTCTAAACCAGAGGGTGCAAACTACTACCCTACTGATATGACTAAAGAAGAATTTGAAGCAGCCGAGCTAGAAGGTAAAACAAGTCTGTACACTTTTATTCGCAGAGATGATTCTGGCAACCTGACGACTATCCCATACAATGAAATGTTTGCAGAGCAAGTTCAGAGGGCTTCGGATTTGCTGAGAGAATGCGCCGAACTGGCCGAAGATGAGGGACTAAAAAGTTACTTAGCCTTAAGAGCCGATGCATTGCTCAATGACGAATATCAGGCAAGTGATATGGCGTGGATGGATATGAAAACGAATGGTCTAGATTTTGTCGTTGGTCCTATCGAAAACTATGAGGATAAGCTATACAATTACAAAGCTGCTCATGAGGCTTACGTTTTGGTTAAGGACAAAAGCTGGAGTGAGCGATTAGCGAAGTATGCAGCATTCTTACCGGAGCTACAAACTGGTCTTCCGGTAGCAGATGAGTACAAAGCAGAAACACCGGGAACCGATGCTGATCTCAACGCCTATGATGTTGTATACTATGCAGGCGACTGCAATTCTGGATCGAAAACCATTGCAATCAACTTACCGAATGACGAGGAGGTTCAGCTTGAGAAAGGCTCCAGACGGCTTCAACTTAAGAATGCAATGCAGGCAAAATTTGATCACATATTGCTACCGATTGCTGATGTATTGATTCACCCGGATCAGAGGAAACATATCACTTTTGACGCTTTCTTTGGCAACACCATGTTTCACGAAGTTGCACATGGACTAGGGATTAAAAACACTATCAATGGTAAGGGTACAGTTCGCAATGCACTTAAAGAGCATTCTTCAGCACTTGAAGAAGGTAAAGCGGATATTCTTGGTCTCTACATGATTACTCAGCTTTATGAAAAAGGTGAAATCGAAGGAGACTTAAATGACTACTATGTGACATTCATGGCCGGGATCTTTCGTTCTGTCCGCTTTGGTGCTGCTAGCTCCCATGGAAAGGCTAACATGATTCGATTCAACTTTTTCAATGAATACGGTGCGTTTGCCAAAGACGAAGCAACGGGTACATACCGAGTAGATTTTGAGAAAATGAAAGAAGCAATGGATGCACTGTCTGAGAAAATTCTGACACTTCAGGGAAATGGAGATTATGAAGGAGTTGCTCAATTGGTCGCGGAAAAGGGTAAAATCGGAGAGGTATTGCAATCCGAGCTGGATCGATTATCAGAAAAAAATATTCCGGTTGATATTGTATTTGATCAAGGTGTAGAAGTTTTAGGATTATAATGGAGAAAAAAGACATAAATGGTCATCCGCATGTGTCGTATGACAGAGATATATACAGTCCCGAAGAGGCAGAGCAAAGAGCTAAAAAATACTACGAATGGCTTGACACGCGCAGAACCGTAAGGGACATTTCAGATAAACGGGTGAGCAAAGAACTTATCGAAAGTTTAATAATGGCAGGGTCTACTGCTCCTTCTGGTGCGCATAAACAGCCCTGGACTTTCTGCGCCATTTCGAATGCTGATATGAAAAAAGCGATACGAGAAGCAGCAGAAAAAGAGGAATACGATAGCTATCACGGGCGAATGAGCGAGCGATGGATCAAAGACCTAGAGCCCATTGGTACAGATTGGAATAAGCCATTTCTGGAAGAGGCTCCTTGGATTATTGTGATTTTTAAGCGAGTATTTGAAATGATTGATGGGGAGAAAAATAATAATTACTATGTCAATGAATCGGTTGGAATCGCCTGCGGGATGATCATCTCGGCAATCCATAAGGCTGGATTAGTTACTCTCACACACACACCTTCGCCGATGAATTTTCTTACCAAAATTTTGAATCGCCCGGACAATGAACGACCCTACTTACTTCTACCTATTGGATATCCAAAGGATGAAGTATACGTCCCGGACCTAACCAGAAAACCGTTAGAAGATGTTGCGGTGTTTTATGAATGATTGGCAGAATTATGAAGTAGGTTGGCAGGATTGATAAAATTAGTGTTAATAACTTCACTTCGAAATCCACCTAATCACGCATAGCACCGTGGGTAGAATAAGCTCTCTTGATCTATTCAGGAGAGCTTTTTTTATATTGAGTCACCAATTGAAACCGCCATGTCAAAAAAAGTATTCCTTTTATTCCTCGCACTTCTATCACTAGGCGATTCGCATGCTCAGCTTCGAAATTTTTTAGATAGTCTTAAGAATGATCTTGGAACTGTCACAGATGACTCATTGAAAATGAGGCTCTACGATGAACTAGCATGGACGTACAAGCGAATAGATGCTGATACTGCACTTATGTTTGGACACATAGGGCTGGAGCTCGCAAAAGAATCGGATCGCACGCTCGAAGGAATCATTTGGGCGACAATTGGAATAACAGAAAGCGAGAATGGAATAAATGATTTTGGCGTAGGCGAATTGAAAAAAGCACTTCAAATTAGCCAGGAACTTGGCAATGAAAGGAGAGTAGCATCTAACTATACCAACCTTGGAAATGCCTTTGAAAATCAGGCTAGATATGATTCAGCTATCATATATGCTACCAAGGCTATTGAAATCAAGCTAGCTCTCGGAGATAGCGTATCTGCTGCTGGTACTATGGGCAACATCGGACTGGTGTATCACAATATCAATAATCCCGAAAAAGCAATGGAGTATTATCGAACGGCTCTGGCAATAATGGGAGAAGAAAACAGACGGGCACGGGGGATTTTCAATAATATGGGAATCGCTTACATGAAGATGGATAAGTTTGATACGGCTCGTATTTATTTAAGAAAGGCAATCAAGGGATTAGACATCAATCGGAATCTCAGAAATACGGCAAGCACATACGGTAATATTGGTGAGACATTCTATAAGGAAGGTAATTATGATTCTGCCGGCTACTACGCCACAAAATCATTCGAAATAAAGAAAGGCTTTGGAGAAAATCTTTCGCTCACGTATGCAGCTATAAGTCTGGCCAAAATTCATGTGGAACTTGGCCAATATGGAAAAGCAAAAGAGTATGCTGAACTAGCGCTAGACATCTCTGAAAAATCATCGAGTCCTGAAAGGCAAGCTGAAGCCATGTGGCATTTGGGTAAGATCGAAGCTAATCTTGGAAACTTCGAAGCAGCTGCACAATTGCTGTTTGACTATAGCCTGCTTTATGAATCTATCCACGACAAGGATGTTTTGGCAGCCGCTGAGGAAGCTGAGGCCAGGTTTCAAAATCAACTTAAAGAGAAAGAAAACTTAATACTCAGAGAAGAAGCACAAATACAACAACAGCAAATACGCTTTCAAAATACGATCATAATATCCATTGCAATAATTGTTATCATTCTTTTAGCCTTTGCTTTTTTACTCCGAAAGCAACTCATTCACCGTAAAAAACTACTTTCAAAAATTGAGCAGCAATCCGCAAAACTTCAAGAACTGGATAAAGCAAAAACACGCTTTTTCGCAAATATCTCCCATGATCTACGCTCGCCTCTTACCTTGATTTTAGGTTCCCTGGATAAAATCATCGAACGTTATTATGAAATCATGGATAACGAATCCAAAGAACTGTTAGATATGGGTATCAAAAATGGAAAGCGATTGCTCTATCTGGCGGACGAGATCATGGATTTAACAAGGCTTGAAGAAGGCAAAATTTCACTTGAACTCCAATATGTGAAAATCGTACCTTACTTGCGCCTGCTCACCAAGATGTTTAGTAGTGCCGCTGATATCAAATCAATTGAATTGAAGTTTACCTCGCATGCTGAAGACGAAACCAGTCTACAGATCGATCCGCATCAGTTTGAGAAAATCATTTACAATCTTCTTTCCAACGCAATCAAGTTTACTCCGGAAAATGGCGTTGTAGATGTGCAGCTGAGTACGGACAAGAAGTATCTGGAGATTGTCATATCGGATACAGGCCCTGGCATTCCTAAGGAAAACCTTGACCTTATTTTTGATCGCTATTATCAGTCATCTGGCTCAACCTCATCACAAGCTGGAGTCGGAATTGGGCTTGCATTGGTGAAAGAGCTGGTAGAACTTCATGATGGAACTATCAAAGCTTTTAGTAGTAAACAAGGTACCATTTTCACCATCCGGTTCCCTTTCAAAAAAAGTGATTGGATTTCGAAAGCTATTATCCCTGAGCGATCACTTGATGTGGTCACTCGCAATTCCCTTTGGATGGATCTTCAGGAAGAGAAAGAGCGACTGCAGGTGCCAGGCATTAAAAATGCCGATAAAAATGCAAAAGCTGTGTTGATAGTTGAAGATCACAAAGAGCTAAGGTCTTATCTTCAAAGTATTCTAAGTACAGATTTTCGGGTATACTTGGCAGCAAATGGCACCAGCGCGTTGGATTTGCTTCAGTCAGAAAAAATTGACTTGATAATCACAGATTTGATGATGCCATATATGGACGGGTTTGAGCTGGTAGATCATCTTAAAAAGGACAAAGACCTGAAAAAAATTCCGGTAGTTGTAGTCAGCGCCAGAACAGATAAAAAAGAAAAGCTTGATCTAATTTCTAAGGGTGCTGAGGATGTAATCAGCAAACCATTTGACAAAGAAGAGCTTCTAATAAAAATGGAAAACATTCTTGATCGCGAATGGGATAGCAATCAGGTTTTTTCCAAACTCTACGGCGAAACTGCTCAAGAATTTGAAAAGAACGTCATGCACAGACTCGAGGACCTGATCCTTAAGCGCATAAGTGATCCACATTTGTCTGTCCTGGATCTGGCCGATGAAATGGCGGCTAGTGAACGAAAGGTCTATCGAATGATCAAGAAAATTTCAGGACTCACACCTTATGAACTAATCAAAGAGGTGAGGTGGCAATTCCTGGAAAATTATTTGAAGAACAACAAGGTAAGAACTGCTACTGAAGCCGCGCAGCTGATTGGTATGAACAATGTTAGCTCCTTTTCTACTCAGTATGAGAAGCGATTTGGACATTCATTTAAAGAAGTTCTGAGCAGTTAACTCCAGATTGGCAGGAATTGAAAGTGATTTGGCACGAATTGTAAATTAAACCTTATCACATTAGAGGTGTCAAATTCAACTAAAAAGCCACCACCATGCAAGTAATTTGGTACAATATCACAGCTCAGTCCTACCAGTTTGGAAGCTATGAAGAATTCCAATCCAAGCTATCAGGAAAACCTAATGAAATCCTTGCACTTGAACGATTTCGAGATGCATCAGAAAGAACGCTCTTGAAAATTGTCGCTGAATTGAACAAGTGCCAATTGTCAAGATTAAGATAATCCCCTGACTAGGGATGTTTGACTATAGCTGGTTGACTACCCTGACACCCAATTCATGGGACGTCAGGGTTTTTTTATCTTTGACCCAAACACACCCCTACTCATTATGAAAATCTTAACCATCCTATTGTCGGTAATTCCGCTTATTGGCTACTCTCAAGCTCAAAATGCCACCATGCTCCGATCGCAGAATCTGAAGAAATATGAGGTTAAAAGTGGTGAAATTAAATATCAAATTTTAGGAGATGCTGAAGGTGAAGAAATGATGACCTTTGACAATTTCGGCTGGACTAGCCTGAGACAACAAGAAATGACATTCGAGCTGTATGGGATTTCGAGCACTCAGAAAGTTTATGAAGTAACTGATGGCGACTATATCTACAGAGTCAATACGGATGACTCCACTTATATGCTTAGAAAAGACCTCAAATGGAGTCAGCAGGCATCTTATAAAAGTCCCAGCCAGGTTTCAGAAGCCATACTCTTTTCTATGGGAGGCTCTCAACAAGCAGATTCAACACTCAATGGAAAGACCTGTCAGGTCTGGACTTTTGAAGGAAAGGCGATCAAAGAAATGTGGATATGGAAAGGTTTAGTAGTGAAGCGCAGAGCCAAGCTGGGTGATCGCAACATACTGACTATAGCAACGGAGGTCAAACTAGATATCTCGCCAAATCCATCACTTTTCAGCATCCCTGATTATTTTCGCCCAAAAGAATAAATGTATAAGTTTTTCATCATCATTTCCGCCATCTCTGGCATGTTAGCTGTCGGCTTAGGTGCCTTTGGGGCGCACGCTTTGAAAGCCAAACTCACCGCAGAAGGAACCCTTGACACATTTCAAACGGCTGTTCAATATCAATTTTATCATACGCTTGCGCTTCTGGCGATTGCATTGTTGATGACTAAAATGGAAAGCACTTGGCTTAATTATGCAGGCTACAGCATGACCTTCGGCATACTGATATTCTCCGGGTCTCTATATATCCTGTGCTTTACCGGAATGAAATGGTTAGGAGCTATCACTCCCATTGGTGGATTGTTATTCATTGCAGGATGGTTTTTTCTTCTTCTTACAGCATTAAAATCTCTTTGATGAAAACCAAAGAATGTCCCTCGTGTGCAATGGAAGTAGACGCCAAAAGCAAAGAATGTCCCATTTGTCAGTATGAATTTGCTGAAACTCAAACAGGCTACAAATGGATAGCCGTAATCCTAGTTATAGTAATGCTGCTTTACTTATTCCTTTGAATCTCAAAATTTAATGGAATGCACGACCGAAACTATCTTCCATCCGAGATTGGTCTTGATTAGTTGCCACAATTCACGACCACTTTTGATAGGGTTTTCATTGACAAGCATCTGGTAGTCAAACCCAACAGCCGCCACATATCCATCTGTTTCAATATCGAGATTGGAGTAGGTCTCCTCATAGTGAAGTGCCTTAGGTGGTGTCACCATACTGTTAATAAAGGTGTTCTTTGAGATGTCAAAAACACTCATATGATTGATAACATCTGGATTATTTCCACATGCAATTACTTCACTCGCTTCATCAAATTTACCAAGCCATGGGGTGTCTTCATGATAAAACAACACAAGAAATGCAGGTTTATCTTGTTCTTTGATACAGCGCATGAATTCTTGAACCAGTGAGTTTAGTTCAGCTTTTTCAGATTGAAATTCCAGAAAGCCATCTTCGATAGATTCAACACTGAACTTTGAAATTCCATTAGCCATATCCTGTACGTTTGGTGGTAACTAGGTTAGATATTAAAACAAATATATGTGAATCATCAAAAATTGCACTTGTGGCTAACCTTTATATGTAAATAAGCATCTTTGTCAGTCACAATTAAAGGTTATCATCCGATAATAATATCCTAGACTATGGCATGAATAGTCTAGGAGAATAACCATATCTCTCATAAATAGTTATTTAACTTTATGATTTAATACATAAGTAATTAGTTATGAACTACACATTGCATCAATTGAAGATATTCCTCAAAGTCGCAGAGCTTCAAAGTATTACAAAAGCAGCTGAGGAGCTCTATTTAACGCAACCAGCCATTTCAATTCAATTAAAAAAATTGCAAGAACAGTTTGACTTGCCACTTACCGAAGTTGTAGGTAGACAACTTTTTATTACTGACTTTGGAGAGGAAATTAAGATCAGGAGTAGGCGAATCCTTGAAGAATCTGAAGCCATCAAATTCACCATTGATCAATACAAAGGCTTCCTTACAGGTAAAATCAAAATATCCGTGGTTTCGACAGGAAAGTATGTTATCCCCTACTTTCTAAAATCCTTCATGGATAAATATCCCGGCATTGAAATTTCGATAGACGTGTCAAACAAAAACAAGGTGGTAGAAGGACTGATAAAGAATGAAAGTGATTTTTCGCTTGTATCAATTGTTCCGGAAGAGTTAAAAGTCCATCGGGTGGAATTGATGGAGAACAGGCTATACCTTATCGGTAATGCAGACAATGCAGATGAAATCAAGAAACCAAAAGACTTAGAGAAAGTAACATTGCTTTTAAGAGAAGAGGGATCAGCTACTAGAAATGCTATGCTAGACTTCCTTGAAAAGAAAAATATTGCAATCAAAAAATCCATGCAGCTGGTTTCGAATGAGGCTATAAAACAGGCTATAAATGCAGGTCTGGGTTTCTCTATTGTTCCTTTGATTGGAGTCAGGACTGCATTGAAAAACGAAAACATGAAGATCTTTCCTCTAAAAGGTCTTCCTATCATTACGCAATGGAACCTGATCTACTCGAAAGGAAAGAACCTAACGCCAGCTCAAAGTGCACTCATTGATTTTATTGAAGAAAATAAAGCACAACTGGTCGAGGATCATTTCAATTGGGCTGTAAACCCACAGGAATATGACTAGCATTTACTCGACCACCTGAATCTTTAGCATGTTTGTATGTCCATGCCAGTGCTGAGGCATCGATGAGGTGTTTATGAAAACATCACCTTTCGCGAGATTTTCGGTTTCCACTAGCTTCTTCTCTATCTCTACCATTGTCTTATCAATGTTTTCATGTGAATCATAATAAAAAGTTTTCACACCCCACAAAAGGCACATTTGATGTAACAGTTTTTCATTATTCGTGAACAAGTAGATTTCAGATTTAGGGCGATGCATAGCTGTTCTAAATCCTGTATACCCTGACTTAGTCATACACACCAAAGCACGAGCCGATGTATTTTCAGCTAATCTGCAGGCTGCCCGAATCAATAAATCATTCATCCTCGTGCTTGATTCGAATTGTTTATCGTAGTACCTATTGTAAATAGAATTAGCTTCAGACTCTACTGCCATGATCGTCTCAGACATCTTCTGAACAGCCTCTACCGGAAACTTTCCGGCGGCAGACTCTGCAGAAAGCATCAAGGCATCTGCTCCATCCATGACCGCATTAGCTATGTCATTCGTCTCAGCTCGAGTCGGGCGAGGATTCTCGATCATACTCTCCATCATCTGGGTAGCTATTATCACTGGTTTGGCAGCTTGATTGCATTTTTCAACAATCTTTTTTTGCCATAAAGGCACTTCGTGCATAGGTATTTCTACACCAAGATCTCCACGAGCAACCATGATAGCATCAGTCTCTGATATGATTTCATCGATATTCCTTAACGCCTCCGGCTTTTCAATTTTGGCCACCACCTTAGTTTCCTTACCGGATTCTGCGATGATCTGCTTCAGCTGGCGAATATCATCCGCTTTTCGTACAAAACTTAAGGCCACCCAATCCAGATTTAGCGACAAACCAAATTTGAGATCTTCCAGGTCCTTAGGTGTAAGCGATGGGGTAGACACCTCAGTGTCAGGCAGGTTTATTCCCTTACGGGATTTTAATACTCCTCCATGAACAACCTCAGTAATAACCTCACTCTTACCAACAGAGACCGTTTTCAATTCAATGTTTCCATCATCAATTAGAATGGTGTCTCCTGGTTTCACATCATTTACAATCTCTCTGTAAACTGTACTTACTCGCTTATTATCTCCTTCGATCTCCTCTGTAGTGATCACAAGCTGATTTCCATCCACTATCTCCATTCCATCATTCTTCATGAGGCCAATTCTGATTTTCGGGCCTTGAAGGTCCTGAAGAATTCCTACGTGGTAGTCTTTTTCTTTACTCACCTCCCTGATAATGTCTTTAACTTTTTTGTGATCATCATGTGACCCATGTGAAAAGTTTAACCGGAGAACGTTCGCTCCCGCTTCAATAAGCTCAGTTATCGTTTCTTTATCATTACTTGCCGGACCTAAAGTGGCGACAATTTTTGTCCTTTTAGAAATTGAGCTCATGGAATGTTGTTATTTAATAGAGAAGATTTTCTTTCGATTTCAAAGAATCAAATTTAAGCCTCATTGCGTACTCGATAATAGAAATATCTTTGATTATTGCGCTAACGTTTTCGGAAGTTATTTCATCCGTCTGATCTTTGAATTTAAGAAGGAAATCAAACTGTTTCAACTCAGGCATCAAGAGTTTCGTTTTTATATTTCCACTACCCACTAGCTTGTTTTGAAGCAATTCAATGGATACAAAATCTGTTTCAAACATATAATTGGAGATCAAAATAGAGGTATTGTCAGCATATTCAATTTTAACATCATCCTGCTTGACCAGATTAATGTCTAAAGCTTGATTTAGATACCATGCCAGCTTGTACTCTTTTTTGTTGCATACAAGACCAAACAATTCGAAATCAATAGCATAACCGCCATCTAATTTGTTTTTCTTCATAGAATGTGCAAGCTAAGACCTAAATTCGCAATACAGATATGTCTTCAAAGACTAATTTGATTTTAGTTTGAGAATATATTTCTTTGCAACTCATTTTTAACCAAACATTACAAAAATGTCTGAAATAGCACAAAAAGTAACGTCAATCATTATTGACAAACTAGGTGTAGAAGAGTCTGAGGTAACTCCAGAGGCAAGCTTCACCAATGATCTAGGAGCTGACTCTCTTGACACAGTAGAGTTGATCATGGAGTTCGAAAAAGAATTCAACATTTCTATCCCGGATGACCAGGCTGAGAACATCGCTACCGTAGGTCATGCTATCTCTTATCTTGAAGAAAACGTTAAGTAAGTCAACCAACGTAGCTTATTAAACTTATGGAATTAAAACGAGTCGTTGTAACCGGAATTGGTGCCCTTACTCCTTTGGGAAATACTAAAGATGAATTTTGGGATTCTTTGGCCAAAGGAGTGAGTGGCGCGGCTCCTATTACTCGTTTTAATACTGAAAAATTTCGCACAAAATTCGCCTGTGAGGTCAAAGGTTTTAATGCCACTGACTTTTTAGATCGAAAAGAAGCCCGAAAAATGGATCCCAACTCGCAGTATGGGATGGTCACGGGCGAACAAGCTATTTTGGATTCAGGAATGGATCTGGATAGTGTAGACAAAACACGGATTGGTGTAATCTGGGGATCCGGAATAGGAGGTTTTAGTACCTTCCAGGACGAAATGATGAATTTCGCTAATGGAGATGGTACTCCTCGATTTAATCCATTCTTCGTTCCCAAAATGATTGCCGACATAACGCCTGGTCTTTTATCCATAAAATATGGATTCATGGGACCAAACTTTGCGACGGTATCAGCCTGTGCTTCCTCCAACAACGCAATTACTGATGCTTATGCTTACATCCAACTAGGTAAAGCAAATGCCATACTTACCGGAGGTTCAGAAGCGGGTGTAATCGAGTCAGGTATCGGAGGTTTTAATGCAATGAAAGCTCTTTCTGAAAGAAATGATTCACCGGAAACTGCATCCAGACCTTACGACAAAGACAGAGATGGATTTGTACTCGGAGAGGGTGCTGGCGCCATCATGCTTGAGGAGCTGGAGCACGCGAAAGCTCGAGGTGCCAAAATTTATGCTGAAGTACTAGGTAGTGGTATGTCTGCCGATGCCCATCATATCACCCTGCCGCACCCAGAAGGAGCTGGAATCGAATTGGTGCTGAAAAATGCACTCGAAGACGCTGGAATTTCACCTGAACAAGTAGATTATCTGAATACACACGGTACTTCAACTCCGGCAGGAGACGGTGGTGAAATAAAGGCTGCTCAAAGAGTTTTTGGTGAACATGCATACCAAATGAACATTAGCTCAACTAAATCCATGACAGGTCACTTGTTAGGAGCAGCAGGCGCCGTTGAATTCATAGCTTGTCTCATGGCTCTCGAAAAAGGCATCGTTCCTCCTACAATCAATCATTTTACTGATGATCCTGAAATTGATTCTAAACTGAATCTTACATTCAATAAGGCACAGGAAAGAGAGGTAAATATTGCTGTAAGTAATACATTCGGATTTGGAGGCCATAATACCTCCATTGTCATAGGCAAATACAAAGGCTAGTGTCCTCGTTTCCGAAAAGATTATCGGGCCGATTTCTAAATTCTCTTAAATCCGAAAAAAAACTTCGACAGTCTTTTCGATTGATCACCGGAAGATCACCGATCAACCTTGCGTTGTATAAGCAAGCCATGCGCCATAGCAGTGTGGCATCCATCAACGAACAAGGAATCAAAAATTCGTATGAGCGACTGGAATACTTAGGAGATGCCATCCTGGGGATGATCATCGCGGAGTATCTCTACATGACCTATCCATTCAAGGAGGAAGGATTTCTAACAGAAATTAGAGCCAAAATTGTCAATCGCGAATCCTTAAATAAACTGGGCCAGAAAATAGGACTCAAGGAACTCGTACAATACAATCAGAATTCGCGAGCACACAGATCAGTGTATGGAGACTGCATGGAAGCTTTGATTGGCGCTGTTTACCTTGATCATGGATTTGAATACAGCAAAAAGTTTGTAATCAAGAAATTGGTAAAACCTCATTACGACCTGGAAGAACTCGTCTCGAGGATCACAAACTATAAAAGTCGCTTACTAGAGTGGTCTCAAAAGGAAAACAAAGAACTCCGTTTTGAGATTATAGATGAGGAAGATCGAAAATTCACTGCTCAGGTTTTTATAAACGATCAGGCAATGTCTAAAGGCTTTGGATTCAGTAAGAAAAAAGCAGAGCAAGATGCTGCTCATAAGACCTACGAGCAACTTAACTTAGACCAATGAGTCGCAAACTAAAATTGGCAGGTGCTTGCCTTAATCAAACACCAATCGATTGGACAAACAACCTCACAAATATTACAGCGGTAATTAATGAGGCCCAGCGCGACGGTATTGATATTCTTTGCCTACCCGAATTGTGCATCACCGGATATGGATGTGAAGATCTATTCCTAAGTCAATGGCTACCAGAAACAGCTATTGAAAAACTCCTCGAAATCATTCCATATACAAAAGGAATTACTGTTTCACTTGGATTACCCATACGATTTGAAGGTAAAATATACAATACAACCTGTCTTATTTCAGATGCAGAAATACAAGGATTCTATGCCAAACAAAAGCTAGCCAACGATGGTGTGCACTATGAGCAAAGGTGGTTTACTCCATGGCCCTCGGGAAGCGTAGCAAGCATTGAAATAGCAGGAGCGAGCTATCCAATTGGTCATATTACCTGCGATATTAAAGGAATCTCTATTGGTTTTGAGATCTGTGAAGATGCCTGGCAGCCGGGTCGGCCATGTGAACACTTAAAAACAAAAGTCGATCTGGTGTTGAATCCCAGTGCTTCCCATTTTGCTTTCGGCAAATCTGAGTTTAGGGAGGATCTGGTTATTAAAAGTTCCAGACAATTTGATTGTGTATATCTGTATTCAAATCTTCTGGGCAATGAAGCCGGACGGATGATATATGATGGTGATGTACTTATAGCGCAGAAAGGTAGACTTATTGGAAGAAATCATCGCCTGTGGTATCACGATTATCGGCTACTTTCAGTAGAAGTGGATTTTGATAATGATACGGCCAGTGAAAACATCAAACCTCATTACAGCAATCGAAACGAGGAATTCTCACATGCTGCAGGTTTGGCGCTATTTGATTATTGTAGCAAGAGTAGAAGTAAAGGATTTGTGCTTTCCCTGAGTGGTGGCGCAGACTCCAGCACCATTGCTACCTTGATTGGCTTTGCAGTTAGGACGGCTCTTGAGCAGCGAGGTAAAACTGGTTTAGAAAGTAAACTAGGATTCCAATTAGAAGGAGATACTCCTGAAGAAATTACCCGCCAACTTTTAACCACCGCCTATCAGGAAACGAAAAACTCTTCAGAAGCAACATTTTACTCCGCCAAGACCTTAGCCAAAAGCCTTGGCGCAACATTTTACAACTGGAATATTGATGATGAAGTAGACCAATATCGATCGACCATTGAAAGTGCAATTGGAAGAAAACTGACTTGGGAACAAGATGACATAACGCTGCAAAACATTCAAGCCAGAACTCGAGCGCCAATCATCTGGATGCTGGCAAATATTGAAAACAAATTGCTAATGGCCACCTCCAACCGTAGCGAAGGTGATGTAGGCTATGCAACGATGGATGGTGATACCAGCGGAAGCATCTCTCCCATTGCCGGAGTTGATAAACATTTCATACTTCAATGGTTGAAGTATGCAGAAACTGAACTTAATTTTCCTGGACTAAGAGAGGTAAATAGACTCACTCCCACTGCAGAACTTCGCCCAGAAGAACAGCATCAGACGGATGAAGATGATCTTATGCCATATGAAGTTTTGATGAAAATAGAGCGTGAAGCAATTCTTCAAGGTCAATCACCTATTCAAGTTTTTGAAGCCTTGGAGGCTGAGTACAATCCTGAAAACCTCAACGTCTGGATCAAAAAATTCTATAGACTTTGGGCAAGAAATCAGTGGAAACGAGAACGATATGCACCAAGCTTTCACTTCGATGATTTCAACATCGATCCGCGCTCGTGGTATCGTTTTCCTATTTTGAGTGGTGGGTATAAGGAGGAATTGAACAAACTTGATAGTTCATAGTTTCTTTACAGATTTTATTCATTAATGAATAAATTAACTTAATGAACTCAATCGCCACCAATTTCATATTGATGTTCATTTTCTCGTTTTTGACTATGACCTCCTCCGAGGGTCAGAATGGGAAAATTGACTCATTACTTTCAGAGTTGAAAGGGAGTCAGGATACCACACAAATCACATTACTAAATCATATTGCTTTCGAATTCTGGAACTATGATGTAGAAAAGGCTCACGAATATGCAAAGAAAGCTTTAACGCTATCCAAAGAAACAGATTTTGCAAAAGGTACAGCTTGGTCGTATACCAACATTGGTCTGTACCACTACTTTAAAGGCGAGTACAAGCAATCTTTGAAAAACTATCAAGCATCTCTTAAATCAATTGAAAACCAATCACATTTGGAGGTCTACTCATATACTCTTTCAAGGATTGGGAATATATATCGGTTAAGAGGTGCGTATGACTCGGCTATTTATTACTATAAGCAGTCCCTTGCCGACCAATCGATAGAAGCAAGTATGAGCTATGCATCTTCATGCTTTAACCTTGGAATTGCGTTCCTGGAAATGGAAGCTTATGATTCAGCAAAAATCTACCTGAAGGAATCATTAACTAAAAGAGAAAAACTCGGCATTACCTTATTTACTGCTTCTTCCAAACTTGAGCTTGGACGATTACATATGGAAATGGGTGATTTAGATAGTGCAGCCCATTACCTGGACTTGGTGAAGCAGATTGGTGAAAAAAATAAGTTGCCCGAACTCCAAATCTATTATGCAATCTATAATGGACAATTTCAGCTTTTAAAAGGTGACTATTTCCATGCCATCGAAAGTATCAAATCTTCACTAACCTTATTGAACGAATTCCAATTCAAAGAACTTAGGATTAAGAGTCTCTATTTACTGGGAAGTATCTATTCAGAGATTGGCGAATTCGATGGTGCTCTTGATAATTTATTACGGGCTGAATCTCTAAATACCAGCTTTCGGAATATAAAACAACAAGCGCAAATCAATTTCACGTTAGGCTATGTCTATTATTATCAAAGAAATACAGAAAAGGCTCGAGAAATTGCAATTCAAGCACGCGATCAGTTCAGTCAAATAGGATTAGATAGACAGGCGGCAATGTCCAATAACTTGCTAGGGTTGATTGAATTGTCCGTTGAAGATTATGATCAATCAGCTGATTATTTTGATGAAGGCATGAGAACGTATGAAAAGCTGAACTATCGAAAAGGAATTGCCTCTATATTATACAACAAGTCTTACATCTATCTGGAGCTCGGTGAAATTCAAAAAGTAATTGATATCCAACTTCAAGCCCTCGATATAGAAAAAGAAATCAATAACACCAGAGGTATTATTATCTCATACAATTCCCTAGGAAACATATATCAAAAATCTGGAAATTATGATGAAGCAGAAAAGTACTTACTCCTAGCTACTGAACTGCTTGACGATTTCCCCTCACCATCTGATGAAGAGGAAAACAATCTCTTCTTATCACAATTGTTTTATGCTAAATCAGACTTCAAAAAAGCATACGACTATCTAATGCTCAGCAAACAATATTCCGATAGTGTTTTTTCTCAAAACAGTCTAAACAAATCTTTGCAGCTAAGTGCAATTCATGATTTAGAAAAAAAGGAATTAGAAATTCAAAATTTAAACCAGGAGAAGCTTTCCAAGAATAATGAAATATCGCTTAAAGAGAACCAGCTAAAGCAACAAAGATTATTGATCTATTTTGGGACGTTTGCGTTGATCTTCTTTTCATTTTTGTCCTATTTTCTGGTGAGAACTATACGAAAATTACGAACGACCCAACAGGAGCTGATAAAAGCCGAGAAAAGGGCTTCAATGGGTATACTTATTGCAGGTCTGGGTCATGAAATCAACAACCCGCTAAACTTCATAAAAGGTGGTTTAGAAGGTATGAAGTTCAGCCGAAACGACTGGTCAGACGACCAAAATAAGTTTTTAGATGCCATCGAAGAAGGTATCAAACGAACGATCTCTATACTCGATATTTTAAATCAATTTCAACAAAAGAAGAATTCAAAACTTGAGCAATGTGACCTTTCGGCCATATTAAGAAACTGTGTATCAGCATTTGATGGAGAAATCTCCAAAACCAAAAAAATAGTTCTTTCAAAAACAGACAACCAGGCAATTATTACAGGTTATAAAGAAGAGTTAAAACAACTGTTCAGAGAGCTAATTAAAAACAGCCTCCAATCTATCTCCAAAAAAGGACAAGTTTCTATTGAAATAAGCTCTACGTCTTCTGAATGTATCGTCAAGATTACTGACAATGGAATAGGTATTGACAAAGAAAATCTTCCCTTGCTCGAAAATCCTTTTTTCACAACGAAAGCACCTAACGACGGAAAGGGATTTGGACTATATCTGGTAGACTATACACTTAGCGATCATGACGGGAAAATACATTTTGACTCTGTGAAGGGAGAAGGCACCATCGCGACAGTAACCCTACCAAAAAAATAGCATAAAGTACTTTAACTTGACACCTAAATCATAATCTCAATGAAATACCTAACCATCCTTTCTCTTGCATTTTTAATCGCGTGCACATCAGGCACCAATGAAGCAGATAGTGAAACTAAACCAGAACGTACAAATGTTAAGCTAACAACAACCAAAGGTGAAATTGTCCTGCAACTCTACAATGAAACACCTCTTCATAGAGACAACTTCATTAAGATCGTTGAAGATGGAGTTCTGGATAGCCTACTCTTTCACCGGGTGATTGAGACTTTCATGATCCAGGGCGGTGATATCAATAGTAAAACTGCTCAACCCGGAGATACACTTGGAAATGGGGATCTTCCATATGAAGTACCAGCAGAAATCACACCTAAACTATTTCATAAAAAAGGTGTCCTTGCTGCTGCACGCGGAGGGCATCCCGATCGTGTTTCCAGCAGTACACAGTTCTACATTGTGCAAGGCAAAGTTTTTAATGATAGTTTGCTCAACAGCGCCGAGACTCGCATAAATGGCTGGCTGGCAGAATATTACATTAAACACGACTCAGCGTACAGTCAGGATTTAGATTCATTGATGGTGGCGATAGATGCAGAAGATTGGCCAACGGTCAGCAGGATTAACAATCGATTTTACGAACTAGCCAAAGACTATGAGTCTTTCGAGCAATACGAAATTCCAGCCGAGCATCGTGAAGTTTACAAAACACTCGGGGGAACTCCACATCTGGATCAGAATTATACTGTCTTTGGTGAGGTCGTTGCGGGCTTAACGGTTGTTGATTCGATTGCCGCAGTAAGCACCGATGGGTTGAATCGACCTATTGAGGATGTGAGGATACTGAGCGCAAGCGTCGTAGAACTCTAAAACTCTCAATCACTTTCTTTTAAGGATTTATAACCTTTTGCGCAACCAGTCGTATAGTATTACTATCATGAATGGTTATAATACTATTATATTAAATTGTATTACTATAATTCTTTTACTGAGCTTCTCCATCTCGGTACAAGCAAGCACTCTCGCTTCTTTGCCAAATGAAGCAGAGACTGAGGTAAGACATGAAGTATTATCCACTTCACTGTATCAGGTGAGTGTTGAAAGAAAAAAGGCAGTTTCATACTCACTAGAAGTAAATAAAAAAATAAAGGTTCAGCCCACACCCAATAGATACCAATCGCTCAGCTTGGTTATCAAAAGACATATATGGGCGCAAGTTCTTCTTCTTTAGGCCTAAAGATTTTCATTCAGGCCAATTTTTTTCAAACAAATAATTAAGAAGATGAAGCAAGTAGAAAATCAAACGGATAGCCACATTTACACACAGTTAAAGATCATGTGGTATGTTGCAATAGCTAGTTTTGTGATTGCATTTATTGCTACAATCAATTAAACGTATCAGGTGAAAATGAGTATGTACGAATACAGCAAGCTGATCCTTAAGAAGGTGAGCTTCAATCGTCGCTTGTTTTGGAAGGAATACAAAAAATTCAGATCGATCCTTCCCGATGGTGATGGCACAGCACTCAAAGACTGGACAAGACAGTTTATTGACTCTAAATAGCAATCAAGTATCCCTGCCTCACGCAGGGATTTTTCATTCTACCGGATCATACCCACTTCCACGTCTTGGTACCCACAATAAAAAGATACAATGTATACTAGCTGTATACATTCAGTCCAATAATATAATGACTGATTAATTGGATTTTAGCCACTCAATCATTTTCGAATTTTAATTTTCAATAAAATGAAGAAACTTTTTACTTTCATATTTACCGCTAGCTTCCTTTTTTCATGCTCTGAACCCGAAGTGAATACTCCTGAAGACTCATACACTCAATCTATTATTACTGCTCTATCTGAATCTCGGTCGGTGATAGCCAAGCTTAATCCTACTAGCAATGAAAATCTGGAGCTTTCTATAAAAGAACTTTTATCTCAGAATCAAAAGACAATATTTGACCAAGGTTTTGAAATTGGTCTGACAATTGTAAACACCTCAAATAGAGCAAGAAGTACTTATGAAGGTATCAATGAAGCTTTGCTCGTGCATAAAGATCAAATATTAGAGGTTGTGACTACTAGTGATGATTTGACGTACCTAAACAACAAATTATATTCAAAAATAGAAGAAGTAAACCAAGATGAATCTTTGCTAGATTCTGAAAAAGAGCTTTTAACAACCTATTTAATTACCATTCATTTTTATACAAACTATATCTATCAAAACAATTCTCAAGGAAGAACAGTAAGCAGCATATTAAAATGTATGGGAAATATGGCATGGGATGGTTTATCTGGTGGAGCCACAGGTGCTTGGGTGGGTTCCTTGGGTGGACCTATTGGTTCGGCAATTGGGGGAATTCTTGGAACTGCCATTGGAGTTTACCGTGGATCACAAAGTGAGGTTTGTCAAGGAGTAGCTTAGAAACCATGGCTCTATGAAGAAAAAATACATTGTTGAGTATCTTCTAATATTTGTGTACTCGATCAATCATATAGTTAAATCTTTGACCGGAGTTTATTCCAATTTTCAATCTTTCTTGTTTTTGGGTTTTGGAATTATTTTACTGGTTGGCACCATATTTTTATTGAAGAAACAAAACAATCCATCTTTCCCTGATGGATTGAGAATTATTTTGATAGTATCAGTAATTATATCCATCGTATCTGAATTATGAATGGAATAATATCATGTGATATCTAATTGGTTGGGTATCACATGATTTTCCTAACCCTATTCCACCGGATCATACCCACTTCCACCCCAGGGGTGACACTTACTGATTCGCTTCAGTCCCATAATAAATCCTTTCCAGCCGTATTTCTGAATTGCTTCTTTAGCGTATTGTGAACACGTGGGTGTAAACCTGCATGACTGTGGAAACAGTGGAGAGATGGAATACTGATATATCAGTATCGGGAAAATAAGGATCTTCTTAAGTACACGATTCACGTGCGTAAAAGTACCATGCAAATTTGCAAGCGCATCAAAAAATCATTCTGTTTGCACGTTACCCGCTAAGATAGCTATCCAAATTTGATTGATTTGAAAAGGTGTTTACTGCTTTCCGTTTTTCTTGGTATCTGTCAGTTGATCTACTGTCAGCAAGATTCCACCAAATCTTTAACAATTGGTCAAATACTCATTGAAGGTAATTTCAAAACAAGACCTCAAATGATCACTAGGGAACTGAGCTTCTCAGAAGGTGACACCTATAAGCTCTTCCAAATCGACAGCATGTTTATCTGGGATCGCAATCGGATCTATAATACTAACCTTTTCAATGAAGTTTCTCTGGAGTTGATCAACACCACTGATAACTCTACAGATATCAAAATCACCGTCGACGAACGTTGGTACTTCTATCCGCTTCCTATTTTCCGATTAGTGGATAGAAACTTCAATGATTGGTGGGTCAACCGCGATCGTGACTTAAGTCGCGTGAATTACGGAATCAAGCTTACTCAATTCAACTTTAGAGGTAGAGGCGAAATCCTCAGGCTCTGGCTCCAAACCGGATTTGAGACTGTAGTAAATGTGATCTATAGCATTCCATATGTCGATAAAAAACAAAGAAACGGATTTCGCATCAGTAGCAGCTATTTCGAAACCAAGAACGTTCCGGTGGTCACCCGTGAAAACATCAGGCGTTTCGCATCCTCACAAAATGATGTTCTCAGGCGAGCATACAAAACTTCTTTAAGGCACTCATACAGAAGCTCTTTCTACTCATTTCATCGGACTACCATAGGTCATGTTCGCCTGGATGTAGCAGATACAATTGCAGTACTGAACCCCAACTATCTTGGAAGTAGCCAAACCCAGCAACAACATGTATGGATCGGTCATTCATATGTGTGGGACAAACGAAATAATATCAACTACCCTACCCATGGTGAATGGTACCAAGTTGGATTGTTCAAGCACGGTCTTGGTTTCTATGACGATGGAGTAGACTATTGGAGAGCTCGTTTGGCTCTCACGAAGTATTGGGAATTCAAAGACAAATTCTACCTGGTAGCTGATATTTCCGGCTTAAGCACATTCCCAGCTAAAGACCGAAGCTACTTCAACTATTATTCTGTCGGATTTCTAAAGGAAGTACTTCGTGGTTACGATCTCAGAATCATAGAAGCCAGTTCATATATTCTGCAGCGAAATGAATTTAAGCACCGGCTCTTTGGGAGGAAATATGACATCTCAAAAGTAATGCCCGTTCGGCAGTTTCAAACCTTCCCGATTACCATTTACGGCAAAATCTATTTTGATCAGGGGTATGCTGTCGGATATCCCAACTATGACGGTAGTGATCTGCTTTCCGATCAGTACCTATACAGTTTTGGAACAGGTATCGATCTGGTAGTGGTTAACGACTTGACATTCAGGTTCGAACTTTCTCATACGTCGCAGGATGAAACCTTCTTCTTTGTCAACCTGCTTACCCTCTTCTAGTCAAAGTGTTTCCATTTTTTCTTTTTCCCTTTTTTGAAAAAGTACCATTGCCCTACTTCCTTGCCATACTCCCAGTAGCCTTCATACAATTGACTCCCACCTTCATCGTAATATTTCCAGAAACCACTTTCTAAGCCCTCATTCAAAATTCCTTCCTGATTTAGTAGACCATTCTCAAAATAGAATGACCATTGCCCGTTTGGAATTCCCTCTTCATAAAAGCCTGATCTTTTTAGCTCACCATTTTCATGATAGAATTTCCATTTTCCTTGGTATAAGCCATCTTGATATGTTCCGTGCTTTTCCAGTTGACCCGATGAGTAATAATACACAGCTGAGTCTTGCAACAATCCATTTTGATAATACTCTAAGCCAATCAGTTTTCCATCAAATGAATAATACTTTTGATCACCATCCAGCACGTCTTCACGAAACGTTAGTAGGCTATTGAGTTCCCCGCCGGGATAGTAGTATGTCCAAATTCCAAATTTTCCTTCTTCAACCTTGGGACCTATGGCCTTGATTTCACCACTTTCATATCGCAATGTATCTATCTGCTGAGCAGACAAATGATCCACAAGCAGGCCAAGAAAGACAATAGATAGAATTTTCATGACTAGTTAATTTACGATTATTGAATTAAAGCTGCCAAATGCATACTTTGCAACTATGAAACGAATTCCGCTGCTTTTGCTCATCACATTCAGTTTCACATCTTATGCACAAGTCGGATCTTTTAACCTGGGTGGAAGAAGTGCAGGGATGGCCGGAGCATCGTTAACGCTTGGAGATGAGTATAGTTTGTTTAACAACATAGGAGGACTTGGACGAGTAGAAGATCATGCCGCATTCGCATCTTACCAAAATCGCTATGGCGTAAGTCAATTTCAGGTGATTGGAGCTGGAGCTATTTATACGACAGATATTGGGAATGCTGGGGTCGGGTTCTACAAGTTTGGAGATGATATTTACAGTGAGCAGCGCGTGCATCTGGCCATCGGAAATAAGATCCAAATGGTGAGTCTTTCATTGGGTGTTGATCTACTCCAATACAATATCTCAACTGTTGGAACAAGTAGAGCGCTGGCTATACAATTCGGAGGTATTGCTGAAATCACAAAGCAGTTGAGATTTGGTGCGAATATTTTTAATCTCAACCAGGCAAAGTTTGATTCTGAAACAGGTGAACGCATCCCTACTGTCATGAAAGGAGGTCTCTCCTACCGTCCTTCTGAGGAACTGATGCTTAACATGGAAGTAGAAAAAGATCTGGATTTCGATGAGATTTTCAGAGCTGGAATCGAATACCAAATCATTGAAAAAGTGTTCGTGCGCACAGGCATTAGTACTCAACCATTTTTGGGCGCATTTGGAGTAGGGTTTCACCCGAAAAACCTAAAGTTTGATTACGGCTTCTCTAATGATTCTAAGCTGGGAAGTATTCACGAAATATCTGTTGCCTATTCATTTAAAAAATGAAGAAGTGGATTACCATACTATTCATTTTTTGCGGGCTATCCTCCCTTGCCCAAAATGAGGAAATCAACCTTGAAGATTTCGCAGAGCGTCTTTTTCAGGTGCAGGATGAGGATGTTTCTTATGAAGATATTTACGAATCGTTGCTGCTCTATTACACGAACAAGCTAAATCTTAATACTGTAGAGCCAGAGGAACTAGCATCGCTATATGTGCTCAATCCGGCTCAGCTCTCCAATTTCTTCAACTACCGAGATCAATTTGGAAATTTTCTCTCAATAAATGAGCTCCAGGCTATTCCCGAGATCGATTTGGAAACCATTAAACTGCTACTTCCATTCATCACCGTTGAAGAATCACTTACAGATGGGCGACCATTGATGAAAAGGATTCTTACGGAAGAGAATAATTACTTTCTTCTCAGATATTCACGCAGATTGGAACAGCAAACAGGTTATACAGCTGCCCTTCCATTAGACACTACATTCATTCGGGATGAGGCTGACAATGTGATAGATACAGTGACGACAGCTCCTACCCGATATCAGGGGTCACAAAACAAAATATATGGAAGGTTTAGAACCAGCCATCGCAACGACTTTAGTCTTGGATTCACTTTTGAGAAAGACAATGGAGAGCGATTTTCATTTGATGATGGTCAGAAAGGTTTTGATTTCTACTCTTACCATCTAATGCTTGAAAACAAACTTGGGTTCGAAAAAATAATGCTGGGTGATTTCCAAATGCAAATCGGACAGGGCATTGTTTTTGGTGCAGGTTTCAATGCCGGAAAAGGCTCCGAAACAGTGAATACCACCAAGCGAAATAGCCTTGGGCTGAGACCATATACATCTGTCTTAGAAGCTGGTTTTTTTCGTGGGGCGGGCATTACTCGAAAGCAGGGTGATCTGGAACTTACGGTCTTCTATTCTAATCTAAAACAAGATGGTAATATTCAAACAGATACCACATTTGCAGATTTCGAAGAATTTGTAAACTCCATTCAAAACACAGGATTCCATCGTACACCAAGAGAGCTTGCTTCTAAAGATCAAATCGAAGAACAGTCTATCGGTGCAGTATTGGAATATTCCCCACATCGGCGTTTCACACTTGGAATCTCTGGTCTGAATAGCCAATACAGCAAACCGCTACAGCGGAGGCCCAACAACTACAACCAATTTGAATTCAAGGGAGATCACAATTACATCACCTCGATATACTCGCATTACACCTGGCAAAACTTCACCTTCTTCGGAGAGGCTGCTCGTTCGAAAAGTGGTGGAATTGGAGCTATTGGAGGATTAGTAGCCAGTCTATCTCGCACTGTAGACATGGCAATGGTACTTCGTAATTACGATCGAGACTTTCATTCATTTTATGGCAATGCATTCTCAGAGAATTCAAGAAACATCAATGAAAAGGGTACTTATTGGGGCATTTCAATAAAGCCAAACCGAAGGCATAAGCTAAACGCCTATTATGACCGCTTTAAGTTTCCTTGGTTAAAATTTAGAACGGAAGCTCCTTCTGTAGGTCAGGAATGGTTGGTTCGATATTCCCACTTTCCGACACGCCAAATATCTATGTATGTTCAAGCTCGTCAGCAAAATAGGCAAGTCACTGTGGCAGATGAAAATCTGAACATTCTGGCTGACCAAATCAAGCGAAACTATATTTTCAATATCGACTATGAGCTTCGTCCATGGCTGAAGCTAAAAACCAAAGTTCAAAGCAGCACTCAGGATGAAAACGCCGTATTCACTAAAGGATTTGCCATTGTACAGGACGTGAACTTTTCTGTCTGGAGATTGAAGTTTAACACACGCGTGGCTGTATTTGAAACAGACGATTTTGACAATGCACAATATGTATACGAGAGCGATGTTCTATACGCTTTCTCCATACCTGCTTACAATGGATCCGGGGTTAGAACTTACGCTATGGTAAGATATGACCCGGTTAAGAATATATCAATCTGGGTTAGATATGCTCAGACGACATTTCCCGGTGCTATCGGAGTTGCCAATTTGATAGGCTCTTCATTAGATACTTCTTTTGGAGATACTGCTTCGGAGATTAAAGCCATGCTTAGGCTTAAGTTCTAGGAGAACAATATTCATTTTCTCATCGATCTGAGTTAGGTTTACCCGAATAACGATGTTTAATGGAATCAATACAAACAATCTGGGATAAGATTATCAGCTTCCTATCTCAAGTTGGTGAAATCTTTACCACCAACTTGTTCAATCTGGGAAATAGTAAGATTACGCTAGGAACCATTCTGTACTTCCTTATCAGTTTCGTTATTCTCACTTTTCTGGCTAAGCGATTTAGAAATCTGTTGGTGAACAAAATATTGGCTAAAGCCAATATGGAAAAAGGAGCCAGAAACTCCATTGGGCTGATCACACGGGTAATGATCATGTTCATCGGCTCAATATTCATCATTCAAAGTGCCGGTATAGACATGAGCTCTTTGAGCTTATTAGCAGGTGCATTGGGTGTCGGTATCGGATTTGGTCTCCAGAATATTACAGACAATTTCATCTCAGGTATAATTATCCTGTTCGAAAAACCCATCAAAGTCGGAGATCGAATAGTGGTTGGAGACACAGAAGGGGATGTAATAAATATCTCTGTAAGAGCAACCACTATTCTCACCAATGAAAACATATCCATCATCGTTCCGAATTCCGAATTTATCTCTTCTCGGGTAATCAACTGGAGTCACAATGACCGAAACATTCGGTTCGACCTCCCAGTTGGTGTGAGCTACAATGAAGATCCTGAGGAGATTCGAGGAGTATTAATGAAAGTAGCTGAGGAAAATGAACATGTGTTAACGCATCCAACGCCACACGTTTTTTTTGATGAATTTGGTGATAGCTCGCTAAACTTCACGCTCGCTATTTGGACTTCCACCTTTACCGATAAGCCCAGAAGACTGAAGTCTGAGCTCTATTTCGCGATTTTTGAGAAGTTCAAAGAAAAGGGAATAGAAATTCCATTCCCTCAACGCGATGTTCATATAAAATCCAAAGAATCATTATAGATTAATAATTCCTCGCACGCTTTAAAGCCATTTGAGTTTCTTCTTAAGCGAACCCTTCCAGTTATTCATGTGATAATGAAGAACTCAAAATCGTATGATGTACTGATTTATCTTAGTCCTATGCGGCCTTTTCAGAGGAATCCTCTTTATTAGCCTCAACCAGGTTTATTCCTTCGAATTGGGCATCAGCTGATATTTTTCCTGCATAAAACAATTCCTGTATTTGCTTCGCTGTAAGCGAGCTGTTGTCAGGGCTCCATCCTGGAGGACCAAAGATGTACATGAACGCTTCTTTGAAGCTTTTGGCTTTCTTAACATCGTTAAAAATGTCAACGAAAATATGCGTGTTAAGCTTTATTGGATTGTATGTGTCCGGGCTTTTTAAAATCCCATAGTGAGGATTAACACCTTTTATTGTATTCTGCCATGTTCCGAATATGTGATCCCAGATCAGAAGAATCCCTCCATGATTTTTATCCAGGTATTCAATATTGCTTGAATGGTGAACAGCGTGAACGTACGGGTTATTAAATATTTTTCCGAAAAAGCCTAAGGAGCCAATCAACTTAGTATGTAAGAAATACTGATAAGTAGCATTGATGATCAAAGCTGAGCCAATCATAATCGGTTCAAACCCAATCACTGCCATCCACAACCAAAAAATAGGCTTGTAAAATGTGATAAACCATCCGTTTCGAATGCTAACTGCTAGATTATAATTTTTTGAAGAGTGATGCGGAACATGTGCTGCCCACAACAATCTAACCGTATGACTCCATCTATGATGCCAATAAAAATTAAAATCATCTGCAACAATTGCAAGAACCCAGGCCCACCATGCCCAACCAATTGTTGTGTAGTTTAAATACTCAGCTCTTAATGGTTCAAAAAAGTTAAACACACCCTGAAAGATCACAGCTACAGTGAACGCCTTGGTGAAGAAAGAAATGAATGCGGCACCTAAAGCAATTCCAAATCCAGCAAGTGAGTCCTTCAACTCATAGTCATGTCTAGCTACAAAGAACTCTACAACCATAAAAAGGAGAAGGATCGGGAATATGTAAATCATGTTATCCCCTACATTAAATTCTGGCATAGTCTATTTTTTTTATCTAAGTTATTTTTGATTTGAAGCGACAAGATTAATTAATGATACGCTCCGTTATCATTTTAAGTCATTATTGTGGTTTTTTCCTACCGAATTTATAAGTTAAACCTACACCTAATACACTTTTGAACTGAACACGTGCTTTGGTTTCACCATCATCACCGGCAATTAGAATATCTTCATCATAAATGAGTTGAGTGAAAACGTTTGTAGACAGCACTTTGGTCAATTGCAATACAAGAGCATTCTGCCAGTTCACATCAATCTCCCCTACATTCTCTGTATATCCTGTAAACAACTCAAGCTTACTTTCGAAAATATCGTTTTTGTATTTAGCTCGGAAGAATGAACCAAATTCCGCACGTGAATTGCTACCCGGATCTACTCCATAGGCGCCCTGATCCGCAAGCTCCTGATCTCGAACAAATGTAAATTTCCCGGTAAGGGGCTGATAAGTAAAGCTTAGCTGCTCACTGGGATCATAAGAGATACCAAGACCGACCGTTAGGTATCCTGGAGCCATAAAGTCTGAAATCTTCACAAGTCCTGTCTCTGCATCAAAGCCTTCATAAAACTGACTTCTGAAGTCCATCAATGCACTGTAGAACCATTTACCATTTTCTTTTCTCATTTGATAACTGTACTTAGTCGCTAGATTTATTAAGTCATCGGACTTACTGAATCCTGCAGATCCCTGCTTGATTAAACCGTAAGCAAGATCCATGGAATTTTCCCACTTGCCTCTGCCCTTCACACGATTTGCGAAAATGCTGAAGTTTGAATTTATGGCAACTGAGTTTTGTCCACCTGCTGCCCAGTTAGTCAAAGAAACCTGTGAGAATGTGAGCGAGCTAGTTCCACCAATACGCCAATAAGTGGTGTCTTGAGCAGTATTTTGCCCATAAAGGGTCGAACTTAAAAAAAGTAATAGGGCGGTAATTTTTAGTTTCATTCTTAGTCGTAGGTATTCGTTTTTAAATCGTTTTCTTTCAATATTCTCCTTAAAATTTTACCAACATTTGATTTTGGTAACTCATCGGTAAATGCTATATACTTTGGACGTTTATATCCAGTGAGGTTCTCTTTGCAATGCTCCGCTATTTCCTCTTCAGTTAAGCTTGGGTCTGCCTTTACAATGTAAACCTTCACAGCTTCTGTCGACTTCTTATCCGGCACACCTATCGCTCCTACTTCCAGCACCTTTTCATGCAAAGCAATACAATCCTCAATTTCGTTTGGATAAACATTAAATCCAGACACTAAAATCATTTCCTTCTTACGGTCAACTATTTTAAAGAAGCCTTGTTCGTTCATGACCGCAATATCTCCGGTTTTAAACCAATCTTCATGGAAACAATTTTTGGTCTCCTCAGGTCTGTTCCAATATCCTTGAAATACCTGAGGTCCTCTAGCGCAAAGCTCTCCTCTTTCTCCAGTCTGCACTTCTTTTCCGTCATCATCAAGAATAGTCACTTCTGTGCTTGGGATTGGCATACCTATAAATCCGGTTTCTGCATCCTTCCTTAATGGATTAGCTGTAAGAACTGGAGAGGTTTCAGTTAAGCCGTATCCCTCAGATACCGGTGTTCCTGTTACTTCCATCCATTTATCAGCCACAAACTTTTGAAGTGCCATGCCTCCGGCAAATGAAAACTTAACCTTCGAAAAATCAAGATCTTTAAACGAAGGCTGATTTAGTAACCCATTAAACAAGGTATTTACACCTGTCAATATTGACCACTGATGTCTTCTTAAATCCTTGAGGAACGCCTTCATATCTCGTGGATTCGTGACCAGCACATTTCTAGCACCTATCCGAACGGTCATCAATGCATTGCAAGTCAATGCGAAAATGTGATACATAGGTAGAGCGGTGATAAAAATTTCTTTCTGCTCTTCCAATCCACCATGCAGCATCCATTCGCATACTTGCTCCATATTGGCAACCACATTCCTATGCGTAAGCATTGCTCCTTTAGATACGCCTGTTGTGCCACCTGTATATTGTAGAAAAGCGAGTTCTGAGCTTTCAATTTCAACTTTATCCGGAGCTTTATCTCCACCGAGTTTCATAGCCTGTTTCAGTGGGATTGCATTTGGAAGACTGTACGGTGGTACCATTTTTTTTATGCTCTTCACGACGAAGTTTACAATGCTCCCTTTAAGTCCTCCTATGAGATCGCCAATTTTAGTAACAATAACCGTTTCTATCTGGGTCTCGCTTAATATCTCTTCCAAATTGGAAGCAAAATTCTCCACGATAACCACCGCCTTCGCACCAGAGTCATTGAATTGATGAAGCATTTCGCTGGGTGTGTACAATGGATTTGTGTTCACGACAACCATACCAGCCTTAAGTGTTCCATATAATGCTACAGGATATTGGAGGAGGTTAGGCATCTGGATAGCTACTCTGTCTCCTTTTTTAAGATTCGTATGATTTTGCAAGTATGAGGCAAAATCGTCGATGGCTTGACCAAGTTCGGAAAAGGTCATTTCCTTTCCCATATTTTCAAACGCTACCAGGTCTTTATACTTTGCGATTCGTTCATCAACCATTACTGGCAAAGAGCTGTAACTATCGGGATTTATCTCAGTGCTTACACCGTCGGGGTAACTGGCATGCCATGGCTGTTTTTTCATATTCGGACTTGTTGTTTTTAAAAGCTGTTAAAGATAAGGTATGCGCATTACTGTAAAAGAAAAAGGACATAAAAAAGGCCTTGGCACCCCTACCAAGACCTAAATAAACAACATTAACCCAAAGCTGTAGAGGAAGGATTCGAACCTTCACGGAGCAGTTAGCCCCAGACGTTCTCTCCCGATTCAAGATCGAGAGAGAACTTACCGGGATTTATCCCTTATCTCCACCCCCGAGAGAGGAGGGCATGTCTGCCAATTTCACCACTCTACAGTGTGTTTGATAATTCAAATGTAGTATATCACCTCTTTTACTGAAAATATTTCAATATATTACATTAATAAATACATATTATTCAATTTAAAACGTTATAAATTGAAATTTTCAAAAATAAGCAATGATATATGAGCAAAAATTATGAGATTGATAATGTGGATTTGAAAATCCTAAACATTCTTTCAGAAGATGCTAAGATGCCTTACACTGAAGTAGCTAAAAAAGTATTTGTCTCTGGTGGAACTGTGCATGTAAGAATGAAAAAACTAGAAGAAATGGGGATCGTGAAAGGCACTACTTTAAAAATAGATTACGAAAAACTTGGATATGACATTACCTGCTTTCTGGGAATCTATCTTGAGAAAAGTTCACTATACGATAGAGTCGTTTCTGAGCTCAAAGAAATCCCTGAAATCGCCACGATCAGGTACACCACAGGTAATTACAATATCTTCTGTAAAATCTATTGCAAGGGGACTTCTCATCTAAGAGATGTTCTTCATGATAAAATCCAGAAAGTAGATGGTATAGAAAGTACAGAAACCTTCATTTCACTTGAAGAGAGCGTGAATAAACACCTTGTTTTTTAGAAAAAGCCTCTTGTTCTGAACCTTCTTCCAAGTTCCTTGTTCTTATTTAGAATTACTATAAATAAGGTGTACCTTTGCACTCCGAAACGAAGTTTTTTTAGATGAGCACTGACGATCAAATATTAGAAGAATTTACCTCCAAAGAATACGAACATGGCTGGTCTGTAGATTTCGAAGCAGATGAAGCTCCATTAGGTATTAATGAAGACATTGTTCGTTTCATTTCTGCTAAAAAAGAAGAGCCTCAATGGTTGCTTGATTGGCGTCTAAAAGCCTTCGATCAGTGGAAACAAATGAAAGAGCCTAGTTGGGCAAATATCAATTACCCAAAGATTGATTACCAGTCCATTAGATATTACTCAGCGCCTAAGCAAGACAAGAAGCCTCAAAGCCTTGATGAAGTAGATCCGGAATTGCTCAAAACCTTCGAGCGTTTAGGAATCTCCTTACAAGAGCAAAAAAGACTAACAGGAGTCGCTGTAGATGCAGTTATTGACTCTGTATCCGTAGCAACAACTTTCAAAGATAAATTATCAGAATTGGGGGTGATCTTCTGCTCATTCAGTGAAGCAGTTCAAGAACATCCTGATTTAATCAAGAAATACCTGGGTTCAGTTGTTCCTGCAAATGACAACTATTTTGCAGCACTTAACTCAGCAGTTTTCTCGGATGGATCTTTCTGCTATATTCCAAAAGGTGTAAGATGCCCTATGGAGCTCTCTACTTATTTTAGAATCAATGCAGCGAATACAGGACAGTTTGAAAGAACACTTATTGTTGCGGATGACGATAGCTACGTGAGCTACCTGGAAGGCTGCACCGCTCCTCAACGAGATGAAAACCAGCTACATGCGGCGGTAGTAGAAATCTATGCGGCCAAGAATGCCGAGGTAAAATACTCGACGGTACAAAACTGGTACCCTGGCGATAAAAACGGCAAGGGTGGAATCTACAACTTCGTAACCAAACGAGGTATTTGCTCTGGCGATCATGCTAAAATATCCTGGACACAAGTAGAAACCGGTTCGGCAGTAACCTGGAAATATCCATCATGTATTCTGAAAGGAGACAATTCTGTTGGTGAATTCTACTCTGTTGCAGTAACAAACAATTATCAGCAGGCGGATACTGGAACCAAAATGGTCCACCTAGGAAAAAATACCCGATCACGAATTGTGTCGAAGGGTATCTCAGCAGGTAAATCACAAAACAGCTACCGAGGACAAGTAGAAGTAACAAAACGTGCGGAAGGTGCACGTAATTTCTCCCAATGTGACTCGCTGCTGATGGGAGATAAATGTGGAGCACACACATTCCCATACATAGACATAAAAAATAAAACAGCTCAGGTTGAGCATGAAGCGACTACCTCTAAGATTGGTGAAGATCAAATCTTCTACTGCCAGCAAAGAGGAATAGATGAAGAAACAGCAGTAGCCCTCATCGTGAATGGCTTTGCAAAAGAAGTAATGAACAAACTCCCGATGGAGTTTGCAGTAGAAGCACAAAAACTATTGGCATTGACCCTGGAGGGTAGTGTTGGATAATCAACTCAATAAACGTATGATTTCAATTAAAAATTTACAAGCCTCTATCGAGGACAAGGAAATATTAAAGGGTATTGACCTTGAAGTGAAAGCTGGCGAAGTGCATGCAATCATGGGGCCAAATGGCTCTGGTAAAAGCACCTTGGCCTCTGTACTAGCAGGAAGAGAAGATTACGATGTTACCGGAGGTTCTGTAACATTCGAAAATGAGGACTTACTTGAATTGAGTCCTGAAGAACGAGCTCAAAAAGGCATTTTCCTTGCGTTTCAATATCCTGTAGAAATTCCTGGAGTTTCCACAACCAACTTCCTAAAAACAGCCATCAATCAGGTCAGAGAAGCTCGAGGTGAAAAAGCACTGGATGCAGTAAACTTCCTGAAGCTGATGAAAGAGAAAATGAAGCTTGTGGATATCGATCAGGCATTGCTAAGTCGCTCACTAAATGAAGGCTTCTCAGGCGGAGAGAAAAAACGAAACGAAATCTTCCAGATGGCGATGTTAGAGCCAAAGCTTTCAATCCTTGATGAGACCGATTCAGGTTTGGATATCGATGCATTGAAAATTGTTGCCGATGGAGTGAATACGTTAAAAACTGATAAGACAGCTACGATCGTAGTGACGCACTATCAGCGGTTGCTGGATTACATTGTTCCTGATTATGTGCATGTACTTTACAAAGGCAGAATCGTAAAGTCAGGAGACAAAAGCCTGGCACTGGAACTGGAGGAAAAAGGATACGACTGGATCAAAGAAGAAGTAGCTGCCGTATGATGATTGATTCAACACTTCTAAAAAGCCTTACTGACGCATTTCATGGCAATCAGGCACAGAAAGACGCGTTGAAGATGCTAAGCGAGATTGGTTTACCACACAAAAAATCAGAAGCTTACAAATTCACTCCCATCACTTCCATGCTGGAGAAGCAAGTTTCTTTCGAGACGAAAAGTGAAGGTAGTGTTGACAAAAGCAAGCTTTACAAGGAAAACGGAAGTCACTTAATCTTTATCAATGGCTTTCTTTCAAAAGAAGACTCCAAAATTTCAGATAAGCTAAAGCTGTCGGTTGGAGAAGTTACTGAGGGAAAGCACGATCCATTCAGCCTATTGAATACGGCCTATGCCGGTGAGGAGGTGATGATTGAATCGGGCTATGAAGAACCGGTATTCATTTACCACTTCAATTCCAACGGAATCTCCAACCCACGAATCAGGATCAATGTAAAAGACGGACACACGTTCAGGGTGGTGGAGAAACTCATCACACCTCAAGGCACCAATACCTTCACCAATTCATACATCGAATTCACGGTTGGTAAAAATGCATTTGGTTATCACACCAAAGTACAGAACTACCATACTGAAACGTTCAGCCATGAGACGGTAGTAGCAAGTGTTTCACGTGATTCACATTTCTACAACAACACCTTCTCATTTGAAGGAGCTATGGTCAGAAATAACCTGACAATCAATCTGGAAGGTGAGAACTGCGAAGGACATATGTACGGCCTTTTCCTTTTGGATAAGAAATCGCACGTAGACAACAACACCTCTGTGGATCATAAAATGCCAAATTCGTATAGCAATGAGCTTTACAAAGGCATTCTGGATGAAAAATCTACTGGAATTTTTAACGGTAAAATCTATGTAAGACAGGATGCTCAAAAAACCAATGCATTCCAGTCTAACAACAATATTCTGCTTTCAGAAGATGCGACTCTGCATACTAAACCTCAACTAGAGATTTGGGCAGACGATGTGAAATGCTCACACGGTTGCACATCAGGTCAGCTGGATGAAGACGCCATCTTCTATCTAAGAGCCAGAGGCATCAATGAGAAAAATGCCAAAGCCATGATCTTGAATGCGTTTGCAATGGAAACAATGGAGCACGTAAAGATTGAATCTGTAAGAGAAGAAATTCAAGGATTGATTGATCAAAAATTGATGTAATGTCATCCACAACTACCACCATATTAGATATTGAGAAAATCAGGGGGGAATTTCCCATTCTGAACCAAGAGGTAAATGGTAAGCCGCTTATCTATTTCGATAACGCAGCTTCATCACAAACCGCCAAAAGCGTGGTAGATGCATTGATTCAGTTTTACGAAAAAGATCACGCCAACATTCACAGAGGCATTCATACACTAGCTGAGCGTTCCACCAAAAAATTTGAAGCTACCCGTGAGCGTGTACACAAATTCATTAATTCAGCGGAAGCTGATGAGATCATCTTTACCAAAGGAACCACTGAAAGTATCAATCTGGTAGCTCAGTCATGGGGCTCAAAGTATCTTCAAAAAGGAGATGAAATTCTCATCTCTCAATTGGAGCACCACTCCAACATTGTTCCATGGCAACTAGCCGCCGAACGCACTGGAGCAATCATCAAGGTGATTCCTATCAATGACAAGGGTGAAATCCGGATTGAGGAATACAAAAAACTGCTCAGCTCAAAAACCAAATTGGTAGCAGTAAACTATGTTTCCAATTCATTAGGTACCATCAATCCGGTGAAGGAAATGATTTCACTGGCCATCGATCAAGGTGTAACCACAATGATAGATGCAGCACAAGCCGCCCCTCATATTAAAATTGATGTGCAGGATATGAATTGTGATTTCCTTGCATTGTCAAGCCATAAAATGTATGGTCCCACAGGTGTTGGAGTCCTTTATGGGAGAAGAGATATTTTAGAAACCATGCCTCCGTATCAGGGTGGTGGAGAGATGATCAAAGACGTGTCATTCAATGGTACTACCTTCAATGATATTCCATATAAGTTTGAGGCAGGCACACCAAACATTGGTGAAGTCATCGCATTCAAATACGCAATGGATTTCATTGATGAGATTGGACATGAAAACATCCAGGCATACGAGCATGAACTGCTGGAATATGCTAATGCCAAGCTCAACAAAATACCGGGATTCACTCCTATTGGGACAGCCGAAGACAAGGCCAGTGTGATTTCTTTTCTGGTTAGCAATGTCCACCCTTACGATCTGGGGCAACTACTGGACGTAAAAGGAATCGCAGTACGGACAGGACACCACTGTACCCAGCCACTAATGGACTTTCTGGAAATAGATGGAACTGTGCGTGCCTCATTTGCGGTTTACAACACCAAAGAAGAAATTGATGTTTTCTGTGAATCTTTGCAGAAAATTGTTGAACGATTCAACTAATGGACTTAATTAAGAAACGTCAGGAGGAAATCATAGAAGAGTTCGCCATGCTGGATGGCGATATGGAAATGACATTGGATTACATCATGGAGCTTGGCGCTGAACTCGCCGAACTTCCTGAAGAAGCCCGAATCGAAGATAACATTGTGAAAGGCTGCCAATCCAAAGTATGGATGACAGCTGAGCTGGACAATGATCGCATCCAGTTCAAAGCAGACTCCAATACCGCCATTACTAAAGGTTTGGTAAGTTTGTTGGTTCGCACATTGAATCAATCGCCACCTCAAAGCGTTATGAACGCAGAGATTTATTTTCCACAGCAAATAGGAATGGATCGATTCATAGGCACGCAACGATCTAATGGGTTTGCTGCAATGATCAAGCAAATGAAAATGTACGCGTTAGCACTAACGGCTAAACAAGAATCATGAGCGAAACGAAAACAAATAACGATACCCTGGCTCTAAAGGAGGACATCATTCGTGCAATCAAAGGTGTGTATGACCCGGAGATTCCTGTGGATGTGTATGAGCTGGGATTGATTTATGAAATCAACATTCTCCCTATCAATAATGTGGAGATCGTGATGACGCTGACCTCTCCCTCCTGCCCTGCTGCGGAAAGCATTCCGAGTGAAATCGAAATGAACGTACGAGAGGTAGAAGGTGTTAACGATGTGAATATAGAATTGACCTTTGATCCACCATACGCTACGGACATGATGTCCGAAGAAGCGAAGCTGGAACTTGGTTTTATGTAATTAGTAAAAAACAAAACAATACGAATATGTACCCTGCGGAATTAGTAGCTCCGATGAAAGCTCAACTTACTCAGAATGGATTTGAAGAATTGACTTCTGCTGAGGCGGTTACAAATCACTTGACAGATCACAAAGGAACATCACTATTGGTGATCAACTCTGTTTGTGGATGTGCAGCTGGCACATGCCGCCCAGGTGTTTTATTGTCTCTAGATAAGTCAGACAAGAAACCTGATAGTCTTACGACGGTATTTGCCGGATTTGACATTGAAGCCACACAAAAAGCACGCGAGTTTACTTTACCATTTCCGCCATCTTCTCCGGCAATAGCCCTTTTCAAAGATGGTGAACTAGCACACATGGTGGAGAGACACCATATCGAAGGAAGGTCTGCAGAGATGATCGCTGATCACCTTGAGCAGGTATACGCCGAGTTCTGTTAAGTCACAGACAGCAATCTTTGGTCTTTAAGGCAGATGTAAATCTCATAAGATAAATCCCTCATTCGAGATTAGAATGAGGGATTTTTTTATAATCTCATTATATATCAACTGCTTTCACGTATCTATTTTGAATAACTTTTGAGGATTAGTAACCATGGTTACTTTTAGTGCCTTCTACAAACTTTGGAAGCACCGGCATACTTCACTATTTTAGTAGTGATCTACAAAGTGAGAGCTCACGCATCACATAGGCGCTGTACTCCATAATCACAACTAATAATCAACTATTACCATGGTAGAATTACCTTTTGAGTATTGGAATAAACTTTCAAGTCAAATCATTTTAATCTCAGTATTTCTAGGTGGATTCTCAATAGCAATAACGGCCAACCTACTCATAAATCAATCGGAAAAGCGACTTTACAATGTGATTTTAAGATTAGCTACTACTTCCTCATCTGGATTTCTAACGGCTGTATTCGCAATGACAAAGGTTGTACTGGTTACTACTGATGGATATCCCCTTGAGATCACACACGGCGATTTGAATTCCCCAAGAATTATTGGTTTCTTAGGATATATGGTGGGAGTTCTTTCCCTCCTGACTATCATCGGGTTGTCAGGTTGGGCGAAATCCAAAAGGACGGGGATTTTCACAACAGTCGTAAGTGTAATTACTTTTCTTCTTTTTATTGCTTCTACAATATTTTGAAGTCAAAGGAAGGTTACGAAGTAGACAACCTAATTACATCCCTTGGAACCAAGACAAACAAGAATTCCAGTGAAACGAGGAAATATTAAGTGAACCTTGCTAACGACCTCATCCAGAACAGTTGATATAAATAAAGTCCTGCAACAGTTGATAAGAGGTTGCGTGAGGCGCTACTCATAAAATGAGAAAATTTATAAATTTGAATTTGTAAAAACTCCTACTTCTATGAATCGAACACTCTCACTACTTCTTATCTCCTTAATACTGGTTACTTGTAACCAAAACGATCAGGAAACTCCAGAACCTAGAGGCGTAGAAAACTTAGCCTATCGTTGGGGTAAAATAGCATTGCTGGCTACTGCAAACGATACCGAAAAGTTTAACCCAAGACCAACCATTACCTCAAGGTATCTGGGTTTAATTTTTGTTGCGGTGTTTGATGCATGGTCAAGGTATGACGAAAATGCAATTCCCGTTTATTTAGAAAGCGCAGAAAGAAGACCTCCGGGCGAACATACCTTGAGCAACAAAGAGATTGCGATTAGCCATGCAGCTTTTAAAGCAATGTCTGAATATTATTATTCTAACAAAGCCTTGTTTGCAGACTTTATGCGAGAGTTAGGTTTAGACCCAACAAACAACTCTTTAGACCCAACTACTCCGGAGGGCATAGGAAATCTAGCAGCAAGAGCAGTGATTGAAGCCCGTAAAGGTGACGGAGCTAATCAATATGGTGAAGAAGAGGGCTCAAACGGAGAAGCTTATTTTAACTATGTCGGATATGAGCCAGTGAATTCTGCTGATGAGAATGTAGACCCTAATCGTTGGCAACCTAAGTACTTTGCAGATGGTAAAGGAGGAACATTTGCTCCCGGTTGCTTAACTCCTTTTTGGGATAAGGTAGAGCCAGTTTCACTTCAATCCGGAGATCAATTTCGTCCTGGGCCTCCTCCAATGATTGGGTCGGAACAATTACAAAAGGAAGTGCAGGAAGTGATTGATTTACAAGCTGGTTTAACTGATTACGACAAGGCACTAGTCGAATTCATGCGAGATGGTCCTCAATCTGTACAACAAGCAGGTCACTGGTTGAAATTTGCGCAGGATGTCTCAAGAAGAGATAATCATACACTTGACGATGATGTGAAAATGTATTTTTTCAATCAAGTTGTAGCTATGGATGCATTTATAGCCTCATGGGATTCAAAAATGTACTATGACTATGCGAGACCTTACGCTTTAGTTCATAAATATTTTGAGAACCAAGTTATTAAGGCTTGGGGTGGTGAAGGAAAGGGAATGATGGATATTGATGGTAATCAATGGAGACCTTACTCACCAGAAACATTTCTATGCCCGCCATTTCCAAGTTATGTATCAGGACATAGTTGTATCAGCGGTGCATGTGGAGAGGCACTTAAGTTATGGACAGGTAGTGACGAATTTGGAGAAGAGGTGAAACTAGTAGCGGGTGCGCTTACTGAACCAGATAACTTGGGAGATACCGTCACCATAAAGTTTCCAACCTTCACTGAAACCGCAAATATGGCGGGAATATCAAGAGTTCTTGGAGGATACCATATTCAGGCTGATAATGTAGCTGGACTAGAACTAGGCAGGAACGTGGCGAGAAATGCATGGAAATTTTACCAGAAGCATGTCAATGACAATAACGACACACAACAGGTTCTTAATTAAATAGGCGAAACGGCTCAATAATATCTTATTACGAACTAGAAATTTGGGGCAGATCAGCGAGATACTTTTAATGAGTTTTAATCAGCAATATCTATATGTGATTTGGGTGCACCTAATTGACAATTAGCGATCTATGTTCCTGATAGGATTTTCAATAGCACTGATCTGAGCAAACTTAAAAATTTGTAAATGAGGCCGAAAATTATTCGCATTGCTGAGTAAAATCTCATAGGGAAATTCATGAAAATGTCGTTGGTTGAAAATCGAACATTTGAACTTTGGAGTAGTTTCATGCCACAGAAAAAGGACATCAAAAATCAACTATATCCAAAGCTTTACTCGATGTAAATCGACGATTCAGCCTATTTCAACAATTTCAATCCAAACACAGAGTTTGCAAAATGGGCAGCAGTTGAAGTAGCAAATTTTGATGATATTCCGAAAGGCATGAACTCTTATGTTCTAAACGGAGGAGTTTATGCAGTTTTTCTACACAATGGTTCTACTCAGGAATTTCCAAGAACCATGCAATTTATTTTAGAAGAGTGGCTTCCAAACTCAAATTATGTATTGGACGATAGGGAACATTTTGAATTGCTTAGTGAGAAATACAAAACAAGAATCCTAAATCTGAAGAAGAGGTCTGGGTACCTATTAAAAAAGTAAATTGATTTCAAATTCCAAAAAATAATAGAACGAAACTGTCAGAATAGCCAGTACTGTGAAAACAAAAATATTCTTCTATAGCCTCTTCACCATTATTATCATTTCAATTGGGTCATGGCCAGTTAATAATTGGGATATGATAGGCTATATAGCGTGTGTATATAGCTTAGATGAGTATGATCCTGAAAATGTGCACGAATACTCCTATGAAGTAGTTGAAAATCAACTTTCAGAAAAAGATTTTCATGAGTTGACATCAGGAATCTATAAGAGTTCGATGAGACATGATCATGAAGCATTTAACGAGCAGCTTCCATTCTATTCAATCAAAATTATATATGTATCAATAGTTAGGTCACTTTTCAAGGCAGGAATACCAATAACTCTATCAACTCTAATACCATCACTTATCTCTACTTTAATTCTTATTTTTTTTATTTATTACATAATAGAGAAGGAAAGTGGTAATTCATTTTTTGCAGGAATTGTATCTCTAATCATTTTATTTCTACCGGCAACTATAAGTGTAGCTAGACTCGCAACTCCGGATGCATTATCCACATTATTATTATTTTCAGCTGCTGTCGTCTATGTCAAAGATAGAAATTCACTAATCCTCTTTCTGCTTATGCCAGCATTAGTTGGCACACGCACTGATAATATAATATGGTGCTTTATTCTATTATTTGCTGATTCCTTTCTTAGACAGCATAAGCTAAATGAACTAATGAAGAATGTGCTTCTAGTTCTAATTCTAAGTGCCATATGGATCACCATTGATCAGTATTTCGATAATGGAGGTTGGGAAATCCTATTCTATCATTCATTTATAGAAAAGATGAGCTTCCCATTGTCAACCAATGTAGACTTGACTTTTAAACAATATCTCAACGTTTTAATCAAATCAAGTTGGTTTTTTATGCCGTGGTTCTTAGTATTCGGCACCTTAACTTATCTCCTATGGAGTAAAACAAATAAGGATATTTTATCAAAAAGAGGGGTTATAATAGTTATAACATGCTTTCTGACATTTGCGACAAGATTCTTTCTCTTTCCAGCACAATCCGGAAGGTTTTATATTGCTTTATTTCTTATCATTTTGATTACTTCAATCATTGAAAGAAAACTATTCCAATCAATTATTAAGAAAGCGCATAGTAAATTATTTTCTATCAAAATAGTTAATGAAAGCAAATGACGAATACCTACTAAGTTTTCATAAAATTAATCCGGATGCAAAAAGCGAATGGATGAGATTCATAAGGATCCGAGCGCGATCGTACTGCTTCTTGATGGACTTGAGTATCCCCAGTATTTAGGCGCCATATACCGATTTGCTGACGTATGCCGTATCAGCAGAATATTTACTTTCAGATCCAGCCAAAGCCCAGATCCAAATAAGTTAAGTAGAGTTTCCTGACAGACCTTGGATCATATCACACACAAAGGGTTACGATCCATAGGGGAAGTAATAGAGTTTACAAAAGAATTCACTCCCATTGCCTTGGAGTATACAGACAAAAGTACTTCGTTCAATGAGTACCTCCAAAACGTACTATGCATGTTGGTAATAGGAAATGAACGTAGAGATGTTTCTTCAGAGCTGCTGGAGATCTGCGAGAAACGCCCTCATATTCCCTATGTTGGGACAAAACAGTTCGATGAACGTATCCGTTGCCACTGGGAATGTCCTCTATAATTTATTAGAAACTATGAAATTTAGTTTCAGACTATTCTCCAAAGTAAGAGTTGAATAGTGATTCAAGCTCATTAATGAAGTCTTCATAGTAATCCGCACTATCTTCTGTGGAATCATCCTTGAATTGCAACAGAACCATTACTTCATCGCTAGGCCCTTCTTCAAGTATCATATCTGCAATTTTCAAATCTTTGTAAAGCACTTCCATATCTACGAAAGCATTGATCTGAGTAACTGTAGGATCTGTTATTTGTAGCACCTCAGCTATTCCTCCCAAAGATTGAATGGTAAGATCATTACTGTAAAGTGCAAACGTAAGACCAAGTACATCTTGCTCGGTTATGTTTTCAAAATCATCGGACGCAAGCTCTGCTTCCACATGTATTCCGGTAGAACACAAGTCTGTATCATCTGAAAAATCAAGATCCAGCGAATACTCTGTAGAGGAGCCTTGATCCAGGCTAATCGAAAGTGAATATGGATTTATATAAACAAATAGGTTAATCTCAACAGGAATTTGAAATCCTTCATTAGAAGCATACTTAACACCATCAAGATTTATAGCAATCACTTCTACATTATCAACCATTAGCGATGCATCTACCGTCTTAGGCAAAAACACAGGCTCTTCTCCAATCGTTACTTCTTGATCTGAATAATTACCCACTGTGATTAATGCATTATTTGTCGTTTCAGTCGGATTTGAAGGAAATTCGATTACTACCATTCCATTCTGATTCTCAGTTAGTGTCCATGAGCCATCTCCGTGATTATATGTGTAAGTGCCCTCGAAAAGGTCAATGTCAAATCTACTTTCCTCAGATGTTGGTGCAACTTCTGATAAGCCATCTGTGAGTTCTTCCACCCATTCCAGATTTATTGTATCTCCATTGTTGATTCCAAGAAAATCTGTCAAAACAGTTTCAATTGCCAAGACGTTTTCGAAAGTCATGATACAATCCAAGGTTGCATCTAGAGCCATTTCTATATTTTCTTTGTCTTGAGTTACCGTTGTTGGATCACAAGCATCTCCCAGACCATCTCCATCCGTATCTTCCTGATCTGGATTGGCAAGTTCAGGACAATTGTCTTTGTCATCTACAACTCCATCTCCATCTGCATCACCTTCACAGGCATCACCGATACCATCCCCATCTTCATCTTCCTGATCTGGATTACTCACCAAAGGACAATTATCTAGTTCGTCAATGATACCATCTCCATCAGAGTCTTCCTCACAAGCATCTCCTATTCCATCTCCATCGCTGTCCTTCTGATCTTTATTCTTAACCAATGGACAGTTGTCTTCTTCATCCACAATTCCATCATTGTCTGTATCTGGAAGTGGATCTTCTTCACTCGAGCAGGAAATGAATATGGAAAGAGTAGTTAATGCAATAATTAAGAGTGTAGATTGAAGAGCTGTCTTAGTCGCTGAGGTAAGTGGACTATTCATAACATAATGAGTTTAGCGGTAGGGGTAACTGGTGAAATCCTGTACTAACCATTAAAGATCGCTAAAAAAAATAAATAATTGCACTAAATCATGATTTTATTGTATAATAGTACTAACTCGTCGAAAAATCTAAAGAATGACACGTCAAAAATTTGAAATATTGGCTGTAGTTGTAACGGCACTAGGTAAGTTTCTTTTTTACGATATCCTTGATCAGCGTTTGATCTTTATTCTGATCATGTTTGTATTTTGGGGATCATACATGTTTTGGCGTATAGGAAAATCATCAGAGATCTTAAAAGAATGGGGCTTTCGTACTGACAATTTCTATTTGGTTTTGAGGAAGGTCTTGCCCTTTGGTATTGTTGCCATTATTGCATGTTTCACGATTGGTTATCTGCAAGGGACTTTAAATCCACATTGGCATGCACTACCAATTTTGATCATTTATCCACTTTTTGGCATCCTCCAACAGTTTCTGTTAATGTCTCTGGTGGCAGGGAACATGCAGCTGCAAAAAAAATTCAGCAACATAGCCATCATCATTACCACTTCGGTTCTATTTGGGTTGTTGCATTATCCCTACGGATGGTTAATGTTTGGAACCTTTGTCCTATCACTCTTTTATACTTTTATTTTTCTTAAGCAACGGAATCTTTACGTTTTAGGAATCTTTCATGGATGGTTAGGAGCAATATTTTACTATACTGTCGTAGATAAAGATCCATTTCTGGAGGTTTTTGGTCCACTTTTAAGCTAATCCAACAAGTGTCAGCCCAAGAACATTTAAGAACAAAACATTTAGTGTGAGCTAACTAAATTGCTCCAAATCGTTTTAATCTCTTGAATAGTATAATCATGAAACATTTTGTAATTCTTATTAGCCTGATTTATGCTGTTTCTTCCTCGGCTCAGTCTCCCGATTCCACTTCATTATTTGATGAATTCAATGACTTCTTACTCGAAGAAGTTGTATTTGGGCTTATTGATTACGAAAAACTCAATAAGAATCCAAATCAACTCGACAGCCTAGTATTCAAAATTGCTATTCATAAGCCTCAAGGTCAATCTCAGGATTATCAAACCGCATTTTATATCAACGCATATAATATTCTAGTCATCAAACAGGTCACTGATAACTACCCGATAAATAGTCCAATGGATGTAAAGGGATTTTTCAAAGTGAAGACGTTTAATGTTGCGGGTGAATTACTCACTTTAGATGGAATTGAGTTCACCAAGTTGATAGGTCCTACTAAAGACCCTCGAATTCACTTTGCACTAGGATGTGGGGCCAGAAGCTGCCCATTTCTTTATGATAATGCCTATTATCCAGATAAGCTTCAGGAGCAATTGGAATTTCGATCTGAGCTAATTATTGATCGCCCCAACTATGTCCTTGTAGATGAAAAGAATGAGAAAGTGGTACTAAACAAGATTTTCGACTGGTATAGTGATCAATTCATTTCTAATGCAGGCTCATTAATAGAGTATGTAAACAAATATCGGTTTTACAAAGTGCCGGAAAATTATACAGTGGAGTTTCAGGAGTATGACTGGACATTGAACGACAGATAATAAGGGTATTCTTCATTTAGGTTTTTATGTTCAAAACCTAACCATGAATAACCGAAAGCAGATATTTATTATCCTTTGCGGTATTGCGCTTGCTATACTTCTGATAGCATCTACTTTAAGCTCGAGTCGATCACAAACTGATGTTTCTCCTGCATCACAAAAAAAGCCGAAGCAAAATGCCCCGGCTTTCTTTGATAGTTTATTATAAATCTTAGTTTCCTAGTTTGAATAAGCTGTAGCCTACAGAAAGTTGGAAAGTCTTATTCTTTACTTCTGTTCCCAGACCATCATTTATATCGGATAGTCCGAATACATATCTAGCCGAGAATTGTAGTCCAAATGGCGCATCCCATCCAGCACCTAGTGCAGCTGAAAGATCTGAGTTTTTCAATCCACTTTTTAGATCTACTCCATCTTCATCTTCTGCATTCAGAAGAAGACCAAACTGCGGTCCTGCTTGAAGATTCAAACCAGCAGGTAGATAGAATTTTACCATTACAGGGATATTTACGTAATCAAGATTTACTTCGCTACCTCCTGCAAAGCTTGAACCTTGTTTAGAAAACAACACCTCTGGCTGTACACCAAGACTTGCAAATTTGAAGAGACCATATGCCCCTGCATGCAACGAAGTAATTGATTCCGAACCAGAAATATTAGTGTTAGCGAAGTTCGCTCCAGCTTTGATTCCTAAGGAAACTGATGCCTGGCTAAATACCATCGCTGAGATAAGTATTAAAGAAATTGTTAGTAAAGTCTTTTTCATAATGTTTTAGTTTTTGAATTAGTAACAAAAAAGGTGTCATACACCTAAAGAATAGACACAAAAAAAGGGTGCAAGACACCCTTTTGATGATATTTTCTATTTAATCAGAGTGCTACTCCAATAAATGATTTGAAAGCCAGCCCCATAAGGCCGGTAATCAGCATAGTGATTCCTAATCCTTTCAGGCCATCAGGCACATGCGAATACTTCAATCTTTCTCTGATTGCCGCTAGTGCAATAATTGCCAGAAAGAAGCCAGTTCCGGATCCAAACCCAAACGCTGTAGCTTCTACGATCGTGTAATCCCTTTGAACCATGAAGAGAGATGATCCAAGGATCGAGCAGTTTACAGCTATTAGCGGTAGGAATATTCCAAGTGATCCGTATAAGGATGGAGAAAACTTTTCAATAATCATTTCTACCAATTGAACCATTGCTGCAATTACTGCAATAAAAATGATGAACTGTAGAAATGTCAAGTCGATGCTTGCAAAATCAGCACCAAGCCAGGACAAGGCTCCCTCCTTCAATACATTTTCCTGAATCAACCAGTTAATCGGCACAGTAATCGTCAATACGAAGATTACTGCCATTCCAAGACCAAAAGCTGTCTTTACTTTCTTTGATACGGCCAAGAATGAACACATACCTAAGAAGTATGCAAAGATCATGTTGTCTATGAAAATTGCCTTGATCGCTATATTAAACGCTTCCATAATTCTTTATTTTCATTAGCGACATTAAATCGCTGTTTGATGCTTGTTATCAGATATTTAGTCTATTTCTCAATGAATACCTCAAATGGCTATTTGCTAATGCTCAACGTAACCGTTTTTACTTCTTTGAATCCAAATAATCAATCCCAAAAGAATGAAGGCTCCAATAGAGTCGACCATCAATCCATTTGTTTGTAATGTTGTTCCCAACAATCCACCTAGCGAACCATATAAATCAAATTCCAAAGATGTTCCAACGAACACTGTACCTCCACCAAGAAGCTCCCTAAAGAAAGCCACTACGAGGATAATCCAGGCATAGCCAAAACCGCTTCCGAACCCATCCAGTATAGAGTCATAAGGCTTGTTTGCCATTGCAAATGCCTCCAATCGTCCCATAACGATACAGTTTGTAATGATTAGCCCCACATATGCACCAAGTATTTTATACATGTCGTAACTGTACGCCTTTAGCACCTCACTTACGAGCGTTACAAGCGTAGCTATAATTGCCAACTGTACGATAATCCGAATCCTATTGGGAATAATTTTTCTCATTAATGAAGTAATGAGATTAGAGAATACGATAACAAATACTACCGCAATCGACATAATCATCGTCGGTTTAAACTGTACTGTTACAGCCAAAGCTGAACAGATTCCAAGAACCTGAACGGTGATAGGATTATCCTCATTCAAAGGATCAGAAACAATTCGTTTTCTTCTCTTTGAAAACAATGGTTCTGCTGGCTCTTTAGTCTTAAGAGCTACAGCTGATTCCTCTGCTACTTCTGCGATTTCAGTACTCATAGACTCGCTGTTTTTTCAGATTTAGTTTTTTGAATGAATGCAGAATAGCATTCCAAATATTTCTCCAACATGGCATTTACTCCTTTGCCAGTGATTGTTGCACCCGACATACCATCCACTTGATGTTCGGTTAAACCGGTATTTCCTTCCCCTTTAACCATCGTAATACTTACCAGCTCTCCTTGATCATTAAATATCTCTTTACCCACATAGCGACTTTGCACTGTCGCTTCTGTTATTCTTGCACCCAGACCAGGAGTCTCACCCTTATGGTCAAAAGCTACACCCTTCACTGTATTTAAATCATTCCCGAACGCTACATAGCCGGAAATCCAATCCCATAGACCAGCTCCGAAAGTTGGAAATATGTAAGACTCTGGCTCATTGTTTGAATCCATGACCATAAAAACAGGATATAAACGCTCTTGTGGATCAAGTTTATAGTTCTTTTGTATGTTCACTTTTTCCGCAACAATCGGATTGCCTTTATCATCAGTGGAAACTTCATTTCCATTGATATCTACTACCATTGATTTTACCTTCTCACTGTAGATTCTCAAAATTTCGTTTGGATCTTCTATGGTAGAAATATCCATAACAGCGCCAAGAATCTTTTTCTTGGTATCCAACTCCACTTGCTTGTCTTGCAATGGCTTCAGCCCTACTGAGGTAAGGGATAGCGCACCTCCAAATACCACCGTGAGTCCGATGGCAAATAGAATTACATATAAATTAGACTGTCGCACGTTTTAATCTTCTTTTTTTGTTTGCTTCAACAACATAAAAATCAATAAGCGGGGCGAATACGTTCATAAACAATATCGCCAGCATAATACCTTCTGGATATGCAGGATTGACCACTCGTATCAATACGGTAATTACTCCAATCAAGAATCCATAAATCCATTTTCCTAATTCTGTGTGTGATGCGCTTACTGGATCTGTTGCCATGAAAACGGCTCCAAAGGCAAGCCCGCCAATCACCAAATGATAGTGAGCAGGCATTTCCATGAAACTATTTCCACCTGTCAGGTTAAATAGACCTCCCATGGCGAGTGTTCCAAGTACCACGCTCAACATGATTTTCCAGCTTCCTACACCAGTAGCAATCAGAATGAAAGCACCAATCAAGCACATCAAAGCTGAAGTTTCACCAATACTTCCCGGAATAATCCCAACAAACATGTTCCAGAAATCAAACATTCCTGAGTACCAATGTCCCGAAACTGCTTGCATCATATCTGTACCATTTGCAGCCGCCTCAGCTCCATAAGCAAGAATTGTAGCTCCTGAAAATCCGTCAACAGGAGTTTTGTCCCCGAAATAGGTCCAAACATCACCGGATATCTGCGATGGGTAGGCAAAGTATAAGAATACACGGGCTGTTAATGCCACGTTCAATATATTCATTCCCGTCCCACCAAATACTTCTTTGCCAATTACTACTGCGAATACAGTAGCGAGTGCTACTTGCCACAATGGAATGGTTGCTGGCATGATCAAAGGAATCAACATTCCTGAAACAAGGAAACCTTCCTCAATCGGACGATTGTAGATTACACAAAAGGTGAACTCGGTAAGGAGTCCAACTCCGTAAGAAACCACAATGATTGGCACTACTTTTAGAATTCCAATCCAAAATTTATCAAGAATAGAAGCCTCAACACCTGTTGCTATGAAGTGTTGGTGACCCACATTCCACATACCAAAGATGAGGCATGGAATCATTGCTATGATTACTGTAAACATCAGACGTTTTAAATCTGTTGCGTCCTTGATCTGAGCTCCTTTCTTACCCGTGATTATGTCAGGAGCAAAGAAGATGGTTCTGTGCCCTTCATAAATTGTATGGAACTTCTCGAATTTGCCTCCCTTTTCAAAAAGAGGTTTTATCTGATCGAACTTATTCTGCAAAAACTTCATTCCTGCTTATCCTTCTTTTATTAAATCAATTCCTTCTCTAAGTATTTCTTGGAGTGGGTTCTTAGATATATCTATAAACTCACACAATGCAACATCTTCTTCAACTACTTCGTAGATGCCAAGTGCCTCCATATCGTCATAATCTTCGGCTAAAATTGCCTTGAACAAATAGGTAGGAAGAATATCCATCGGCATCACATTTTCGAATGCTCCAGAGATCACAAAGTTTCTTTCTTCCCCGTGTGCGTTTGTGTCTACTTCAAACTCTTTATTCTTTCCGTTGAGGAAGGTTAGCATTCCAAATGCTTTGTGGAAACTTAATTTTTTGGTTGATGGTAAGATCCAGCCCAAAAACTCCTCGTATTTACCTTCAGGTATAACGGTGATCTGATGGTGGTAGCGTCCCAAATAACCTTCTGATCCTATACCCTCACCTGACAACACATTACCTGAAATGTATCGATTATCATCTCCTTCTACGTCTAACTTGTTGAGGCATGCACCTGAAAACAACTTAGCATAACCCCTTTCTTTCATTTGAGAACCTGTCAATGCTACTAGTCTGGAGGTATCGTAAATACCATCTATGAATAGCTTACCGATCATGGCTACATCAATCGGGTTTACAGTCCAAACGATATCGCCCTTAGCTATTGGATCAATGTGATGGATTTGAACGCCTACATTGCCTGCCGGATGTGGACCATCGATGGTATTCAGCTGAATATTTTTAGCATTGGAGAATAGCTGAGATACTTCTGCTCTTCCATCCACATTCAAATGAATCGAACCAACTGTGAATTTTTTGAGAATATCAATACCTGCTTGAAAGTATTGTTCCTGTCCCTGCAGCACAAATGAATAGTCTGGTGCCAAAGGGCTGCTATCAAATGTTGAAATGAAAATAGCTTTAGGAGTATCTTCAGGATTGGCTATTACACCATATGGGCGCTGAATAATACTCGTCCATCCGCCTGACTTTTTTAATTGATCAAGTGCATCCTCTTTTGAGATACTTCCTACTTCGGAAGCTGAGAAGTTCTTGAACTTCTCAAATTCAATTTCCTTATCGGCAAGTATTTTTACTTCAAGTACTTTTCTTTTTTCACCTCGCTTTATTTCAACGATTTCACCACTTACAGGAGAAGTGTAAAGAATGTCTTCTACATTTCTTTCGAAGAATACGGGCGATCCGGCTTTTACATTATCACCTTCTTTAACGACTAGTTTCGGTCGACTTAGTCCACTAAAATCAGTCGGTTTTAGCGCGAAAGTGTCCGGCTGGGGTACTTCAATTGTTTTATTTTCTGCCTTTCCGGCTAGGTTTATGTCAAAACCTTTTTTCAGCTTAATTGTCTGAGACATATTTCTTACTTGGGAGAACGTCTAAAAAACGAGGCAAACTTAATCAATATCACTTTTAACCTCCCTCAAAATTCCAATAAAATACCTGATAAGTCGGCTCGTGAAATAGAAACTAATTTTTATTCAATTGGTTTGATCAATCGGCCAATACTGGTTCATTATTTTTCAAGTAGTTGGCTACTTGTTCCATTAACCACGTTGGTGTTGATGTAGCACCACAAATTCCGACTGAATCACCTGATTGAATCCACGAAAGATCGATTTCTTTTTCGCTTTCTACAAAATAGCTTCTGGGGTTATTAGTGAGACACACATTATATAGTGCTTTTCCATTGGAGCTTTTCCGGCCAGCAACAAATATGATCACATTGTGCTTTTGCGAGAATTTCTCCATGTGTGGTTCCCGATTAGAGACTTGGCGACAAATGCTATCATTGGCATTGAAATCATCTGCTACTGATAATAAACCTTCCTTTTCAATGCGATTTTCGATTTCTTCCTTTATACTGTAGAATCCTTTGGTGCTCTTGGTTGTTTGCGAGTAGAGTGTAATTGGTCTTGAGAAATCAATTTTATTTAAATCCTCAAAGTCTGTTATGATGATCGCTTCATTTGAAGTTTGTCCTGTAAGACCAATTACTTCTGCGTGTCCCGGCTTACCGTAAATCACTAATTGACCATCTCTGCTTTTCGTCAGATCGTAAGCATTCTTCACTCTATTTTGCAGCTTGAGTACCACTGGACAAGAAGCATCTACTAATTCAATATTGTTTTTAATGGCAATTTGATACGTTTCTGGTGGCTCACCATGTGCACGAATTAAAACTTTGCAATCCTTAAGATCCTTAAGCTCGTCTCGTGTGATGGTTCGCAATCCTTTATTGTACAATCGCTCAACTTCCATGGAATTATGCACAATGTCCCCCAAACAAAAGAGCTCCTGGCCTTCTGCCATTTCATCCTCTGCCATTTGAATGGCGAACTCTACTCCAAAGCAATAACCGGAATTTTCGTCTATTTCAACTAGCATAAATTATTGATTCTGCCATTACTATAATTTTATTGATCTGTTCATCCAAAGTTAGATGAGAAGTATCAATCTCTTTTGCGTCGCTGGCCATTTTAAGTGGACTGTCCTCTCGGCTACTATCAATTTTGTCTCTCTCAATCAAGTTTGACTTGATTCCTTCTATTGACTCATGTATACCTTTTTTCTCTAGCTCTTTTCTTCTTCGCTCAGCCCGAATGTCAGTATCGGCAGTCATGAAGACTTTTAGTTCGGCATTAGGAAACACTACAGTGCCGATATCCCTTCCATCCATTACTACTCCTTTCTTCTGTCCCATTTCTCGTTGCTGCTCCACTAGCTTTGTCCGCACTTCAGAAATTGTACTTACAGCACTCACATTCTGATTTACCTCCATTGTTCTTATTTCATGATCGATACATTCGCCATTTAAATAAATTGAAGGTCCTTCAAAATTGATCGTACAGTTTTTCAAACTTTCTGCGATATCGATTTTTTTAAAGTCTATGTTATTGGCAAGAAAAAAATATGTGACCGCCCGATACATGGCTCCACTATCTATGTAGGTATAACCCAGACGAGATGCCACTTGTTTAGCGGTTGAGCTTTTACCGGTACCTGAATAGCCGTCGATGGCAATAACTATTTTCATCAACAATCTTTAATTGGGCAAGGAATAGGCTTGCCTCTTTTTACTTTCTTTTTATTTTTTTGATGCGAGGAAGAGGGTCGTTTGCGGCATCCTTCCGAGCCAATTAGAATTGCTCCAATAAATAATATCAATATGGCTCTGGAAAACTTCATGAAATTCCTTGTACTGACATTTCTCTATTCACCTTCATAACTAACCCCTGTAATACTTTTCCAGGACCACACTCGGTAAAGCTCGTCGCTCCATCTGCGATCATGTTTTGAACACATTGTGTCCACCTTACTGGGGAGGTCAACTGAAGTACAAGGTTTTTCTTAATACTGTCTACATCTGTGTACCCTTTTGCGTCAACATTTTGATAGACCGGACATTTTGGTGCGTTGAAGTTGGTATTTTGGATAGCTTCTGCAAGCTCCTCTCTGGCTGGCTCCATCAATGGAGAATGAAAAGCACCACCAACAGGGAGCACCAAAGCTCTCTTAGCTCCCTCTTCTTTCAATTTTTCACAAGCGGCGTTTACAGCAGCAACTTCACCGCTAATTACCAGCTGTCCAGGACAATTATAATTGGCAGCAACTACCACTCCGGAAGTTTCACCGCAAACCTTCTCTACAATAGCATCATCCAATCCCAGAACAGCTGCCATAGTAGACTCTTGCCTCTCACATGCCTTTTGCATTGCGAGAGCTCGTTTTGAAACAAGAGAAAGCCCATCTTCAAAACTGAGCACGCCATTGGCTACCAATGCGGAAAATTCCCCGAGCGAATGGCCCGCTACCATATCAGGATTAAAGTTATCCGAGGTAAGCGCTGCGGCTATACTGTGAATGAAAACCGCCGGTTGGGTTACTTTGGTTTGTTTCAATTCCTGATCAGAGCCATTGAACATAATATTCTTGATATCAAAACCTAGAATATCGTTGGCTTGATCAATCATTTCTTTTGCTGCGGAATGGTTGTCATAAAGTTCCTTACCCATCCCAGAAAATTGGGCCCCTTGGCCCGGAAAAACGTATGCTTTACTCATTGGTTAATTATTATTCGTTGCAAAAGTAGCTAATCAATTTAATCGATAAACCTACTTCTCAAATCTGGTGACGGAATCATGCATTGATCTTTCTTTCCAAACCATTTATATCGGTTTTTAGCTATGATATCATACACCCAATCTCTTAGGAACCGGGGAATTATAATGAAAGCATAGAGAGCCGGCCAAAGACCGGATAAATTCTTAGCGATAGTAAGTGCAGCAGTGCTTTTGACTTTTATATTATTTCCTTGTTGAAGAATGATGCTTCTTAGATCCTCCTCCTTGGTAAAGCTGCTTGGTAAATGCTCCTTGGCGTAGACTGATTGAAGTGAAGCAAAGTCGAATTTTCCCTTCTTATCTCGCTTAATAATGAACTGAACAGATGAATCACAAAGATTGCAAACTCCATCGAACAAGATAACCGGCTTTCTTATCGTATGATTTGAACCCACCCAGTAATAACCTTGATTGCCTCTTCAGGGTTCAGCGTTGTAAATTTCACCTCAGCAGAATAGTAATAAACACCAGCAGGTACTTCCTTTCCGCCTCCTAAAGTGCCATCCCATTCAATGAAGATCGTTTTCTCAGGTTCTGAAGAATCGTGACTGAATATTTCTGTTCCTGCACGGTTGAACACCTTGAAAACCACTTGCTCGACAAAACGGGGACAAGAACCGGGATCCTGCATAGGTCTGAATGTTTGATTCCAATTATCGCCGTTGGGAGTAAATACGTTTGGAAGAACATACTGAGGGCAATTGTCGTTGCAAACGATTTCCGAAATTTGGCTTTCATTACCCGATCTATCAACTGCTGTCACATAATAGCAATATGCTAACGTACTCAAATCGTTGTGGAAAAACTCGGTGCCCGTCGTCTCGCTTAACAGAATAAAATTCCCATCTTCACCCTCACTGGAAGCATAGATTCTGAAGAATTGAATATCATTATCACAGGCTGGATCACCATTAAATTCCCACGAGAATGCGTTTACCAATGCTACACCAGAATTTCCTCCTCTGGTTTGACATGCTGCCTGCGTTTCGCAATCCAAGCTACTATTGAATGTAATGGAAAAGGGAGCACAAGGTGGAATGGTATCATTTGGTTGTGCGCAAATGATTTGTGAATTATTGATCAACGGTGCAGGGAGAAGATCATTATCATATGATCCACTTGTGGTGATGAAATAGCAATATTCAACTTCCTCATCCAGGGTAATGCCATTAAATTTTCCATCATCCAAATAAGTCAATCCACCCAAAGTCACATCTACTGAGTCAATCAATTGTAATTCACTTAAATCTCCATTTAAAACATTATCCCTGTAGATATAATGGTACGGAAACTCCTGGACGCTGTTGGACCATGGTACGTTAGCCTCCCAATTCAGTCGAATAGCTCCAACCAAAGAAGTAGGCTCTAGTCTCACCGAAGATGCCTGCTGGGATGTATCAACCCGTTGATTAGTATTGTCATACAAGACTATCCGATACGAATATGATAAATCTTCCGTATTCAGGTTTGTATCTGTAAAGGTGGTGTCTGCTGATGCTGCTCTTACCGAAGTGAATGCTCCATCAAAACCCTGACCTTGTTTTCTAAGTACTTCATAAGTATAGGTTGGAGGGAACGCGCTTGCATCAATCTGATATGGTGGAGTCCATCTTACTTCGATTTGTCCATTCGTCGCGCTCGTTTCCTTAACATCTACATTGGTAATAATAGGAACATCAATCAGTAAGCTATCGCATGCCTCTTCAGAGGCTATGCTAAGCCCTCCAGCCGGATCTGGAAATGTAGCCACAAGCCTATAGCAATATTTGGATCCAGGTGACAGCCCTACTCCATCATTAGTGTCACGGAAAGCAGTTTCTGATGCACCTAGCGTTTCGATTAATTGATAGCCGGAATTGGCCGGTATACCCGGATTACAGTTGGGATCAATATCAAATTCTCCCACCCGTCTCCAAACTTGTAATGAATCTGCATTGGGGCACGAATAACCATCCCAGTTGAGCTCCATACTTCTTCCTGTACTTGGTTGAACTGTCAGGCCAGTAGGTGGTGGCCCGACAACAGTAATACGCCATGTTTCAAAATTCACTTGTCCGGGTGGGTTTTGAATTCCAGGGATTATTGGATCATCCGTGGCTTTGAATTGTACCTCATAGGGAGCCATTCTCACCTGGCTGCAATCAGTTCTCCATTCAAAATCAAGTAATGCTGGAGAATCTTGAAATACTGCTGGATCCGGACTAAAAGTAGCGGAAGGTGAAATCTCAAAAGGTCCACCAAAAGCTTCAAGTTTTACTTGGTTTCCTTCGGGGTCAGTCCCAATGATGAAAGCCGATAGCGTGTCACCTGCCACGACACATGTATCTGGAGGAATTTCCAATTCAGGCGGGTCGTTTTCAAAGTTCCAAATAATGATTTGCATGTCGCGCGTGACGAAACCTAGCCGTATGAGTTGTCCATTGATCCTCCTCCACTCTTCTACCACAAAGGCAACATTGAATTCTCTGTTTTCCTGATCTGGTATCGTTGCACCTCCGGGTGAATTCCATACCAACGTGCCATCTATCGGATCAATGGTTAGTGTCGGCGGACCATCTTTAGCTTGGTTTCCTTCATTGAAATTCGTGTAGAAGGAAGGATCAATAAGCGACTGATAGCCATTTACATTTAGGCCTTCAGCTTGCTTTGGCGTTGTGAAGTAGTAAGAAAGGCTGTCCCCATCCGGATCAAAAGCGCCTGGGTTGTGCTCAAAAATTCCACCTACTACTCCTTGATCAATTGGCGGAACTGTGAAAAATGGTGTACTGTTTACGATTAGGGCATCCACCACCACTAAGGTTTCTACATAGAAGGTGGTGCTTACAGAACCTGAAATATTTTGGATATTGGCATTCCTGTAATTCTCACTGTAGCTGACCAAATAATTGGAGCCTCCAGCATAAGTATAGGTTAAGGTGAACTCCCATTTTTCTACACCTTCTCCTATTAGTTCAATGTTTTCCCATGGAATTCTATCTCCATTTTCCCCACCAAAAATTGTTCCGTCTCCAAAATCGAATGTTCCATCTCCGAAAGGAACTCCCTCAATATCACGATATCCAATAAAGGTAAATTGATAGGTCAGGCCTGAAACTCTTTTTGCAATAACCTCGCCAGCGCGAATGTGAGTTGCATTTGCAACAATTACGATTGATGTGAAAATGAAAAAGAGGAAACACTTTAAATATCGCATAGTACCCAATTAAATCATTGTAAAACTAAAAGCTTTTAAAACAGAACGTACAATTACCGAACAAGAATTGTGCGCCATTGGTTATTATTCTAAACAATGTCTAAAGTTTTATTACTTACTTGTAAGTGCATTATTATTTAGAACCAGTCAAAAAAGGAATTAAGATTGCCAGACAAGCTTTCAGAAATTACCTTTGGCGAAAATCCAATAACCTTAATTAAATGAGCAAGCAACTTTTTTCAGGCAGCGTTGGTAGAAAATTTGCCATGGCACTTTCTGCCCTATTCCTGATCATATTTCTATTGCAGCATTTCATGATAAACTTCACCTCTGTCTTAAGTGAAGAAACGTTTAACGAGCTCTCCCATTTTATGGGCACGAATCCCGTTATTCAATTTGTAATGCAGCCAATACTCATGTTTGGAGTAGTATTCCACTTCATCATGGGATTTATATTAGAAATTAAAAATCGGAATTCACGTGCAGTTAAGTATGCAAAAAACAACGGAGCGGCCAATTCTTCATGGATGTCAAGGAATATGATCTGGAGTGGATTATTTATCCTACTCTTTCTTTTTTTCCACTTCTATGATTTTTGGATTCCCGAAATGAATTACAAATACATAGAGTTTAAGCCTGAAGATCCGAATAGGTATTACGAAGAAGTAGTGCACATGTTTGCGAGTCCAGGACGAGTGATTGTATACAGCTTATCCTTTGTATTTCTTGCTTTGCACTTATTGCACGGTTTTCAATCTGCATTCCAATCGATGGGGGCCCGGCATGATAAATACACTCCGGCCGTACAGAAAATCGGTCGTGCGTATGCAATCTTGATTCCTGCCGGATTCATTTTCATCGCTGTTTTTCATTATGTCAATTCCCTTTAAGAAATAAGAGGCATGTCAACATTAGATTCTAAAATACCAGAAGGTCCAATCGCTGAAAAGTGGACCAACCATAAAAACAATATTCGACTAGTAAACCCTGCTAACAAACGATCCATTGATGTGATCGTAGTTGGGACAGGATTAGCTGGTGGATCGGCCGCAGCAACTCTTGCTGAACTAGGCTACAATGTAAAAGCATTTTGTTATCAGGATTCCCCACGAAGGGCACACTCAATTGCTGCTCAGGGTGGAATAAATGCTGCGAAAAATTATCAAGGCGATGGGGATTCAACCTATCGACTTTTTTACGACACAGTAAAGGGTGGAGATTACCGCTCAAGGGAAGCCAATGTATACCGACTCGCGGAGGTTTCAACCAACATCATCGATCAATGCGTTGCTCAAGGAGTTCCGTTTGCCAGAGATTACGGTGGGCTTTTGGATAACCGATCTTTCGGAGGTGTACAGGTTTCAAGAACCTTCTATGCCAAGGGCCAGACTGGTCAGCAGCTATTGCTCGGTGCTTACTCGGCAATGTCCCGACAAATAGGAAAAGGGAAAATCACCATGTACAATCGTCATGAAATGATGGATTTGGTGATGGTAGATGGTAAGGCTAGAGGGATCATTGCAAGAAACTTAGTGACTGGAGAGCTGGAGAGACATTCGGCACATGCAGTGGTTGTGGGTTCGGGAGGATACGGAAACGTCTTCTTCTTATCGACCAACGCAATGGGATCCAATGTTTCGGCAGGATGGAAAATCCACAAAAAAGGAGCGTACTTTGCAAATCCTTGCTTTACTCAGATACACCCAACTTGTATTCCGCAGCATGGTGATCAACAGTCAAAATTGACCCTGATGTCCGAGTCATTGCGGAATGACGGACGTATTTGGGTTCCTGCTAAGAAAGAAGATGCCGAAGCTATCAGGGCAGGTAAGCTAAAACCTACCGACTTGAAGGAAGAAGATCGTGATTACTATCTAGAGAGAAGATATCCTTCATTTGGTAACCTTGTGCCACGAGATGTAGCTTCTCGAGCTGCCAAAGAACGCTGCGATGCAGGTTTTGGGGTGGGGACAAATGAAACAGGTGAAGCCGTTTATCTTGACTTCAGTGCAGCAATCATGCGATACGGGCAAGAAGAAGTAAACGTAAAAGGTATTCACAACGCCTCCCAGGAAGATATTAAAAAGCTTGGAACAAAAGTGGTAGAAGCCAAATACGGTAACCTCTTCCAGATGTACGAAAAGATTACGGCGGATAATCCATACGAAACACCGATGAAGATTTATCCTGCGGTGCATTATACTATGGGTGGCGTTTGGGTGGATTACAACCTGATGACAACTATCCCGGGATGCTACGCGATTGGAGAAGCAAACTTCTCAGATCATGGAGCCAACCGATTGGGAGCTTCTGCCTTAATGCAAGGACTTGCAGACGGATATTTTGTGCTTCCTTACACCATAGGCGACTATCTGGCTGAAGATATTCGAACAGGAGCCATTCCAACGGACTCTAAAGAATTTGAAGAAGCAGAGAAAAGTGTGAAAGAACAAGTTGACTTTTTCATAAACAACAAGGGTAAACATTCTGTAGACTATTTCCACAAGCGTCTTGGAAAAGTAATGTGGAATAAAGTCGGAATGGCCAGAAGTGAAAAAGGATTGAAAGAAGCGATCGCTGAGATCAAAGAAATCAGAGAGCAATTCTGGAAAGAAGTAAGTGTACCTGGATCATCAGATGGAATCAACCAAGAGCTGGAAAAAGCGGGCAGAGTAGCTGATTTTCTAGAGCTTGGAGAACTCTTCGCTCGAGATGCGCTGGAAAGAAATGAGTCTTGTGGTGGTCATTTCCGTGAGGAATATAAAACTGAAGAAGGTGAAGCTTTGAGAGATGACAAGAACTTCACCTATGTAGCAGCCTGGGAATATACCGGTGAGCCATCAAAGGCGAAGCTTCATAAAGAGGATTTGAAATACGAAAACATAGAACTGAAAACACGTTCCTATAAATAAGATATTATGTCAGCAAAAGAAGGATTGAACTTAACACTGAAAGTCTGGAGACAGAAAAGCGATAAGGAGACAGGCAAAATGGAAACTTACCCGGTTTCGGGTATTTCGCCAGATAGCTCTTTTCTGGAAATGATGGACATATTGAACGAACAACTCATCGCTGAGGACAAAGAGCCTGTAGCATTTGATCACGACTGTAGAGAAGGGATTTGTGGTAGCTGCTCTATGTACATCAATGGTGAGGCACATGGGCCTGGAAGAGAAATCACCACCTGTCAATTGCACATGCGTGAATTCAAGGATGGAGAAACGATCTACATCGAGCCATGGAGAGCTAAGGCTTTTCCGGTAATCAAAGACTTGGTAGTGGATAGAAGTGCTTTCGATCGTGTAATGAATGCCGGAGGTTTTGTTAGTGTGAACACTTCCGGAAACACCCAAGATGCGAATGCAATACCTATCGATAAGCATGATGCAGACAAGGCATTTGATGCCGCAACCTGTATCGGATGTGGAGCATGTGTTGCTTCTTGCAAGAATGCATCAGCTATGCTTTTCGTCTCAGCGAAAGTATCTCAGCTTTCATTGCTTCCTCAAGGTAAAATAGAAGCAAAGGAACGTGTTCAAAACATGGTGAAGCAAATGGACGAAGAAGGCTTTGGTAATTGCTCCAACACCGGAGCGTGCGAAGTAGAATGTCCGAAAGGCATCTCGCTAGAGAACATCGCTCGCATGAACCGCGAGTACCTAAAAAGCGGCATTAGCTAATGCTTGATGAAATTATATTCAAAGCCTGCTCTCTGAGCAGGCTTTTTTTATGCTCAAACCCTTTTTAACATTTTTTTAACACCCTCCATCCCAAACCAAATCCATTTGTGTAACCATTATTGCTCTGAGTAAGTATTGTCGCTAGCTTAATCTGACTCAAAACTCAAATACTATGCTAAAGACTTTCATACTCATTGCTCTGCGAAGCTTCAGGAAAAACAAACTATCCACATCAATCAATGCTTTCGGCTTGATTTTAGGCTTCTCAACTTTTGTCATTCTCTCGCTATTCGTATACAATGAAATTTCATACGACAGATGGCATTCCAAGTCCAGTAGGATCTATCGTTTCACCACTATCGATGAGGCACTTGGAGTCACGAGTAATCAGGTGGCGATCTCTAACCCAAGAATGCCCGAAGCAGCTGAGACCGAAATACCTGAGATAGAAATAGCGTCCCGAATGATGTATGGCGGAGAACAGCGAATGGAAAAGGGGGATCAGGGATACTATTCAGAGTACGCGCTATATGTTGAAAATGATTTCTTCGAAATCTTCGACTTACCTGTAAGAAATCGCGAAGAGACTCTTGAAAAGTTTAATCAGCCACACAAGCTTATTCTTACTGAAGCATATGCAGAGAAGGTTTTTGGCCCGGACCAGGAAAGTGTGGGACAGGTATTAACCATCAACAATCAATCATGGGAAGTGGTGGGATTAATGGAAAACATCACCCAAAAATCGCACCTTGGGTTTGACGCGTTACTGTCTCTTTATCCTGCTCAATCCGACTCATCTTTCGCACAATATATCAATTCATGGAGTGGTCTGGGAATGTTAGGATATGCCGTATTAGCAGAAGGATCAGATGAAGTGGAAGTGGAAAAAAAGATGGCTGATATCGCTCTGGCCAATGACGTAAACGACTTTTGGATCCCGCAACTCCAACCACTGGAAGATATCCATCTGGGCTCAGCCGGAATCTTGTTTGACTTCTATCATATAGAAAAAGGTGATCAGGTATATGTGTATGCACTTTCAGGTGTCGCACTATTTATACTACTTATCGCCGCATTCAATTTTGTAAATCTGACCACAGCACAGTCCACTACCCGAGCCAAAGAAGTTGGAATTAGAAAAGTAGTAGGTAGTTCAAAAGCTTTGCTGATTAGCCAGCATATGATAGAATCAGTGCTGATGGCAGTTATTGCAATGCTTCTTTCGTTAGGTCTGGTATATACTATTACTACGTATACTGATTTAAGTTTAAATATTGAATTCATCACTCTTGTAAGCAATGCTCCTATTCTTATTGCCGGTTACCTCCTACTCGCAATTATTGTTGGGGTATTGGCGGGAGTTTATCCTTCATTTATCCTTTCAAGCATCAAATCAGTAAACATACTGAGAGGTCGTTTCCAAACGAGTTCTAAAGGAATTTGGCTTAGAAAAACATTGGTGGTCTTGCAATTTGTCGCCGCTATTGGGATGATTTGTACAACCCTTATTGTATCCAAGCAAATAGACTACATTAAAAACAAGCACCTGGGCTTTGAAAAGGAGCAAGTAGTCAATATCAATATCGGCGATCCTGGACTTGCAGATGGAATGGATAGCTATAAACAACTTCTAGAAAGCAATACCAACATCACAGCTACAGCATATTCAAATAATATGCCCGGGAATACTTTTGGAAGGTCAGGGGTAAACGTGGAAGGTGGCAATCAGGACGAACCCTGGATTGTAAGTGTTATGTCAATGGATGAGCATTATGTAGACGCCATGGGAATGGAAATGTCAGCTGGCAGAAATTATGATCCAAGTTTTGGCTCGGATCAGCAGGAGTCTATTATCATTAATGAAGCCATGATGGAGTCACTTGGATGGGATGAGGCCGTTGGGAAAAATCTGGTTTTCGGTCAAAACAATACAACCAGAAAAGTAATCGGCGTAATCAAAGATTTTCACTTCTCCAGCATGCGACACAAGATCGAACCGCTGATGATTTTCTATAACCCGGGACCGAATAGTACATTGGTGGTGAAAGTAAGCCCTGATGATATCAGAGGAACTTTAGACTTCCTTGAGGCTGAATGGAATGGTGTTTTTCCAAATTACCCATTTGACTATCAATTTTTCGATCAGGAGTTTGATGAGATCTATGCCTCTGATGAGCTTTTCGCAAACCTGGTAAACACCTTCACTTTCCTTTCCATCGTCATATCTGCTCTTGGCTTGTTTGGGCTCTCCTTTTTTATGGTAGAGCAGCGCAAGAAGGAAATTGGTGTGAGAAAAGTACTTGGATCCACGATCAGACAAATTGTACAACTCCTTATGAAAGAATTTGTATTGCTGATCATCCTGGCCAATGTGATTGCCTGGCCGATTGCCTTTTACTTTGTGAAAAACTGGATCAGTGATTTCCAGTACAGGATAGACCTCTGGGGTATTGACAACTTATTGGTATACCTATTTGCCGGACTTGGAGCTCTTATTGTTGCAATGGTTGCTGTCAGCTACAAATCCATTAATGCGGCATTATCCAATCCTGTCAATTCATTGAGAGATGAATAAAACAGAAAACGAGCGCCCGATAATTCAGGCGCTCGTTTTTTTACTCATTCCTTAAGGCATCTGTAGGATTGATCCGTTCTGTTTGCACTGTTTTAGAGCAAACAACTAAAATTACAATCAAGAAAGTAGACAATGAAATCAGAATCATACTGTAGATACTCAACGGAATGTGATAGCTGAAATTTGTGAGCCATTGCTCTATCAAATACCAGGTCACGGCCAGACCGATCACATTGGAAACAAGCAAGAGCTTGAAATATTTTCTACTCAATAAGAACAACGTTCCAAAAAGTTTGATGCCAAGGACCTTTCGAATTGCGATTTCCTTTGTTCGTTCCTTTACTGCAAAACTTAGCAACGCGTACATTCCAAGAATCGCCAACATTACGGCCACTCCTGTCAAAAGCCCAACCAACTGTGTTGTCTGCTCCTCTACTTTGTAGAGTGCTTCAAATTGATCATCAGCAAAGGCGTATTCAAACGGAACATTGCCCAGAACACGTGCATGTGTTTCTTTGATATCATTCAATAATCGTGTGTAATCGTTACTCGATAGCTTCAACGATAGTATGTTGTGGCGGGAATCGTCCAGCACCCTCATCATCATCGGCTCGATGTAGTTGTGAAGTGATTGATAATGAAAGTCTTTTACCACTCCTTGGATCGGTGCATTTGACTGGCTTCCAAATGCAGCAATCACCTGCCCCAAAGGCTCTTCAAATTGAGCGTATTCCACCGCTGCCTCGTTTACCAAATACACATATGAGGAAGTTTCTACCTGGGAATTGATGGCATTGATATCACCAGCCATGAGTGTTACTCCATAGGTTTCAAGAAATCCGGGTCCCACCTCAATGATATGCCAGTTGATATTTTCTTTCTGTCCAGCCCAGGATACTGAATTGTTCCAGTTAGGACTGCCAGGAGTAAATCTGGAAGCACCCGTACTTACTACTCCCGGAATTTGCTCCAATTCGCTTGCAAGAGCTTTCATTTTTTCTCTCGAATTTTCATCAAATAGTTCAATGGAGAGTACCTGCTCCTCCTCCAATCCCAGCTCGGTTGTTTGCAGATAAGTCAACTGTTTGTAAATCAGCACGGATGATATGATCAACACACTTGACATTACAAATTGTGCAATCAAAAGACCATTCTTAAATCCAAGGCCTTTGGACCCAATTTTGATGATTCCCTTCAGCGCTGTGATAGGATGGAATGAAATCACAAAAAACGTGATATAGAATCCGGAAATCGTGGCGATGAAAATCGCCAATCCCGCAAGCATGGAAATCAATAAAGGATCTGACAGATCCAGGAAGCTCTGCGAACCAACCAGATTATTTATGAAAGGAAGAGCACTTTCAGAAAGTAGTATTCCAAACAAGATAGAAACTGTAGAAAGAATCAGCCCTTCCACCACAAACTGACCTACTATCTGCCTCTTGCTCGCCCCCATCACCTTTCGAATTCCTACTTCTTTGATTCGTTTGGTCGAGCTTGCGATTGAAAGGTTTAAGAAGTTTATGATGGAGATGATGAAAATGGCCAATGCAATGGACACATAAATAAACAGGTATCGGGTGTCATACGATGCTTTCACATTACCATCACTTGCCTGGAAATGAATATCTTGAATAGGCTGCAATGTAAGTTCCTCAAAGCGCATCTCTTGATCGTCCCCAAATTCTACGACTGTGGATTTGATCTTATTTACTACCTCAAAGAGGTTAGCCGACGGTGCCAATTGAACATATGCGAAATAGTTGAACTGCCCCCAATTGGCGGTTAGGCTCGTATGTGGTAAGACATCCTCCAGATTATCAAAAGGAACTATATAGTCCATCTCAAGGTGACTATTAACCGGCATGGATTTAAACACTCCTTTAATTGCATAGTCTGCATCGCCATTAACCGTCAGCACCTCTCCCAATGGATTGATTTCCTTAAACAACTTATTCGCTGCGGTCTCAGAAATAAAAATGGATTTCTTCGTAACTTCTGCAGTGACTCCTCCCTTCAGGAATTCAATATCCAGCATTTCAAAAATTTCGGGGTCAGCCATGAATACTTTGCGTTCATTGAAAACCATGTCATCATACTTGACCGCCACTTTCTTGTTGTATGAGTACTCTGTCAGTCGGGCAAACGATTCAATTTCAGGAATATCTTTCTTCAGCTTAGGCGGCACAGGCGCTGAGACTTTCACCCAGCCTTCACCTGTTTCCATATTGCCGACAACCACGCGGTAGATCTGAGATTTTTTAGCATACTGAGTGTCGTAGCTCAGTTCATAGTCGACATGCAGGTAGGCTAGAATGCAAGCACAAATACCGATTGAGAGTCCTAGGATATTTAGAAAAAAAGTGTTTTTGCTTTTCCATAAAGCTCTAAATGAGGTAAGAAACGTATTTTTAAACATAGTATCTCAGGTTTGTTGTCCTTACATAAGAGACCTAACCTTTGATAAAATGTTGCAAGTGCGAATGCAAGTTTATTTAGTTGCCTTCAAATTTCTTGAGTTGATACTCGTAGTGTGAAATATCATCGTAGAGCTCTTTGGCTAGCTCCAGTGCACGCTTTTCAAGCTCTATAGCCTTCTTTTTATTACCCAGTTTAAACTGGAGTGAAGCATACGTATCAATAATCGAAGGCTCAGGCTGTTTATCTACTGCCTGTTGCGCCCAGGAGGATGCAATTTCCAGTTGATTCTTATTTTCTACAAAAAGGTAAAACTTCCACGCAAGCTCATTTAGCTGTTCCGCATCACTCATTTCCGTCATGCCCACCAGCTCCACTGCGTGTGCCGCGTACTCATCCCAATTTTCCTTAAATTCAGCATAATGCAGATTCATCATTAGTCGCAAGGTATCAGCGCCGGTAAACGAAACATCCTTGAATGAATGCAGTAAAGCTCGCATTCCGTAATCATGGAGCTCCTCCGCTTCAAACACTTCCTGATATTGTGACAAGTAAGTATCATAGAGTTTGGCATTCACTATTCGCTGACCGATAGACGCTTCGAAGACTTCTCTATTGTTAAGTAAATACTGAAACTCACGGCTGTAGATATCCCATTGGTAAGCAGCAAATACTTCCCATGGTGTTTCTTCTTTGAGCTTAGTCAGTTCAATATTCTTAAGATAACCCGCCGCAAAACGCTCAGCATCCAAACATGCATCTTCCAAAAGCTCCAGGTAGCCGATCAGGAAGTCGGCGGAACGCTCACCTTTGTCAAACCGAATCTCCATGGATTGCAGCGTCAAGGAATCTATCAAGGCATCCTCACCTAAATTCAAAAACTGGCTAGCATCCATCGCACCGCAACCTCGATGTACCACTTCCCCATTTCCATTGATAAAGAGGAAAGAAGGAAAGACACCAACAGAATAATCTTCAGCAAGTTCCACTCCTGGATAACCTTCCATGTCAAGGTGAACGTTGATGAAATTGGCATTATAATAATTCGCTACTTCAAGATCTGTAAATGTATACGCTTCCATTTCCTTACAAGGCTCGCACCACTCCGCATATGCATCCAGAAAAATCAGTTTGCCTGTCATGCGAGATTTCGAAAGGGCCTCCTTCCAACTGCTCTCAAACTTAATTTGAGCACTTAGTACAAGTGGGACTAGACAAAAAAGTAGGATCAGCTTCTTCATGAATTTATTTTTCCAAATTGAATCATATAGTGCAAAAATTTTAATGAGCAACTCCTGCTGCTCTGCAATTAGAGACCGTCAGGGTCTCTTCATGATGCCAATTTCATTCATTTACGTCTAAATCAAAAAAACCATGCTGCATTGGCCTTACTGAAAACGATCCGATTACACATTTCTGTTCGAATCTCCGAAAATTTCGTTCATTTCCGCACAACACTGGATTTCATCAATAGTCGTAAATGTCTGATAACCTGTGCTTTACAATCCTTGGCATGCTGATTGGCAATAGAAAGCTAACCAAAACCAAATTCGACATGCTAAAAAATTATCTGATTACGATTGTTCGTCAAATTCGGAACAACAAAGTCTTTTCGTTTATCAACATTTTTGGTTTGGCATTGGGCATGGCTGCCTGTCTGGTCATCACCCAGTATGTCAACTTTCACACATCCTTTGATACTTTTCATTCCAATGCAGATAGCATATATCGGCTGGAATCGGATGCTTACAAAAATGGTGAAGAGCTCGGCCAATCTTTTACGGCTCCATCACTGATGGGAGAAACCTTAAGAGATCAATCTCCATTGGTCCAGGAAGTTGCACGCTTTTATGATTACACCTACGCCAACAACAGCATCATCTATAAAAATGGAGATCGACTAGCAAGTTTTGAGCAGCCGGGCGTTTTTGCCGCGGATAAAGGAACTTTTGATCTATTTGATTTTGAGTTTATCGCAGGTAGTGCAACCCGATTTGATGAGCCCCAAACAGCCATCCTGACTTTGGAAGCCTCAAGAAAATATTTTGACAACCCGGAAGCTGCGATCGGTAAAACTTTTACCCTCAGCGGAAATACCGGAGCCCAAGAATATGAGCTTTTAGGTGTAATAGAAGACATCCCTGAAGCATCTCATATTCAGTTTGAGCTTCTCATCTCCTATCCATCCATGGATAATTACACCAAGGCCAGAACCAGCTGGGTATCAAGTAGCCTGATTACCTATCTCCTACTAGAAGAAAATGCTGATCAGACAGCCGTCATGGAGGATGTTACTCGACTGCACAAAGAAAATTCAGAAGAAACCTATGCAGCCAGTGGTTACGCTATCGACTACTACCTGAGACCTATGACGGACATTCACCTGAATGCACAAAATGCCTGGGTGTATGGCGAAAGCATTGATAGTAAAACAGTTTTCGTATTGAGCTTTATCGCAATTATCATTCTTGTAATCGCGTGGATCAACTACATGAATCTGTCGCTGGTGAGAACTATGGAGCGATTGAAAGAGATGGGTATACGGAAATGTATGGGCTCCTCCATGCGTCAAATCACCCAACTGTTCATCCTTGAGGCATTTGTCATGAACGTCGTAGCATTTGGGTTGGCCATCCTGCTTACACAAACTGCGGAAAAATATTTGATCGAGGTGACCGGACTTCCGGTGGCCGCCTTGCTGGATATGAAGGTCTTTGCCTTGCTCTCAGGACTTATTGTAGTAGGTACATTTCTAATTGGATTTTACCCCTACATCTTGCTGAAAACCATGAACATTGTCAATATCCTGGTAGGTAACCGTGGCAAAGTTGGAGGGGTCAAAATGCGCAAGAGTATGGTTTTCGTGCAGTTTATGATCACTTTCATTTTAATAGCAGGAACTATCACGGTATATAACCAGATCAACTACATGCGTGAAGCGGATTTGGGCATAGATATTGAAAACATCCTGGTTATCAAATCTCCACCAGGCAATGTTACTTCAGAAGATCGTGAAGATGTTGCTAGGTTCAATACCTTGAAAACAGAACTATTGAGCTATACCGGCATCAAGGAAATCACTAATGCTGGTGAGATTCCGGGAGAACCTGTCGGGTGGCAAGCAGGCTTATATTTAAAAAGTGAGTCAAAAGAGACGACAGTAGCTACCGGACTGATATCCATGGATCTTGATTTTCCACAATTCTTTGGTATCGACGTGTTAGCTGGGCGAGAATTGCGCAAAGGGGACGACCCATGGACCAAAGGTGATGTGGTCATCAACAAGAAGTTGGCAGAGATGCTTGGCTTCTCCAATCCGGAAGAGGCGATCGGTGCTGAAGTGGAAGGTTTCTACGCTCCGCTGACGGTGCGAGGCGTAATGGAAAATCATCATCATACATCACTACACAACGACTATACACCTATTGCTTATATCTTGAGCTCATGGACAGAGTATTACTTCATCAAACTGAAGCTGGATGAAAACGCCACAGATTCTAAACGCGATCAGCTGGCTGGTATGGTAGAAACGGTAAAAGCCGAATGGAGCAATGTCTTCACCAACTATCAAATGGATTATTTCTTTCTGGATAGCGCTTTTGATGAACAATACAAAGAAGACATCCGATTTGGAAAGATCTTCTCCGGATTCTCAGTTCTCGCTATATTGATTGCCTGCCTGGGATTATTTGGTCTTACCTCCTATACCGTACAGCAACGCACCAAAGAAATTGGCATCCGCAAGGTGTTGGGTGCTACGGCAAACAATCTAATGCTATTGCTATCCAAAGAATACATGATTTTGGTAGGCTTTGCCTGTCTGGTAAGTATACCTCTGGCATGGTGGATCATGACCGGATGGCTGCAGGAATACACGTTCAGGGTTGACCTGGGCTGGTGGTTCATTGTCATCCCGATCGCATTCGTGGTAGGGCTTGCACTACTCAGCATTGTTACCAAAGTAATGGGAACCATAAAAACAAATCCGGTGCAGTCGTTGCGCACCGAATAAAGAAACGCCCGATCACTAACTTACTCTACTAGGGCTAACCCCGCATTTTTTGCGGGGTTTTTCTTTTTATGGCTCCAAATTCATTCGAGGTTGGCTATTTTCGAAAGCTGAAAAAGAGAGCGTCATGTCGAAGAAGAATGTGTTTGGTCAGTCCATTTGGTTCAAGAAGAAGATCTTTCAGACGGTAGGAAGGTTTGTATTGTGGTATCTGCTGAAACCTAACAAGGTGGTACTTTCCGGAAGTAAAGTGTTGACTGAAATACCCGGACAGAATGTGCTCTTTGTGTCTAACCATCAGACCATCTTCACGGATGTGATTGCCATGTTTCAGGCGATGTTTGCTGCGCTCAATGGACAGATCGACTCCATCGAAGACTGGAGCTATCTGAAGAATCCTAAAGTGAACGTGTACTATGTCGCTGCTCGCGAAACCATGGAAAAAGGAATTCGAGCAAAAATATTCGCCATTGCCGGAGCTGTGACTGTAGACCGTACGTGGCGCAAAGGAGAAGAAATGATTAAGCGTGAGGTCAATCCGGACGACACCAAATCCATCGGCATGGCGATCAAAGATGGTTGGGTTGTTACATTTCCTCAAGGAACCACCAGACAAGGTGCACCTGTGAGAAAAGGAACGGCTCACCTGATCAAGCAATACAAACCGATTGTAATTCCTATCCGCGTGGATGGCTTCCGAACGGCCTTTGACAAGACCGGACTGAAGCGACTGCAAAAAGGCACTGAGCTATCCCTGAAGTTCGGCCAGCCGCTGGACATTGACTATGAGAACGATTCAGTGGAAGCGCTGATGAAGAAGATTGGTGTGGCGATTGGGGAAGATCATCCGGTGGAGTGAAGTAGACTTCCCTAGTTGCAATACCTATTAACCCTCCATATTAGTAGGAAATCGAGAATTCTCATTTACCCGCCAATTTGGGAGTTAAAGCGGCATTGACCGGAAAAAACATGGTTATAAGGTGTTCATAAGGCATGTTTTTTATATTACGTTTATATAATTGTTAGGAGCAATTGGGGAGATTTGGACCCGAAATCGCAGGACTGAAAGGTAGCAATTTCGGCTTTTCCAAATTGATTTCAGGAGCTAACGTTAAATTGAACTGCTAGAATATGACAAAATGGACTCAAAAAAGCACTTTTGTAACTACCTGATAATCAATACTTAATTTCACGTTAGTCAGTATGTATGGATAGGAAATTTTCAAATAACGAGGTAAAAAGGGCTGGCAAAGTTTTATCATGCCCAAGTAACTATACTTCTGCTGACCTTGAAGATGCCCAAAACATTTTAACATATTGGAGAACAATTCATGCTGCTCCAATTAATACATTTCAAGCTAATCTTCGAACAAGAATAAGACGTCTGGGATTTAAAGATGCTCTAGTCGCTCAAAGACTCAAAAGAGCAGTATCGATTGTAGCTAAGCTTGAAAGATTTCCAAATATGAAGCTCTCAACAATGCAGGATATTGCCGGTTTGAGAGCCATAGTTAAAAATATAGGTGAGGTTAGAGAACTGGAAAGTAAGTATCGGAAAAGTAGCTTTCTTCATGAACTCATTGACGAGAAAGATTACATAACTACACCTGCACCAAGTGGATACAGAGGGATTCATTTGATATATCAATATGTGAACCCTACATTTCCCGAATCTAACGGACTTAAAATCGAAGTACAGCTAAGAACTAAACTTCAGCATGCTTGGGCCACTGCCGTGGAAACAGTAGGGACTTTTCTTAATTACTCTCTTAAATCAAGTCAAGGGCCTGAAGATTGGCTGGACTATTTTTCGTTAGTAAGTGCCGGGTTTTGCCGTCTAGAAAACTGTCCCGTCGTAACAAAATATCAAGAGCTATCTACGGAGGAAATATTTGAAAGTATTTCGAACAAATCCAAAGTTCTTGAAGTATTTTCTAAACTACGCGGGTTCTCCGTTGCAGCAAATCACATTGCAAATAAGGCTGGTGGAAGAAAGTATAATTTAATAACACTTAACCTAGAGAAAAAAGTAGTCAACATTCGCTTTTATTCAGAACGGCACCTAGAACAAGCAAATATCGATTACACGAATATTGAAAAGGAAATCAACAAAGGAGCAAGAATCCAGGCTGTCTTAGTATCTACAGGATCAATTGATTCCCTAAGAAAAGCCTATCCCAGCTACTTCTTGGACACAGATGAATTTCTTAACAAACTAAGACTAATTGAAAACAGACTGAAGAAAATGAAAAGCTCCTAACAAATGCTATGAATGAATGGGGTTTCATCGGTCAGGATATTTTCGTGGGGATTGGAAAGTCCGCCACAATTAATAATTTTAAATCAAGGCGTGGCTATGTGCGAGACGAGAGGTTAGTGCTTTCTAATCCCCACTCATCATAGCTGGTCGTTATGTGGCACCTCTCTCCTAAAAAATTTTGTACTGTTTGGATACTTCAGTTCGCAGGATTAATTCGCTTCAGAACACACTGCTTTCTGCAAACTTTGGAAGCACCGGCAGACTTCACTATTTTAGTGCTGTTCACAAAGTGAGAGCACACGCCTCATGGGGTTAGCGATAATCATGCATTGTTCTTGAAAGAAACTCATTACTAAATGGATCAAACACTCAGGAACTTTTTTCTTCAGTATGGTGGGAAACAGATTCAATATCTGGACAAGATAGGATTCCTTGCAAGACAAAAAACCATTAAGAAAGGGGCGTTTCTTCTACAAAAAGGGGCTATCTGTAAAAATTTCTATATCGTAATTTCTGGCTCATTCAGACTCTATTATCTTAAAGACGGAATAGATACTTCTGTCTGGTTTTCATTTAAGAATAACTCCTCAATTGAGCTTCATAGCTATATCAGTCAAAGTCCTTCAGAATATTATATTGAGTGTATTGAAGATGCTGAAGTGATAATTATTTCTAAAAGTGATATCGATCTACTATGTCAAACAAACCCAACTATTGACGCTCTATTTAAGTGCTTTTGGCAAGATGTAGTCCAGCACCTCATTAATAGATTAACCAACCTCCAAAAGTACTCTGCTGAAGAACGTTACATAAAATTGATTGAAGACACGGACTACCTAAATCAAATCCCTCAAAAATATATCGCCTCTTACATTGGGGTAACGACTACTTCATTGAGCAGAATCAGGAGAAAAATTAAAACAAAGTTGTCTTAAGACATTTTTCGAAATCCAGAATTTGCCAAATTTTGAATAAACAAAATTTGACATGAGTAAAGAAAATCTTAGAAGAGCTGAGAAGATAGCCCTGAACCTGTTTGATGAAATTGAAAAGCAGGGACTTATAAAAGCTGGAAAAACCGAAGAACAATTAAATAACGAGGTATACAAATTGTCTCATGATTTATTGGGGACAAAAAAGCATTGGCACAAACGAATTGTAAGAAGCGGAAAAAACACATTACTTCCTTATCAGGAAGATCCTCCTAATCTTATAATTCAGGATAACGACATCCTTTTCTTTGATTTCGGCCCAATTTTAGAAAACTGGGAAGCTGACTTGGGAAGGACCTATGTTTTAGGAAATGACGCGCTGAAGCTCAAACTTAAATCCGATACTGAATCCTGTTGGTATGCAGCAAAAAAGCGGTTCGAAAACAGAAAAAATTGTACGGGAGCAGAACTGTTTAATTTCGTAATAGAACTTGCAGAAAGTCATGGTTGGGAGTTTGGTGGAGAAATTGCAGGTCATATTATTGGTGAATTTCCACATGAAAAACTTGATCCAAAAACGTATGATTTATATGTTCATCCTCAGAATAACTTGGATATGAAAAAGGAAATACGCGGTAAAAAAAGGGAATGGATATTAGAAATTCATTTGGTTGATCGACAAAAGAAAATTGGCGGATTCTTTGAGCAACTACTAACGTAAACATACCGCTAACAGACACCGTCATCAAAAAGCTAACTGAGCTATTTGCAAAGGCTAGTGCTATCCGATACTTTCAAAAGGACGTTTTGAAAAGTTCAGCTTACGGATGATAGTTGGACGTTGGGCTGCATTTTGATTCCCCGCTGGCGCAAGTTTGCAACTTGTGCCTTCTGGTTTTTGGAAGATGCCGGATCAAGTCCGGCATGACTAATCGAATAAAATGCATCCGAATGGCCTTTGACAAGATTCATGGATTAGGAGATGCAAACTCGCACTTTTTTATAGTCCACACCGCTGGCGCAAGTTTGTAACTTGTGCCTCTCCAAACATGAAGATGCCGGATCAAGTCCGGCATGACTGATCGAAGAAAATGCATCCGAACGGACTTTGACAAGACTCATGGATTAGGAGATGCAAACCTGCATTTTTTTATATTACTTTAATAATTGTTTGAAGTAATCCTGTACTATGATGAAGCTCTTTTTTGCTCTCACCTTAACCACTGTATTATCGGTTAACCAACAACCGAATTTTACTTTAACCAATACCCATCTAGGTAACTTAGAACTAACTAAGCTGAACGTTGATGAGCTAGAAAATCAAATTTCTGAAGCCTTCCCGAACTTCCAAACCGAAAGAGGAATAGGTCAACAAGATGGTCCAGATTATATTTATTATTCTGTGCTAGATCGAACAGAAGAACTGTTCATAATTCGTCTTGACGGTCAAGATTCAACTAGAATAGATGAGATCTGGATAACCTCTTCAAGAATCAAAAATCAACAAGGAATATCAGTCGGCAACAGCCTTGAAGAACTTAAGTCAACTATTCAAAAATTGCAGCTTAATGCTGACTTACATTTTAATATTTACGCAAGTCAACCATACAGTTCAATATCCTACAGATTGAAAGCTGGTTCGATCAAAATGCTTAATGACTCGACTATGATGTCTCCTGACTACACCGTTCAAGAATGGCAAATCGACAACCCAGATATTGAATTTATCATTTGGAGAAATTAACAGCTTCTAACAGACGATATAGCCCACGCTGACGCAAGTTTGCAACTTGTGTCTTTTACATTCCTGAAGATACCGGATCAAGTCCGGCATGACTTATTCACGAATAGCTGACTTGCAAAGGCTGGTGCGATCAGATACTTTTATAGAAATTTGAAAAGTCCAGCTTACGGATGATAGTTGGGCGTTATGGACAATACCAGCATGCTAACAAGGATACTTATTCTAACTCTCTTGACTTTCATTCAACTCAATTTGTATGCATGCCATTGCGGTTTTATTGAAAACTTACAGCAAACTCAACAAGAGGATTTTGAGAACTCAGAATTAGTCTTTGTTGCAGAAGTCATTAAGGTTTACGAAAGCCAAGAATATTCCAAAGAAGGCTGGTTTAACAATGTAGTATATGAGCTTAAGGTCACGGAAAGCTTTAAGGGAACCACGGTTGGTAAAATAGTTAAGGGGAACGCATTAACAAGCTGTGATATTTACCCTAAGGAGAACGAAACTTGGCTCGTTTACGCTAACATGGGAATGAAAGGAATGATTTCTATTTCAGGATGCGGATTATCTAGGTCTGTTTATGAACCTCAACGAATTATGTATCCAAAATATACACCCGAACCGCCTCCAAAAGATTATGAACAGGATTCGGATTTCATATTCAACATTGGAATTCGACTTGCTGAAATAAGACTTCAAGCAGCTAAGGATTTGAAGGAGGAAATTATTTGGCTAAGGTCAAAACAATAAAGTTCATAACAGTTGTTAAGCGGCATTTGTCAGAGTGCTATTCCCACGCTGGCACAAATTTGCAACTTGTGTCTTATGCATTTCTGAAGATGCCTATCAAGCCAATTTCGAATAGATAACGTTACCGACAACTTCGGAGACAGTACCCTCAACTCGGAGAACAGTAACCTCAACCCGGAGAACAATAACCTCAACTCGGAGAACAATAACCTCAACCCGGAGAACAGTAACCTCAACTCCGCAGACAATAACCTCAACTCGGAGAACAATAACCTCAACTCCGCAGACAGTAACCTCAACTCCGCAGACAGTAACCTCAACTCGGAGAACAATAACCTCAACTCCGCTAACAATAACCGGTCTTGGGAAGACATTGCCGGGTACTGGGAAGACAGTAACCTCAACTCCGCGAACAACTCCCGCTCCGCCGCACTTCTATCTCCCTAGTCGTTAGTCAGTAGTTGTATTGCTTTTTCCAGCACGGCATCTTGTCCGCGCTCAAACTGCTCCCATGTCGGGGTAACCGGATAATCAGGGATGACTCCCCTGCCTGGATAGTTGTGACCTACATTGGCTGTGGTATACATCCACATGGGCACATTTACGCTGATCTCTGAATTTGGCAAAGTGATGGTGCGTGAATGACCACTGGTGTTTCCATCATATCCTCCGCCGGTCTCTTCTCCCAGAAAAGTAGCCCACCTCCGGTGATGCAGCACAGTGGCTACATCTGCACAGGTAGAAAAGCTGAATCCATCAATGAGCACATATATATTTCCTGTGAAGCGATTTTCATTGGGCTGCCAAATATCTAACCCTGTATGTCTAGTCATCAGGTATTGATCGCCTACTTTATCCGATCGTCCGGGATACGCTTTTGTCACCTCGATCCGATCAAAATACCCATACGAATCCTGCGCCAGGTATGAAACAAGCTGTGCGCCGAATTCATCTTTTCCACCGCCATTTCCTCTCAGATCCAGTATTAAATTTTGCGTGCCGCTTTCATTTAAAGCTTTGAAGCTATCGGCCAGAAACTGCTCGTAATCGTATCCATCGTTACGAAGTGCCTGGCTGCTAAATGTTCTGATTCGCATGTAGGCATAATCCTCACGCTGATCAAACGATAAGTAGTCTCCTGAAAAAGAAGCACGGATTGCATTGACCTCCTCCTGTGATACGCCCTCCACTTGCACGACTTTACTTTCTCCGCCTTCATTCCTCAGATCCAACGTATAGCTTGTGGCCGTGCTATCGATGAACAGCTGATAATACGCATCAAAGAGAACCTCAGCCCTGCGTGCCTTCCCTGTTTCAATCGTCCCATCGGCTGACAGATACTGATAGATCTGCTGCTGAATTGCATCCATAGGCTCATCGTCGATAGCAACCAACTCCCACCCCGGTAAGAGCCGATCATCAAGCGATTGCCTGACATAGACTTTATCTCCTAGAAATTTCAGACTTACGGGGAGAAACCGCTGGTCTTCCATAAATTGCTCACGCATTGCATCCGGCATGCTGGCACGCGTATGACCGCAGCCTACTTTACTGATCAGGAAGTTTAGGCGCTGATACAATCCAATGTCATTAAGTCCACCAACTTGCTTCGCATCGCGAAAGTATTTATCCATCTTTTCTTTCGAGGTATAGCGGTAAAATCCGGGATGGTATTCTTGCAGCTGCTGTTGCAAATAGGTAATATCTTCCTTTACCTGCTCAGCGCTGAATTGTGTCTTGGCCTGATCACAAGCGATCAAAAGCACCATCAGTGTTATTAACTTCTGCATAAGAAATATCAACGAAGAAACAAGAGCCTGCGAAAGAAAAAGTGTAAGACTGGGGAATAGGTTTTACGAATGGGTTCAACACCGCTCTTTAATAGGCCGGATCAGGTCCGGCATATCATTCCTACAAATTCAACCAGTACGTAATCTTGAAGGTCAGCGCTCGGGTGCGTGGCTGGCCAATGTTGAAGCCGCCTTCGTGAGTCGCGAAGTAGTTGTCGGTGTATACCAGGAAGATGTCCGATACCGGCTTAAATCTCCATTGGAACCGGGTATTGATGTTTAAATTCTCAATCTGGCTGTTGTACTGCACAAAAGTCGTCCAGAAGATTTTCTTCGAAAAGGTGAAGTCAAACCGTGGGCCAATGAGGTACAAAGAGGTCGTTGTATATGGAGCCGGCAAGATGATGCGATTGTAGGCAAAGTCAATCGACGTGAAGCCCAGCGGCTGGTATCGATAACCAATAGATCCTTGCAGGTTGATTCGATCTCCATTGAAGTATTGTCCTGAGCGTGTGTTGAAGCGATAGAAAAACTTCTTCCGTTGATCAGATTCATAGGCTGCTATGAATTGAAAATTGGTGTACTCTGTATCGGCGGCCAGCTCCACGCCATCCGAGCCACTCGGATCGAAATCATCAAACAGATACGTATACTGTCTTCTCAACCTCAGTCGGAAGGTTGAGGTGTTTCTAAAATCGATGTTGTATAACAGGTTATAGTCCCAATCCAGGAAGCCGTAGGTGTCGTTGCCTACCATGTCAAAGTCAAAACCCGGGCCGTGTCGTTGCACCTTGCCGCTGCTGGGAAACCAGCGATACTGAACAGTCGTCGCCAGTTGGCGGATGTCGTTTCTTCTGACAAACCCTACTTCCGGGTTGTAGCCCTCACCTACCAGCTGAGAAAATACGTCAACCGACCATTTCCGCACATTATAGCTGACGGAGGCACCCGCTGCAAACGGCTTGTCCGGCTGCACTACATCGAATGAGCGGTGATAGAAAAACCGTCCATTCCAGGAGTTGTTGGCGCTGGCTAGCACATACTCCGCTCCCAGCGTCCGGTTGTATTCACTCAAGGTGCTGCTGGCATACTCCTCTTCAGACTCGAACGTCTGCTTGTTTACCAAAAACATATTGATGTTGGATCGGTTGAAGACCTTCTGCTGCAGGCTTATCATCGAGTAATTATAAGAAGGTAGGCCTATGGTTTGATCTGCTGCTGCCTGCATCGTGAGCACACCAATACGCATGTCATTGTTTACTTTCCCGCTGAGCCGTGCGCCTACCGGAATCTGATTTTGGATGTTCTGCCCTGTGACTGTATCGATGGCTATTCCTATCCTTCGTGAGAAAAAAGGACGTGTGCCTCCATTGCCAAACCCCGAAAACAGATCTGCATTTTCCAGAAAAAACTGCCGGCGTTCTGGAAAGAATATTTCAAAGCGATCCAGATTAGTTACCTGTTGGTCTACTTCTACTTGCGAAAAATCCGGATTTACAGTCACGTCGAGGTTTAACCCCGGTGTCACGGCATACTTCAAGTCGAATCCAATGGATGGGTCAAAGTTGTTTGCGGTGCCTTCTTCAAAATTTCGTTCAGTGTTGGTAGCCACGTACGGGATCACCGAAATGTTGGTGCCCGGCTTTACGGTAGGCGCATCCCAAGTCATCTCTCGATTGTTGGCGAGGTTGAAGATGGGGAATGCCAAGGGTACAGGTGCCCATGTGCTTCTCTCGGCATATTCACTATCGACCCGATAAAAATTGACCAGCCAGGAGTTTTCGTCTTCAGCAAAGCGCAAAGTCTTGAATGGAATCGACATCTCCACCATCCAGTACCCGTCATACTGCTTAGCTTCTGCATACCATTTATTATCCCAGTCCATGCTGAAGCTGCCTGATCCTGTGCCACCATTGGTGATCAGCGCTTCGCGCATCACGCCAAAGGGATTAACACCAAAAAGCACGGCGTTGGTCTTGTCTGAGAATGTATCAAAGATCACAGAAAAGCTGTCGTTTGCAGCTCCTCTGAAGTCACGCCGTAGCGATGGTGTGACATACTTCCTTGGATCCGGTTTGTTGTACATTTTGCCCAGTACATAGATGTTATTATCGTCGTACAGAATTCGAACAACTGTCTGCGCCGCAGCTGGTAGTGAGTCGGTTGGGAAATTTTGGGTGAAATGATGGGCCGAATCAGCCTGGGCCCAGGCAAGCTCATAAGGGATGCCATCGATGGTGACTTCCTCGCTAGTGCGTCGAATTTCTATGGTTTGTGCAAAAACCCGGGTAGCTATTCCGCAAATCAGCAGAAAAGCAAATAGTGATTGAATCCTCATAGTTTACTAAAACTTCTGCAAAAGTAGCCTGAGAAAGCACACGCTTCCGACCGCTCATCCAATTTTGGATGAATTGGGTGAAACAAGCATTGAAGCGCCAAAATGATTATACCAAGAATCCCCGGACGGACAGATTATTTCACTTTTACCAGCGCTCTTTCCTTTTTCCGATTTTCAATGTGCAGGTGTGCCTGGGCGGTATCTTTCAAATTATTCTGCTTCCATGATTTTTTTGCTATGTCGGTAAGTTCTAAAAAAAGAAGCTAAGATGCTACAGCACCTTTCGGTTTAGGGTATTCAAGAGAACTATTTAAGCAGATTAGAGTTTCGAATACCGAGCGTGTTATATTAACATGTATTCATAAAGCAAAATACTGGCTATGCTATCTTTTGTCAAAAACGTCCGATTCGGCATTTTTTTCAAGTTCTTCCTTTTTGAAATAATTGTCTACCTCCTATTATTCATATCAATTATGACCTTTTCTTCTTGCAATGGGGACACTGAAATACCTGATACTAATGCATTAGACGATGACTGTGAATGTCTCAATGACATTCAGGTTATTGGCAGTCATAACAGTTATAAGATAGCAGTTGAACAACCGATTTTAGACTTTATTGCTCAGCTAGATCAGGCATTGTCACAGAGCCTGGAGTACGAACATATTTCTATCTCCGCACAATTGGACCTTGGTATTCGCAACCTTGAGTACGATGTTTTCTATGATCCCGAAGGTGGACATTACGCTAATCCTCAAGGCTTGGATGTGATAAGGGATGCCGGATTTACCCCACTGCCTTATGATGAAGATAATGTCTTGGAAGGTCCCGGACTCAAGATGTTTCACACGCAGGATGTCGATTTTAGAAGTCACCACCTGCTATTCACAGATGGGTTGCTGGCTTTAAAAGAATGGTCAGATCAGCATTCGGATCACACGCCAATAATCGTGTTGATTAATGCGAAGGATAATGTTATTCCGATAATCAGAGAACCTGTTCCTTTTGACATTGCCGGGATGAAACTCATTGATGATGAAATAGCTGATGTTTTCGACCCGAGTCAGCTCATCACTCCTGATGATGTTAGAAATAATTTTTCAACATTGGAAGAAGCCGTTCTTACAGACGGATGGCCATCTTTAGATGAGGTGCGAGGGAAAATCCTTTTTGTGCTTGACGAAGGTGAGACCAAAACTAATCTGTATCTATCGTCATTTCAAGGTCTCCAAAATGCGGCCATGTTTGTGAATGTAGCAGGTGGAAATCCGGAAGCCGCCTTTCACATTGTCAACGATCCAATAGCTAATCAGGAGGAAATCCAAAGATTGGTTAGGTTAGGTTATATGGTTCGCACCAGAGCTGATTCAGATACATTTGAAGCAAGAGCTAACGATAATCGACGATTTGAAGCTGCAATTACTTCCGGAGCTCAGGTTATTTCCACTGACTATTACATTCCTTCCGGTTTATTCGATTCCGACTATCAGGTGATTTTTGAGGATGGGACGTATGAGCGATTGCAAGGAAGTGAATAAGGTTAATTCAAGTTGATTCGCTGCTAATACTTGAAGATGCCGGATCAAGTCCGGCATGACAGAGCGTTCATATGCTTGGACTGTATTAAAAACAATCAAGCCCCGACCTTGGCCGGGGCTCATTCTTGGCAGAATACCGGATCACGTCCGGCAGATCCCGCATCAAGTGCGGGACATGTATGACTAACACCTACGTTAACCATGTCTTTGGACGATAACCATCATTACGAACCAAACTGATGCAACCTGTAAAAAGATCGCTTCGCATTCACTCGCGATGACGAGAATGACTAATCCACGTTATCGTGCAAGAATTTATTATTTCCTAAAATTTGATTTTCCTCGTTCAAATTGAACTTCGAGATGTTGCGCTCTGCTGAGTGAGGTACATTCTGAAGTTTTACTTGCTTGCGCTCGTAAGCTGGGACATCCAGTCGCTCTTTAAACTCCTCTGTCTCCATCTCGAACTTCTTGCTTGAAAACATCGCTTCACGCTCTGCTCGCTCCTGCGCTAATCGTACTTGCTTAGAACTGGGGCTCGCAGCAAAAGCATCCTCAATGTTTATCTCATTTTCATGAACAGACTCATCCTGCTCATGGTCAAAAGCCCTTGTAAAGTCGAATTCGAAGGATGACTGCTCCGTTGGACGTTTCTCACGTTGATCTTCTTCTTCTACCTCCCGCTTAATCTCATCTTTGAGTGAGCTGAACTCATAGTTCCAATCCTCTACTCCTTCCTTGTCTTTGGTGTCCTCTATTTCAAACATGAAATCAGAGGTATTGTCCACTTTTGGTGTTTCTTCAATTTCCCTTTGAGAATTTAAATCGAAGCGACGTGCCTCTTCTTCTTTGGAAATATACTCACCATCTTCAGCTACTTTTCCAAAGCCAGTGGCAATAACTGTCACGCGAATGTTTTCGCCTAAGCTGCTATCCACACCGTGACCGAAGATTACCTCTGCATTGTCTCCGGCGTATTCCTGGATGTAATCTGTGATGTCCGTCAGCTCATCCATCTGAAGCTCGGCTTCCTCACCTGAGATGATGGAAAGAAGAATTTTCTCTGCACCATAGATATCATGCTGATTCAAAAGTGGAGAGTTGAGCGCTTCTTCTGCTGCTCTTCTTGCTCTATTGTCTCCGATGGTTTTGGATGATCCCATGACCGCCGGACCTGCGCCCTTCATTACGGTTTTTACATCTTCAAAATCGACGTTTACATAACCAGGAACGGTGATAATCTCCGCTATTCCTTTGGCTGCAGTTGTCAAGACATTATCTGCTTGTGCAAATGCGTCACTGATGGAAAGGTTGCCATAGATCTCACGAAGCTTATCGTTCATGATCACGAGCACGGTATCACAGTACTTTTTCAGTTCCTTGATTCCTTCCTCTGCAGCTTTCATTTTTTTCTTGCCTTCAAAAGCAAATGGTGCTGTGACAATACCCACAGTAAGGATATTCAGTTCACTGGCCACTTGCGCAATCACGGGAGCTGCACCTGTTCCGGTGCCTCCGCCCATTCCTGCGGTGATGAAGACCATTTTCGTGTCTTGCGAGAGTAGGTCACGAATTTCTTCTTTGCTTTCTACAGCGGCATTTTTGCCTCGTTCAGGATTCGCTCCTGCTCCCAAACCACTGGTCAGATTGTTTCCTATCTGAAGCCTGTTTGGTACTGCACTGCTTTCCAGTGCCTGATGGTCGGTGTTACAAACCACAAATTCTACGTCCCGGATCCCCAGGCTGTACATGTGATTAACAGCGTTGCTGCCGCCGCCTCCAACACCCACCACCTTGATGATGGATTTGTGATGTGACGGTAAGTCGAATTGATACATATTTTCTGCCATAATTATAAAAGTTTTGAGTTCAGAGTTTCGAGTTTTGAGCTGTCTCGCAGCTCATAACCAGTAACTCGCCACTAATTAATTTTATCATCAAAATCGTCGATTAAAAGGCCTTTGGTTTTCTCCAGAATGTTGGAAAAGAATTTATTGCCTTGCTTCAATTTTTTCTTGCCGTCTCCTTTCATCGAAGGAGACTCAGAATATCTTGCTTGTCGAATATCTAATGCTTTGAATCCGGAAAGTACCAGACCAACGGTTGTGGCAAACATTGGGCTCTTCGCCGCATCTACTTTGCTTCTACCTAAGTGCTCGTTTGGATATCCAATACGTGCATCCAACCCGGTCATGTATTCAAATAGCTGACTCAGATTGATCAACTGCGATCCGCCACCAGTCACCACGATACCCGCTGCTAGTTTTTTGTTGTAGCCTGAGCTAATGATCTCAGTGTGAACCAGCTCGATGATCTCTTCCATCCTTGCTTCTATAATATGTGCAAGGTTCTTGATTGAAATCTCCTTTGGAGGCCTGTTTCTCAAACCGGGAATGGATACGATCTCATTCGGACTTGCTTCTTCAGAGATGGCTTTTCCAAATTTGGTTTTCAGCAATTCAGCTTGATGTTCCATCACCATGCAGCCCTGCTTGATGTCAGAGGTAATGATATTACCACCGAAAGGGATCACGGCAGTGTGACGAATGATATTGTCATAGAAGACTGCCACATCTGTGGTACCACCTCCTATGTCTACCAGACATACACCTGCCTCTTTCTCCTCATCGCTTAAAACAGATAGGCTGGACGCGAGTGGTTCCAAAATGAGATTCTCAATCTGGAGCCCAGCCTTTTTCACACACTTGTTTATGTTGTTGATTGCGTTGGTCTGTGCTGTAATGATGTGGAAGTCGGCCTCAAGCTTCACTCCGGTCATTCCCACAGGATCCATAATTCCGTCTTCGTAATCCACGATATAATCTTGTGGCATCACATGGATGATTTCACTTCCGGGAGGTGTCACGATGCGATGCATATCGCTATTCAATCGTGCCAAGTCTTCGATCGTGATTTCACCTTCAGCGTTTTCGCGTGTAATCCCGCCGTGATGAACCGCACTTTTTATATGCTGCCCGGCAATCCCCACGTTGACCACCCCGATATCGATGCCTGACTGCTCACTGGCTTCTGCAATGGCCTTCTCTATGGCACGTACGGTCTTGTCAATGTTTGTTACGATTCCACGGATCACACCATCAGACACAGCTTTGCCCATGCCCAGTATTTCGAGCTTTCCGTACTCATTTTTCTTTCCGACAATGACACAAATCTTTGTGGTGCCTATGTCTAATCCAACGATGATTTTGTCTTCCATTTCTTTAGTAATTAGTTATTAGTAACTAGTAGTTAGCATTCACATCTCCTGTCATTAAACTTATCCACCTCAATAGGAGGAATAGATCCTTCACTCCGCTCAGGATGACATATTAAAATGATATTTCTAACTCTTTTGGTCATTCGCAAATAATTTGATTTTCAAACTTCAGATTTACTCTGTCGTATGTGTTCCATCCCTTTTTGGGCAAAATCTCTTTATAGAAAGTCATCAACTTTGAAAACTTGCTATCAAAATCCTCAGGCATTCCAAACTCAATGGTTTGCTTCGTTACCTGTGGGTACAAAACTATTTCTCCATCCTTTTGAATGAGGATGTGAGCAATCTGAGCTCTCCAGAATTCATTCCTTTCGATATACATCAAAAGTTCAAACACCTGAGTGCCGTATTTACTTTCATTAAGATTTGCATCCCATCCAAACTCAAAGTCTGTCTCCATGAGCGGCACGCGTGCGGTATGCTTGGCATTAACAGGGAGCACTCTTCCATCAGAATCGATGTATCTATCTTTTTTACCATCTATGAACAATCGAGCAATGGGCTTGCTTTGCTCTACCCTCACTTGCAGGTTGCCTTTAAGGTCTCTATACACCTGAGCATCCTTTACAAATGGATTCGCCTCGACTCGTTCCTCAAGTACTTTCGGCTCCAGATTTCCCATCTCTACACCAATCACATAGTCGGCGCTTTTGTCGGTCATCAGGTCCACTACTTCTAATTGATCGGTGAAGAAAATTCCATCCTGTTCCAGAATCTCTACTTTGACTTCATCAATCTTGCGACTGTTATTTTTGATACCTACGAAGGTGATCAGTGATAGCAGAAGTAACCCGCTAAATGAGTAGATCAATATATTTTTCTTTTCTTCCTTACTCATCGCCTTCTGCTTTAGAATTTTCTTCGGACTCTGTGTCTTCATCAGGTTGAGGTTCGAACTTATTCCTCAGATACTTCGCAATCTTTGGAACCTCCCGATCAATATCTCCAGCTCCTATTGTCACCACGATATCAAGGTTGTGCTTGTCTAACTCCTCAATCAAATTTTCTTTGGTAGCCATCACCTTCTTTTCATTATCCATCAGGTCGAAGATGGTTTTTGAGGATATCCCCTCGATTGGTTCTTCTCTTGCTGGATAAATGTCGAGTAATATCACTTCATCTGCTTTGTCTAGTGCTTCTGCAAAAGCAGCTTTAAAATCTCTTGTTCTGGAGTACAGGTGTGGCTGGAAGATCGCTGTGATTTTGCGTTTACCTGCCAGTGATCTCACCGACTTCAAAAAGGCGTTAATTTCTTCCGGGTGATGTGCATAATCATCAATTAGCGTGGTATGCTGGCTCCTGTAGATATATTCGAAACGTCTTTTAACACCTGAATAGGTCTTCATTCGCTTGCGAATATCCTTGCCTTCCATACCCATATCAAGTGCCACCGTAATGGCCGCTAAGGCATTTTCCACATTGTGATAGCCAGGTACTTCTACATATACGTCTGAGATTTTCTCCATACCATAGCGATAGGTAAACACGAAAGCTCCGTTCACGATACGCAAAGCATCGGCTACTGCATCACCGTTTCGGATGGCATAGGAGGTGTACTTATTTCCAGGGTTGATCTTGAATCCCGCTTCCGAGTACATCAGAACTTTTCCATCCTTGGGTGTCCTTTTCACAAACTCTTCGTACGTATCCAGCATCGCTGTTTCATCACCATAAATATCCAGGTGATCCGGGTCGAGCGATGTAATGATGGTATAGTTTGGATTGAGCTGCATGAAGGAACGGTCATACTCATCTGCCTCCACCACCACAGGTGCCTTAGCATCTCCAATGATGAGATTAGTTCCGGTATTGGTCATGATCCCGCCTACGAAAGCTGTGCAACCCTTGCGTGAAGAACTTAATAAATGAGCAATCATGGATGTGGTTGTGGTCTTTCCATGTGTGCCTGCGACCGCAATCGTGTAATGGTTATCAGTGATCATCCCGAGTACTTCAGAACGTTTCTTCACATGAAAGCCATTGTCACGGAAGTAGTTTAACTCCATGTGATCGGTAGGAACCGCAGGTGTATACACAACCAACGTGCTCTCTTTCGCCAGAAATGTATCCGGAATCATATCCAGCTGATCTTCATAGTGAACATCCATTCCCTCCTCTACCAATTGTCTGGTAAGGTCAGATTCGGTTTTATCATAGCCAGCTACGGGCATTTTCTTGGCATGGAACCAACGAGCCAATGCGCTCATGCCGATACCACCGATACCGATAAAGTAGACGCTATTTACTTCTTTTAATTCCATCAGGCTATGAGTTTAATTACTTCATTCGCAATGTCAACAGCTGCATTTTCATGCGCCATTTCATATATGTTTTTTGAAAGCTTCTCTTGTCGTTTTTTATCGTTTATCAATTCAATCGCTTCATCTACCAACCTCTTCATGGCCTCCTTGTCTGCAACCATTTCAGCTGCTGCTTTATCCACTAGCGCTTTCGCATTTATGGTTTGATGGTCTTCGGCCACATTTGGTGAGGGTACCAGAATTGCTGGCTTCCCCGTAAGCATCAATTCAGCGATGGAGAGTGCGCCAGCCCGGGAGATCACCACATTTGCGCAAGCATAGGCGAAATCCATTTGGAAGATGAAATCTTTCAAAATCACTTTTCCTCCCTGTCCATCAGCTCGCTCTTTCATTTCTTCATGATAAAACCCACCACATTGCCAGATCAATTGTATGCCCTCATTCTTCAACTTGTCTAGTCCGGCAATGACACTCTCGTTGAGTGTGCGTGCTCCTAGACTTCCACCAATCACCAGTAGTGTTGGCTTTGCACTGTCGAGTTCAAAATACTTGTACGCTTCGTCTCTTCGGTTGGGATTCAACTTGATGGTCTTGCGAACCGGGTTGCCGGTTACAACGAGCTTATTAGCTGGGAAATATTTTTCCATGCCATCGTGAGCGACGCAGATCTTATTCACCTTTTTTGCCAGCCATTTATTGGTCAATCCAGCATAAGAGTTTTGCTCTTGAATAAGGGTTGGAACTCCTTTCTTCGTGGCTGCATATAGCAAAGGCCCACTGGCATATCCACCAACTCCTACTACCACATCTGGCTTAAATTTCTTTAGTAAACCGTATGATTTTACTATGCTTGATACCAACTTGAATGGAAACATCAAGTTGCCTGGTGTGATTTTTCGTTGGATGCCACTGATCCACAGACCTTCGATCTCAAAGCCTGCAGCTGGAACCTTGTCCATCTCCATCTTTCCTTTCGCACCTACGAATAGAATCTCTACATTCTGCAAAGTGTCTTTCAGTGCTTGAGCAATGGAAATAGCCGGATAGATGTGGCCGCCAGTGCCTCCACCGCTAATCATGATCCGCAAGGGACGTTGACGATATGTGCGTTCCTTTTCGATTAGGCTGCTTCTTTATATTGATTCCCTATAGCATTTCCAAAACGATCGATCTCTCCCCGGCTCACACTAAGAATGATTCCCAACGCCAGGCCAGCGAATAGCTGAGATGTTCCTCCCATGCTTATAAACGGTAGCGTTAGACCTGTTACCGGACCTAATCCAACGGCTACACCCATGTTTACTAGGGCCTGTATCACCAGCGCAAAGCTGAGTCCTGCGGAAAGCAAGCCTCCGTATGCACGGTCATTATCTTCTGCTGCTTTCATCCCGCGATAAAGTAAGGCGAGATATAAAAACAGTATTGTGATGCCACCAACCAGACCATATTCTTCCAGGATGATTGCATAGATGAAATCTGAATATGGATGAGGAAGAAAATTTCTTTGATCACTTTGTCCCGGACCTTTTCCAACAACACCGCCTGAAGCTATTGCGATATATGCCTGCTTGGCTTGGTATGGTGTATCGTTATTGATAAAGTCTTCAACACGTGAAATTGCTGTGCCACCTCGCTGACCAACCATAAACGCGACCGATCCAAAGGATGCGCAAATCACAACCAGCATCGCTAAGTACTTCACTGGCACACGCCCAATGAATAATACGAGCATACAAGTCAAGAAGAGCAGGATTGCAGACGAGAAGTTTGTCAGTGCGATCAATCCGCAGATCAACCCAATCCAAAATAGCATCGGGACGATTGCCTTCTGAAAGTCTTCAATGGAATTTTGGCGCTTAGCCAGCATACTCGCTAGCGTTACCAGCAATGCCAGTTTTGCCAGATCAGATGGCTGAAATGCTTGATTAATAACAGGTATAGTTATCCACCTGGAAGCTTCGTTGATGTTTGTACCGAAAGCCCATGTGAATATCAAAAGCGGTACGCAAAGCCACAGCACCAATTTGGAAATCTTGGAATAGTAGCGATAGTCAATGCGGTGAGCTATCCATATAGCTCCTAAACTCACGATTACCAGGATAGAATGCTTGATGAGATAGTACTCAGTGTTTCCATCCATCATCTTGTAGGCGAGACTGCCTGTGGCACTATACACCACCAAAATGCTAAATAAAGAAAGGATAAGCACGATGAACCAAATCACCGGGTCACCTTTCAGGTTTCGATATGCCCAATCTTTTACTTCGTTCATGCCTCTTTCATTTTTAATTTCTTACTCAGCTTGCTTACTGCTCGCTTAAACTTATCGCCCCGATCTTCATAATTGCTGAACAGATCAAAGCTGGCGCATGCTGGTGATAGCAAAATCACATCTCCTTCTTTGGCCCACTCGTGAGCTTGCTCTACAGCTTTCATTGCACTATCAACTTCAGCGATTTGATCAATGCTTGAACCGAAAAAGTCGGTCAAAGCCTGATTGTCTTTGCCCAGGCAGATCAAGGATTTCACCTTCTTCTTCACCAACTTCTCGATTTGTGAATAGTCGTTTCCTTTGTCTATTCCACCTGCAATCCAAATAATATCCCCTTTTACACCATCCAAGGCATAAAAAACAGAGTCCACATTCGTTGCCTTGGAATCGTTGATGTAAGCGGCACCATCAATCTCTTCTACAAACTCTAGTCTGTGTGGTGCGTTTTTAAAATTTTTCAATCCTTTAAGCACTTTTTCTATTGGTACTTCCATGCATAGTGAGCTCAAAACGGCTGCCATGCTATTGACCATATTGTGCTTTCCTATCAGTGAAATTTCTGATAGTGGGATCTCATATTGTTTATTGTCTTGCTTGAATTGATAATTGAATATCAAGTGCTCGTCTTTCAGGTAGGCACTCAATTTATCATTGTTTGAGGCGGTCATAGCAAACATGCTCGCTTCAATTTTTCGTCTACTTACCTCTTCTGAAACTGGCTCAGAATCTGCGCAGTATATGAATGCCTGCTCATTGGTCAGGTTCTCAACAATTTTGAATTTTGAAGTGACGTATTTGTTGAAATTGTTCTCGTATCGATCGAGATGATCCGGTGTGATATTGAGAAGCACAGCAACATCCGGACGGAAATTCGCAATACCATCCAATTGAAAACTGCTTACCTCCACTACGTAGTAATGGAACCCGCCTTCCGCCACCAGCCCGGCAAGGCTCTTGCCAATATTTCCTCCTAACGCTACCTTGTAACCAGCTGTTTTTAGCAGGTGATACGTAAGCAATGAAGTAGTGGTCTTTCCGTTTGTGCCAGTAATCGCGATCACTCTTGCCTTATCAATAAATCGATAGGCAAACTCAATTTCGGAGATGACAGGTGTGTCTTTTGCTACTAATTTTTGAATCAAAGGCGCGGAATCAGGAATACCCGGACTTTTAACCACCAGAGTAGCATTCATGATCAACTCCTCAGAGTGTCCTCCTTCTTCAAAATCAATTTTTTGGCTTTTCAACGTTCTCCTGCGCCCAGGTGCCAGGCTTGAGCCGTCAGATAGGAATACCTCATAGCCCTTTTGCTGAGCAAGTATGGCCGCACCTACGCCGCTCTCACCTCCGCCTAATATGACTATGCGCGTATTCATTATTCTTCTTCTTTTACTTTTTTGTCAATGATGTAATCAAAACATTTGGAGTACAGAGCTATCAAGTCATAGCCTTCTTTTAAGAAGTCATTTATCAGACTGATTTGTTGTTTCTTATTGGCGATTTCCAATTGATCAAGAATGAACAAAACTTCATCGGATTCATCCTCCAAAATGCCCATGATCTGACCAAATTTCACCTCCGTATCAGCAGCAAGAAGCTTTGAAAATTGATTATCAATTTTTCGGGCACACCTGATCAACATGGATGTGGCTTGCACCAAAGAACCCGATGGGATCAACTCAGAAAGTTGTACTGCGCCTTTCTGAAACTTTTCGTTTAATTCATGAATTTCTGTTACTGTCATTACCTGATTTTTAGCGTTGCAAGAGTGAAAATGGCTAAGAGAATTCCTACAATCCAGAATCGACCGACGATTTTGGCTTCATGTATTCCCTTCTTTTGATAATGGTGATGGAGAGGTGACATCAAAAAGATTCGTCTTCCTTCACCGTATTTCTTTTTGGTATACTTGAAATAAGCTACCTGAATGATTACCGATAGATTCTCGATTACGAGAATTCCACATAGGATCGGGATCAATAATTCTTTTCGAATGACGAATGCCAGCACGGCAATGATCCCACCTAATGACAGGCTTCCTGTATCCCCCATGAATACCTGCGCTGGATAGGCGTTGTACCACAGAAAGCCAACGCAAGCGCCCACAAAGGCAGTACAGAAGATCACCAGTTCCCCGGAGTTGGGTATGAACATGATGTTCAGGTAGTCTGCAAAAATGGCATTGCCAGAAAGGTACGCGAGCACAGCAAGCGTCAAACCAATGATTGCACATGTGCCTGCAGCCAAGCCGTCAAGTCCATCTGTGATGTTTGCTCCATTGGAAACCGCGGTTATTATGAAAATGACAACAGCAACATATAGCACCCAAGAATAGTCAGCGAGAAATTCAGGAAGTAACCAATCATACTGGAATTCATTATTGGCTACAAAAGGGATGGTTGTTAGCAGTGAATTCTCATCCTTGAACGCTTCTCCAGAGAAGTCTCTTACAACGATATCCTCATGGAATACCATAACCAGACCAACAAGGATACCAAGCCCGATCTGTCCGATGACCTTAAACTTTCCTCTGAGCCCCTCTTTATTTTCTTTTTTTACTTTCAGATAGTCATCCAGAAATCCGATCGCTCCCATCCAAAATGCCGAAATGATCAACAAGATGATATAGATATTACTTAGGTCTGCCAACAGTAATGTTGGGATGACGATACCGGAGATGATAATTATCCCACCCATGGTTGGTGTGCCTTTCTTCTCCATCTGCCCTTCAAGTCCTAAATCACGGATAGATTCACCCAGCTGATATCTGCGAAGCATGTTGATAAGCTGCTTTCCGAACGTGATGGTAATGAGTAGCGATAGCAATGCCGCCATTCCAGCACGGAACGAGATATACTGAAACAGTCCCGCTCCGGGGAAGTCAATTTCATTCAGATAGTCGAATAAATAATTCAGCATCTCTTAGTTCAATAATTCATTTAAAATCTCGCGATCATCAAAATGATGACGCTTTCCATTTATTTCCTGATAATTCTCATGACCTTTTCCGGCCACAAGTATTATGTCTTTGTCATTTGCCAGGTTGCAAGCCGTACGAATAGCTTCCTTGCGATCTTCTATTATCATCACATTGCGTTCCTTGGATTTCGGTATCCCGGCTTTCATATCTTCCAAAATCTGCTTCGGATCTTCTGTTCGCGGATTGTCTGAAGTCAAAATGATTTTGTCACTAAAGCGTGCAGCGATATCCGCCATCTTTGGCCGCTTGGTTTTGTCACGGTCACCTCCACATCCAATCACTGTTACCAATACCTCATTCTTAGTTCTCAGATCTTGAATGGTTTTCAAAACATTCTCCAATGCATCAGGCGTGTGCGCATAGTCCACTATCGCCATAATGTTAGAGGTATTCTCGACTGCCTCGAATCTTCCACTTGCTCCCGAAGTAGTAGAAAGTGCGCTTAAAGCATCTTCTTTCTCTTCTCCTAGCAGAACAGCCACTGCGTAAGCCGTTAATAGATTATATGCGTTGAATTGGCCGATTAGTTTAAACCAAACATCTACTCCATCGAAGTTGAGTTCCAGTCCTTGCAAAGTGTTATGAATGATCCGTGCCTTATAGTCAGCCATAGATCTAATACCCATTCTGTGCTTATCTGCTTTTGTATTTTGCAACATCACGGTTCCGCGCTTGTCATCCACATTTACCAATGCAAATGATTCTGAAGAAAGTCCGTCAAAGAGCAACTTCTTCGCTGCGATGTATTCATCAAAAGTTTTGTGATAGTCCAAGTGATCATGTGAGATATTGGTGAATACCGCACCTGTGAAATGGACGCCAGCAACTCGCTGTTGTACCAGAGCATGGGAACTTACTTCCATGAAACAGTGTGTGCATCCACCCTCGACCATTTCGGCCAAAAGTGCATTTAACTGTACTGAATCAGGTGTCGTAAAGCTGGTAGATAAGACCTTCTGATTAATCTTGTTTTCTACTGTTGAAAGTAAGCCCGCCGAATAGCCCAGGTTTTGGAAAAGCTCAAAAAGCAAGGTGACACAAGTGGTCTTTCCATTTGTGCCGGTAATGCCAATAAGCTTAATTTTTTCTGAAGGTCGTCCATAGAAGTTGGAAGTAATGATCCCCAAGGCTTCTGCTGAATCATCTGTTTGAACAACCGTAACATCTTTTCCAAGGTCTTCTCGGATTTGCTCACACACGATCACTTTTGCACCGCTTTCAATTGCAGTTTCTATGAAATCATGACCATCTACGGTAAGGCCTTTTACCGCTACAAACAAGAAACCTTTTTCAACCTTTCGAGAGTCAAATGCAATACCTGCAATTTTCTCTTCTCTGTTGCCGGTGAGTGATCTGAGCGTAACTCCAAACAATATGTCTTTCAGCGTTTGCATTAGCTCATCTGGAGTTTTATCGTTAAACCTTTCGTAATTTTTCCGCCAGGAGTCATGGATTGAGTTGATACCCGACCTCTTCCTTTTACTTCTACCTCAAGTCCCAGATTTTCTAAGACATAGATGGCGTCACGTAGCGTCATGCCTCTGACATCCGGCACAACCTTATACTTGATGTTATTCCCTTTCCAGTAGACCGCATCATTGATGACTGATGTCTTCACCCATTCTGCTTCAGACTTGGCATGATTTGAGATACCTAGTTCATTGCAAATCATGGTTAGCTCTTCACGCTTTCCCGCTTTGATATATGGAAATACGCCGGTCACAAATGTGCGCTCTTGTGTACCTATTTCATGCATATCCAGCTCCAAAGAATAGATCTTATCCGCGATTTCCTTGAAAACTGGAGCTGACACATCACTACCATAGATTTGATATCCTTTTGGATTATCAATGACTACAATGCAGCTGTATCTTGGAGCCTCAGCAGGGAAGTATCCGGCGAATGAAGTATAATATTCCTTCACGTAGCGTCCGTTCTTCACTTTCTTAGCTGTACCCGTTTTGCCGGCAATTTTGTAGTGACTGTGGTTGATGTTTTTAGCTGTGCCACGTTCTACTACTCCCTCCATCATCAATCGGAGTTGTGTCAACGTCTCTTTAGAAGCAATTCGATCATTGATTATTTCTGTATCAAACTCTTCCACCATACGATCCGCTTTCATCACACCTTTCACGATCATCGGCTTCACCATCTTGCCATTGTTCGCCACTGCGTTGTACAATGCCAGCATTTGAAGAGGTGTCATTTTTAGCTCGTATCCATGCGACATCCATGGAAGGCTTACTCCACTCCATGTGCTATCTGATGGGTCTTTGATGTACGGCTTACCTTCACCAACCATTTGAAAATCAAGTGGTTGATGTAAATTCATTCGCTTTAAATAATTAATGAATTTCTCAGGTTCATTGTCGAAGTAGTGAGATACTAGCTTAGCCACTCCGATGTTTGAAGACTTCTCAAATACCTCCTGAATGGTCAGCTTACCAAAGCCTCCAGGTTTGTGATCACGCAAGGTTTTATCATAAAATTCCAGCTTGCCATCTCCTGTGTCAATTGAATCAGAAAGCTTAATGTCCGTTTCTTCGAGAAGGGCAATCATACTCGCAAGCTTAAAGGTGGAGCCTGGCTCACGTGAACCCTGACTACCAACAGCATAGTTGTATCGTTCGTAGTAATCACCTTCACTGTTGCGACTCAAGTTAGAGATTGCTTTGATCTGGCCCGTGCTTACTTCCATCACAATTGCTACGCCATAATCTGCGTCATGCTTTTGCAATTCATTGAGTAATGCAGACTCGGTGACATCCTGAAGGTCTACGTTGATGGTTGTTTGAATATCTAATCCATCTACCGGACGTCTTTCCGTGCCATCATAGATAGGCTTCCAGCCACCTCCAGCCATCTTCTGATAAAGTCCTTTGCCATTGATTCCAGCGAGCTGCTTATTAAAGCTGTATTCCAATCCAACCACGCCTCGATCATTGGCATTGACGCTTCCGATTGTGCGAATGCCTAAATGCGAAAATGGTAGAAAGCGTTTTTCTACCTTTTCGAACAATACACCACCCTTCAGCCGACCTTCTCTGAAGAGTGGCCAGTTTTCCATGAGTTTTTTGTCCTGGTAGCCAATTTCCTGACGATTGAGTGTGAGGTAACGTCTTCCCTTTTTCCGCGCGTCATCGATTTTGCGCTTGTATTGGGTTGGGGTCAAGTCTTTATAGTAACGTGCCAGCAAATAGCTAAGCGAATCGATGTTGTTTTTATACAATCCATTTGAAGGCAAGTATGGGTCGATCGCCAGCCTATAGAATGGCAATGAGGTTGCCAGCAAGCTACCATCATCTGCGTAGATATTTCCGCGAGTCGCTTTTACATTCATGGCCTGAATGCCCAATGTCTCGCCCATGCTTCTCCACTCTTCGCCTTCTACGTACTGGATCTTAGCAATACGAAACACAACTAATCCTGCCACCAGGAAGGTGAGGATGAATGCGATGCGAACGCGTAATACTATGTCTCTTTTTATGCTCACTCTTGTACTTCCCTAATCAATACCGGTGACTCCTTGCTCTCTTTTAAACCGAGCTCTGAAGCTCTTTTTGCTACCTCCGATTGCTTGCTTTCATACATGAAATCAGCTTTCAGAGTCGTGTAATCTGCTCTCAGGTCTTCAACTTCTGTTTCCAGGTGGTTGATATCCCGAACCTTCTTTTCCGCATAGTGGCGGTTTCCGATATAAAGCAGACATAAGAATGCCAGAAATAGTATTTGGGGAAGAAAACGCACGTGTATAACCTCGCTCATGGAGCTATCCATGCGTAGAAAGCGATTGATGAGACGGAATAAGCCTCCTCGCTCTTCTCTTTGGGGTAATTTGTAGGTGTTCTTCATAATACTAGTAGTTAGATGTTAGTAGCTAGACGCTAGACATTTGTCTATAATCCAACTGCCAATTACCAATCACTTTTTTCTGCCAATACGCAGCTTAGCGCTTCTCGCTCTGCTGTTTTCTTTAATTTCTGCCGCTTCGGGGACGATAGGCTTTCGGTTCACCGGGTCTAATACCCTGATTGGATTGCCGTAAAAGTCTTTTTCATCGACCCCTTTAATGTTTCCTTTATTGATGAAATTTTTAACCGGTCTGTCTTCTAGCGAGTGATAACTCATCACCACCAGTCTGCCATCTGCCTTTAGCACTTCGCCAGCCTGGACTAAAAATTCCTTGAGTGCTTCCAATTCTTCATTTACCTCTATTCGAATGGCCTGAAAGACCTGTGCGAGGTATTTAAGATCCCGACCTTTAGGAGCATTCTTCATGGCTATTGCCTTCAGCTGCTCATTGGTCTCGATGGGTAGGTTCATTCTGAAATTCACGATTTCCCTTGCGAGAGTTCGTGCATTCCTGATTTCCCCGTATGCACTCAAAATATGTATCAGGTCTTTTTCATCGTACTCATTGACTACTTCTCTGGCACTCTTAGTAGCGGCTTGATCCATTCGCATATCCAACACACCTTCTGCCCTAATGGTGAATCCACGCGCTGGTTCATCAAACTGATGGGAGCTAACTCCCAAATCTGCCAGAATACCATCCACTTCCGTGATGCCATGTAGTTTGAGATACTTTTTCAGAAACCTGAAATTTGACTCAATAAATGTAAAAGAACGTTTGCCCGACGTATCGAGCGCTTGTGCATTTTTCTCAGCATCTGCATCCTGATCAAAAGCTATAAGGTGTCCGGTTGATAATTGCTCAAGTATTGCTTTGCTGTGACCACCACCTCCGAAAGTCACATCCACATATACTCCATCCGGTTTGATATCCAGCCCTTCCATGCATTCTTTCAGCATAACCGGGTTGTGATACTCGCTCATGGTCTTAGACCACTTTTATATTGAGCTTTTACACCATTCCAACTTCCAACTTTACCCACAATCAACTTTTTCATTTCAACTGAAGGTTTTATTCGTCTAAGAACTTCTGTGCTAAATCTGAGTATTCGTTGGCATCTTCAATGAGGTGCTTATTGAATACATCTGGATTCCACATTTCTATATAGTTGCCCATGCCGATGAGAATTGCTTCTTTGTCTATCTGTGCGTGAGCGAGCATCGTCTTGGGTACCAGTATTCTGCTTGCGCTATCCAACTCCACCTGGGCGATACTCCTGAAAAAATTCCTTTTCAGCTTACGCTGCTCAGGATTGAATTCACTAAGTGATGAGATCTTGTGGTGTATTTTTTTGTACTCCACCATCGGGTAGAGGATTAGGTTCGGCTCGAATCCCTTCCGAATTACTAGTTCTGCAGTGGAGACCTCCGGAAGGTTGTTCTTGATCTTTGCAGGCAAGACCAACCTTCCTTTAGTATCCAACTTACACTCATACTCGCTTGTAAAAAACGTCATACTGAGCCTTGAAAAATATAAACCACCGAGACAAATGTAATCATTTTCTCCTATTTTCCTCCACTTTCTCCCACTTTCAAACACAGAAGAGAAAAAAAGTTGATTTGTGCACCTAAATCGATGATTATATGGTGTAAGGAAATGATTTGAAATTCAGTGAGATATGGATTTTATCACTGAGTGGGAAGAATTAGGAAAAAAAATTTCAGAAATATGAATTAATGGATAATTGGTGGGGGATCGTGGGGGAAATGGGGAGTTTGGATTAGAGGAGTGGTGTAGAGTAGGGAATGAAAAGATTTAAACTTGGCTGAGGATTTTGAAGCTATTTGTTGGTCATGCCAATGTGCATTAAAGCATCTCCCTTGTTCACCACTGGAATATTGTTTACAGCAATTACATGTCCGTCATACTTTGACTTGATCAACTTTTCAAAATCCCCATATGGTCCATTTACATATGCTAGCTCTTGACCGACGGTGACCTTATCTCCAGGTCTAACCAATGAATAATAAAGGCCTGCTGCGGGAGTACGTAACCAAGTAGAAGAGCTGATTAAAATTGGGTCAAATTTCTTGGGAGGTGAAGTTCCGATCATCCCCAGATGATGCATCACTCTCAATGCTCCGTTTACACCCTGATCAATAGCATGTTTTCTCAGCCTCAAAGATTCACCACCTTCATAGACTAGTATGTGCTTTCCATTTTTTGCTGCCTCCTTACGAAGGGACTTCTCTCTTAATTTAGAATTGATTAGATACTTAGGAGCAAATGCCTTTGCCAATTCGAGACCAAAATTTGAATCGAGTTGTCCTCTTATTTGAGGATAATTATTAATTCGTGATCCGCCTGTATGAAAGTCCAATCCGCAATCAATGAGTGGTAATATCTCCCTTCGCACATAATATGCAATCTGGCTGGCAAGCGATCCACTTTTTGATCCCGGGAATGATCGGTTGACATCTTTTCCATCAGGAACCTGTCGCGAAAAATTCAGGAACCCATAAACGTTCAAGATGGGAATACAAATGACAGTTCCTTTATCTACAATGTGATATTTATTGGCTAAAATTCTTCGTACGATTTCTGCACCATTTATCTCATCTCCGTGCATCCCTCCCATCAACAATAAAACCGGACCCGGCTCCTTTGAATGGCTTACGATAATAGGGATTTCTACGTGAGTTCTTGTAGGTAATCGTGAAAGCGAGATGTTGATCTGCTTAATTTTACCGGGCTTTATCTGTTGATTCCTTATCGTGATTGGCTCTCTCATCATGCTTTCATTTTGGCTCTGATAGAAGCACCTATGCTTGGAGTTATTACCTCAATGACACGCTTACTGGTGTGAAATTTGAGATCTCGTGATCGCGCGGCTATTTTCATTTCCTCTGTTTTTTTGAATGGTAAGAAAGGTCTTTCCGATTAATTTCTACTAATTATTTACTGGAAAGAAAACTTTCTTCCAAGTAGAATAGGAGCTTCATGGAGCTTCTATCTTGCTTCAGTGATGGCATTAATTCTAAATGGTCAAAATCACTTACCTCTTCGGCAGATACTTATCGGGGATTGGGTTGTTATCTCCTTCGCCTGTCCAATAAATATTGACAATCCACCATCTTTCATTGTCTTTCATTAGCTGAATACTGTTGATTCCTCTAGTGAAAGGTTTCTCATCCGATTCACTTCTATAGGATTCGTAGGAGCTGAAAATATGGGTTAGTGATCCGAAAGATTCCGCGACTCTATTGATCTCTTTCTCAAAAAAGCCGTTCTCTTCCAACCAGACGCCTGATGTCTCAATATATTGCTCAGGGCTCATGACGCGATAGCTAATTTCACCGTCCTGATTTGGACCTGATGGTATTAGCTGAGCATCTGCTGTGAACAAATACTTAAATAACTCCCAGTCTCTTTTTTCACCAGCCTCTCCCGAGATAACAGCATACAAAGTTTCAATTGTAGAGTCAAGAGTCTGAACCTTATCAAAGTACTTGTCTTGTGCAAATGACAAGTGTGATGTAGAAAGAACAACGAAAAGTATGAGGACTGATGCTTTCATAGCAATTTTTTACTTTCAATTTACCGAAAGCACAGTAAGACATGAGTTTTTTCAGACAAAAAATTAATAACTATTCAAGCATAGTTAAATCACTATGCTTGAAAGGTGTAGTACACTATAACTCATCTCATTACTAGTTATCATTAAGAAATGATACTTTACCATTGTCCATATCGTATATAGCTCCCACGATTTTAATTTCTCCACTTTTTTCCATCTCATTTAGAATAAGACTGGAATCCCTAATGGTTTGAATCGTATTTCTCACATTGCTTTCACAAACTTGATGCACAAATTCAGCGTTAGCTGAGCTTCTTTGTCCATCATAGGCAACCATATCCACTGCGGGTCTTATTTTCTGAATCATCGCAGTGATATTACCAAGCTCCACACCATCTATAGCTGCTTTAACTGCTCCACAATGCTCGTGTCCCATCACAAGGACAAGTTTTGAACCAGATACTTTGCAGGCAAACTCCATACTTCCAAGTATATCTTCATTTACAAAGTTTCCAGCTACTCTTGCTACGAAAACATCGCCAATGCCTCTATCAAATACATCCTCTACGGGAACTCTACTGTCCACGCAAGAGAGCACAATCGCTTTGGGATACTGCCCATAAGTACTCATCCTTACTTGTTTAGAGTGATTTCTTGCTGTCAGATCATTGGTGACAAACCTTTGGTTACCCTCTTTGAAAAGAGCAATTACATCATCTGGAGTAAGTGCAGCTTGTTCTTCCTGCGAGAGTACATCTTCCACAAGCCCTTGCGGCTTAGATTCCTTTTGGCCTTCTGAAGCATTTTGCTGGCTGCAGGCAAAGAGTGAAGCAGTCATTGCGAGAATGCCGATATATCGGAAATAAGTGTTCATGGTTTTTAAAGTTTTGATATTTTAAACAATTGATTTTGTATCAGGTGGCATCAATAGTTGACGCACTACTACTACTATTGGCTGCAAGTTAGATCTCGTTGTTCCGATTGTACCGGAGTAATCAATTCCAGATAGCCTTTCTTTTTTTTGAATCCGAATTCCATTTTTCCCTCGTACTCATAGATATAAGACCTGCTATTTCTACAGTACTTGATGGGAGCTCCGAATACTTTTTTCATAGTATTCAGATGCTCATAAAGTGTACTTGATGAGATTTCGAGCCGTTTTGCAAACTCGCGAGGTGCTCCTGTCGATTTTAGTCTTATTAGCTGATCAATCCTACTCCATCGGCTGACCATACTTTGAATAATCCGTATCATTTTACGCTACTTTGAAAGTGTTTAAATGCCTGCTACTAATTGTTTTTAGTTATGTATTTGTAGTATCACTATATATTTTAGTAGTATTACTATTATAAACGAAAGTTAAACTACAATTGTTTATTTATTTTTACTAAGTATATCATCAGGCTGATGCTCTGATTCAAAACACATATAGGGATCAATTCTGTTAAAATGACTAATTTGTAGGTACGTTCAACCTTACCAGAAATCATGAAAAAAATCCTCCTCTCACTCTTACTTATACTTGCAGCTGGCTACCTCTTTGGGCAATCTCTAAGAGAGCAACTTGAAGAAATTGCTATCATTGATCAGAAAGTCATGGTTCCAATGCGAGATGGGATAAGACTTGCCACTGATATTTATCGGCCTAAAACGAATGAGAAAGTTCCAATCATCTTTTCCAGAACTCCATACAACTTTAACAGCTGGGGAGATGGGGAAGAGCGAACAAGAACCTACCAGCAAGCACTTGAGGCTGTAAAAAAAGGATATGCATATGTTGTGCAAAATGAAAGAGGTCGCTACTATTCAGAAGGAGAATGGGACATCCTCGGGATTCCGCTAACAGATGGCTATGATGCTTTTTCATGGATGTCTGAGCAAGAATGGAGCAACGGCAAAATAGGAACACTTGGTTGCTCATCAACGGCAGAATGGCAAATGGCTGTCGCAGCACTCGATCACCCATCTCATGCCGCAATGGTTCCTATGGGTTATGGCGCAGGAATCGGTACAGTTGGCGACTTCTATGAACAGGGAAATTGGTATAGAGGCGGTGCATTTCAAATGCTTTTCGCTTCCTGGTTATATAGCGTTGAACATGATAAGTTCAAGCCAAGAATACCTGCAGGTGCGAGTCAGGAGGATCTTATCAGAATATCAAAATTCTATGATTTGGCGCCTGAAAATCCGGCAGTAGATGATATGATGGCTGCTATGTCTCATTTACCGGTTCAGGATATGTTGGTAAACATGGGAGGTAAGAAAGAAATATTTGACAAAATGATCAGACGAAAGCCTAACGATCCAGCATGGTTTGAGGGTGGTCTCTATCATGAGGATATGGAAATGAATAAACCAAGTTTTTGGTTTGTATCCTGGTATGACGTTTCGGTAAGTCCAAACCTGACGCTATTCAATCACCTAAGAAATCATCCGAACAAAAAGGTGGCGGACAATCAGTATTTAGTGATTGCTCCCACGTTGCACTGCGGCTATAAAAGAGCGACCGAAAATACGATGGTAGGTGAGATGAGTGTAGGCGATGCTAGGCTCAACTATGATGAAATGATCTATGGATGGTTTGATCACTGGCTTAAAAATGACGGAAAAAATGATTTTTTGGAGGAGCTACCACGGGTCCAGTATTATTTGATGGGTAAGAATGAGTGGAGGTCTGCCGATTCATGGCCTCCAAAAGATGCAAAAATGACATCTCTTTACCTTGATAGTGATGGTAATGCCAATAGCTTATTCGGCGATGGCAAGTTGTCTCTTAGTCCACCGACTCAATCGAATCAGGACAATTACACCTACGACCCAAACAATCCCGTCTATTCATATGGTGGCAATGTTTGCTGCATGGGAAATTCGATGGAGACTGGTGCGCAAGATCAACAAGAAATCGAAACACGAAGCGATATCCTTGTTTATACATCAGAACCACTGACTGAAGGTATAGAAGTATCCGGGTTTATTGAAATGTCCCTGTATGTTTCATCAGATGTAAAAGACACTGATTTTACAATTAAGTTGATTGATGTCTATCCCGATGGCACAGCGTACAACTTGGACGAGACCATCCAGCGTGCACGTTATCGGGAAGGATATGATAAAGAAGTATTTATGAAAGAAGGCGAAACTTATCAGATTGATCTTAGTCCCCTTTCTACTAGTAATTACTTTGCAAAAGGCCATAGAATACGAATAGAGGTTTCCAGCAGCAACTTTCCACGGTTTATGCGAAATCTGAATACTGGCGGCAACAATTATGATGAAACTGAAGGTATAGTTGCACACAATACGATTCATCATTCTGCTGACCTCCCTTCTCAAATAAAACTGCCGATTGTCGGTAATTTGAACATTGAAGATCGGTAGTTGGTGACAGGTATAATAAATGCTTTTAGTTGTCCAAAATCATTCGATTTGAAAACATCAGAAATTAAATAGTTGATCAATCCTGTAAATCAGCAACTCTATTAATCAAGCTTTAGCTAGGCAGTAAGTATTCTGTTGATCTTTCGTATTACCTTATCCAGCTCATCGGCTGATTCATGAACGCTATTGACAAGTTCTTCCTTCACCCTCATCTCTGATACATCTTCCAATTGTTTAGCAATACTTAAAATTCTGGCTAAAGGAGCCCTTACCTCGTGTGAATTAATTTGAGCATAGTTGGAGAGTGCTTGCATCTGAAGCTGAATTTTTTTTGAGCGCTCCTTTGCAAGCTCATCCAAGTTCACGTTTATCGTTTGGATCTCATTATTCTTAAGGATCAATTTTTTATTGAGTTTCCTTAGTAGATCGTTTGCGGTGGCTAATTCCTTGGTGCGTTTTGTGACAAGATTTTCTAACGTTTGATTATTCTTTACCAGTATCCTGCGAGACTCTAATTCCATTAAGTAGAGTCCGGTCACAGATATGGTTGTTATTACTTCATACTTGGCAGAATTGAAAAGTGCAGTATACAATTGAAAAAAATTGGACTCGGCCGTGAGTCCCATCGATTGCATGCTTGCCTCCGGCACTATGGACATCCCCAAAATTCCACATCTGACAAGAATCCATGTTGGGATTACAAAAACACCATAGTAGACAACTATAAAGGACATCCAGCTAATGCCTCTGTTGATACGAGAAAATGTCTGAATCTTTAACCACTTCACGAAAAACCAGGCAGCAACAAGTCCGACAAAGTGCATGGAGAACGTGGTAATGTATGATCCATAGTTTGCAAAAGAGGTAATCAAAGCGGACAGTATTATGAAGAATGGATTCTTCAAATAGAAAATAAGGATCAACAGTGGAGATTCGCGAAAATCAGCAACGCCTTGATCTGCATTATAGAGAAGCCCTAAGGAAAGGGAAAGGCCACTAAAAAGAAGCGTCAGTAGCAATTCTGTAAGAAAGCTACTCCTTGAAGATAGTTTAAAAATACTGAGCATAGTTGGTGGTTTTATCAAATGATGAAGTAGGTAAAGTTTCGGTTTAGTATGAATCTGAGGCCCGATCATTACCACGCGTTTGCTTTGAGGGTCGCTGAAAAGCTGTTAATAATGCTATTGTACGCATTATTGCAAAAGAACCATACTCCTAATGATGTGACAGATTTTAAACTCATGGTTGATGATGTTAAAGTTTCTACTGCGAGAATACACAAGGATTTTATCAATTGGTAAGTTGACCGATAGACAAAAGGTTACAGGCAAGAAATCGAGGAGACGCTTTTTAATGCTCTGGTAGTAAGCGCAGTTTGTTAAAATGATGTATCACCCGATAGCAGTTTCGAAATGCACGATCAAGGTCAAGTCAAAACCACATTAATGGAAGCATCATTAAGTCACTATAAAAGACCTAATCAACAGCTTTTATTTTACGAATTAAAAAGGTGCCTATCTGAAAGTGTTTCACGCAATAAATGTAGGCGTCACGTTCAGAACCGAATGATTCTACTACTTTCTCAGATTGTATTACAATGAATTGACCTCCATACTTATTGCGCAGTTCTTGCTCATTTCGAATGTAAAATTTATGCTGTCTTTCAAGAAGCTCGCCCATGGTTAAAATCAATCGTTCACACAATATATACGTAAAATGGCACTATCTGATTACACTAATATGAAATAGGTCAATACTAAGAAGTAAAAATGAGCAAAAGCCGGAAATGGTCTTGATTGCAGCATTCCTAACCTTATTAATTCGAATTACGCCTTCCGTTTCCATTTTGTCATTTGAAAATACTCTCCACTCGAAATATCATGAATGTTCTACTAGATCAACTATTCTTGAAATATTATTATCATTTGATAATAAATGTGAAAACACTTAGTTTGATATAGGTATTTTGTCTATATCTTTATCGGTATAAACCGCAAGTTAGCAATGAAGCCTATTGTAATCGCCTTAGCTTTTCTAATCCTAACACCAGCTATTTCGAAAGACGCCTACACGATCAAGGGAATCGTAAAAGACAAGCAAACCGGGGAAACCATTCCGTTTGCACATGTTTTAGTCGGCGAGATAATCAACGTTTCCAATATCGACGGAGAATTTATCATCAGTGCTGCCGATTTTGACAAGAAAGATATCAAGCTGAAAGTTTCATATATGGGGTATGAGAGCTACTCCACCCCACTTTCCAATTTAGAGTCATACCATACAGTCTTCTTAGAGCCATCAGTAACTCAACTTATGGATGTGGAAGTGTATTCCGGACCCTCCATTATGAATGAGGTATTTGGACGCTTCCATCTAAACTACGAAATGGAACGACAGCATATGGTTGGCTACTATCAGGAATCAATGTCCGACTGGGAAAAAACCTATTACATAGCCGAGGGAATAATGGATATTTATACACCCAGCAACCTGGACAAAAACACCTATCCTCTGGTGAATCCACTTCGTACCCGAAAGAAAGTATTTGAAAAGATTGATGCTATTGATGAAGTACTGGGTGGAAACGCTAGTGATATGGCGCAATCCTCTATCTGGAGAAAACAGTCTTTCTTGAGTCCTAAGAACAGAAAGAATTATGAATACTTCTACTCTGGTGCAACATCTATTGGTGGGCATGATGTTTTAATTGTCGAATTTGAACCACGCAATACCAAAGGTAACACCACAGGCAAGCTCTATGTCGACGAAAACAGCTTTGCGCTAATAAAAATTGAATATGACCCAATCATCAATGATTTTTTGTTTTGGGAATCGGTGACCTGGACGGAAGAATATGAGCAACGTGATGGAACTTTCAAACTGGTAAGTGTGCTATTTAAAGGCACAAGCACCAACAATAAATATAATTATCACGCCTTACTAGTGATAAATGAATCAACACCAATTGATGAGTTGCCTACCAATATAGCTATGATGAATGTGCACGATTCATTTTTTGAAATGGTACAAGAAGACTTCACCGATTCTTTCTGGACTGGCTTCAACTTTATGAAATTAGATAATAAAGTTACCAGACTTATAAATTCCGATACTTCTCAGTACTAGTTGTCTTAATTAGATAAAGCAATATTCTTCTTCTAAAAAATTATGTAACCATTTATTCGACATTTACGATTAATATATTAATTTCGGTTTTGTCGAATAAATAAATAATCATGAAAGGGACTAACCTTGGAGAACTAGAAGAGATCGTTTTATTGGTAGTTGCAAACCTCTACGATAACGCATATGGCATCCTCATCAAACAGGAAATTGAAGAAAAATGCAATCGCACCATTACCATCAGCACGGTGCACAACGTACTGCAACGACTCAATGAAAAGGACTATCTGGAGTCGAGGTATAGTGATCCCACACCCGAACGTGGTGGAAAGCGAAAGCTGCTGTTTCGAGTGACTAAAGCTGGACAAGCGGCGCTGAAAACATCACGCTCTATGCGGGAAAATTTATGGTCGGGGATTCCAAAAGTAGCATTCGATCAATGAAAACCACGCCTCCTAAACTGCTGAGATCTCTCCTCTATAAATGCTGCAATACGGCATTGTGGGAATCCATTGAAGGAGATCTGACAGAACTCTTCTTTCTAGATCTCAAGAAAAAAGGGAAGCGTAAAGCTCAAATCAATTACTTCCTCAATGCATTGGCATTTCTTCGATATCACCGACTCAGAAAAAGGCAAAACTCAAAAACTCTTAATCATATGGGACTAATTAAAAACTATCTGAAGGTTTCTTACCGAGATCTTAAACGCAACAAAACATTCACTGGCATCAATCTATTCGGTCTCGTTGCCGGCATGACTGTTTCTCTACTTATGTTTCAATATGTACTCTTTGAAACAAGCTTTGACGACTTTAATAAAGATACGGAACGCATCTATCGAGTCATAAATGATCGCTACCAAAATGGTGAATTGGTGCAACACGGAGCAATCACCTATCCCACCATTGGTCCCACTATGAAAGCGGACTTTCCCGAAATCGAATCCTACACGCGGATGACTTTCAGTGGATCTAATTTCATCAACTATGAAAATGAAACCTTTCGTACCGGTGACTACTTGATCGCAGATGAGCATTTTCTAACCTTCTTTGACTATGAATTACTCAAAGGTCAGAAAGAGGAATGTCTGGATGCCGCCTTTAAGATGGTGCTTACCAAACAGTTCGCTGAAAAGCTGATCAAAAAAGGAGAAAACGTTACGGATTTGATTGGCAGGCCTATTCATTTCAACTACGAAAAACCATTTATGATAACCGGAATCCTGGAAAATCCACCGGCAAATTCTCATTTACAATTTAGCTTCATTACCTCATACAAGTCATTCATTGCTATAGCTGGCGAAGAAGTTGACAACAGCTGGGAATGGTCTGATTTCTACCATTACATCAAGCTTAAAGAGGGCGTAAAAAAGGAATCTTTGGATGGAAAACTCGCTGATTTTGGAAAGAGGTATTTCAAAGAAGGTGAGGTTTCCGGTGGAGATGAGAAATTCTTCTTACAGTCTCTAAAAGAAATTCACCTTGACGACTCAATGGAATATGAAATAGGTGTAGTGACGAATGGCAATACGGTTTGGCTCATGCTATACATTGCCATATTCATTGTGGTGATTGCGTGGATCAACTACATCAACTTAAATACAAGTCGGGCAATTCAAAGAGCAAAAGAAGTAGGAATCAGAAAATCGGTTGGAGCCTTAAAAGGTCAGATCATCCGACAATCATTTACTGAAACCCTCTTAATGAATCTCATTGCTCTGATTACATCAATTGGCTTGGTGATACTACTGCAACCTGCATTTAATAACCTCACAGGTTTGGAGTTGAGCATGTCCATTGTTTTGTTTTCTTCGATTTGGGGTATTCCATTTCCTCTATTACTATTTGCGACTCTGTTGGTTTCACTTGCTTTTGTGGCACTATATCCGGCACTACTAGTTACCCGATTCAGCACCCAGGATGTATTGAAAGGCAGCTTCAAACTCAAAGGTGAAATTGCCTGGCTTAGAAAAGGGATGGTAGTTTTTCAATTTTCATTGGCAGTCATTCTGATCACTGCTACCATTGCCATAGCACGCCAAATTGAATTTATGGTCAATCAGGATCTCGGTGTTGATGTAGACAATACCATGGTGGTTTATGGACCAGTAATGACCAACTGGGATAGCACGTTCATTAATAAAATTGATCTGTTCAAAAAGAGTCTAAGTTCACTTTCAGGAATTGAAGGTGCAACCATTTCCAATCGAGTACCTGGATCACTTATGGGCAGAATTTTCCAGGTCACTTCCAAGGCGGACCCGGAAGCCCAGAACCTTACTTCCAATTTCATCAACGTGGATCATGACTTTTCTGAGTTATATGATCTTGAATTTATTACTGGCCGAGATTTTGGATTTACTGATCATGATTTAGACGGAAGCAAGGTGAAAAATATAGTTATCAATGAATCTGCCGTGCCGCTTTTAAAATTTGACTCACCAGAAAATGCCATCGGTCAGTCCATTAATTTTTGGAATAAAGATTGGACTATAATCGGAGTAATTAAAGATTTCCATCAGCAATCCTTACATAAGAAAATCGAACCAATTTTCCTGATTCCATATTATGACACAGGCAACAACTTCTCGATTAAGTTCTCATCTCAAGTTACGCCAGCGCTGGTAGAAGCGGTGGAAAAAAGATATGACCAGCATTTTCCTGGCAATTATTTCGATTACTATTTTTTGACTGACGAGATAAAGAGTCTTTACGATAATGATGTGAGAGTAAGCAGAGTTTCCAATGTATTTGCTGCACTTTCCATCATCATTGCCGTCCTGGGATTGTATGGATTGGTTATGATCACATTGGTTCGAAAGACAAAAGAAATTGGAATCCGAAAAGTATTGGGCGCTAACCTAGGTCAGCTCTTAAGGTTAATGAGCAAAGAATTTCTATTACTGGTTTTCATCGCGGTACTGATTGGGGCTCCGATGAGCTATCTGATCCTGATGGAATGGAAAGCTGGATTTGCTTATTCTATTCATATTGGATTCGGCCTCATCTTCATCTCTTCTTTCCTATTGATTTTGATCTCTACTATCACCATTGGCTTTCAAACGAAGAAAATTACGAAAAACAACCCCGTGGAGTCGCTGAGATGGGAATAGAATAGCTATCTGGTATTAAAAATACAAGACGCTAAAATGAAACTCATTCAATGACTGTGTGAAACTGACCATAATTAAAAGGAGATGCCATAAACTCCATATTTCCAGGCTTTTAACTATCTTACAAGTCACTTAATCTTTAGATTATCCATTTTAATACCGCTAAAATGAAATTCGCTTCACGAATATCTATGGTTGTTGCTGTGCTCGCAATGACTATCAATTTGAATGCTCAAACGACCTATTACTCCTTTGCTACCGGAGATTGGGAAGCCGCTGCATCATGGACATTGACATCAGATGGCTCATCCGGAGCCTCGGCCACTGCACCCGGTGGCACAGACAATGTGGTTATCAGAAGTGGACATACCATTACAATAGACGATACCGATGATAATGGAAACGAGACCACTGCAGATGCCTTGGGTTTAGCCAACGTAGGAGCCTTTACGGGTTCAAATGCCAATGCATTCTATCACGAAGGAGATATCATTGTCGCGAATGGTGGAATTTTGACAGCAACCGTTCGGGTGATGACTGCAGATGTTTTTGATGTAGATGACGGTGGTGATTTCAGCACCACCAATGACCTCATTATACTTGGTTCATTAGACATTTCATCTACGGCATCATTTGATGTAGGAGATGATTTTATCCTAAGTGGAAATAGCCGCACAATTATTGATAACACCTCTACAGCCGGAGATGACCTTTACATCGATCACACTAACGCTACTCTTTGTGGTGATGGTACTATTGATACAGGGAATGGTGGAGGAGATCCAACAGTACAATACCTTAATTCTGCAACAGCAGCTCAGGTCTGTTCATCATTTAACATTACATGCACCACCAATTGCGGGGGGTTCACAAGTGGGCCACCATCAGGAGGGTTCATTACAGGCATCACAGGTCCGGGTGGAGTTGGCGATGCGAGTAACAATCAGCTGTGGTTACGAGCGGATGATTTAAGCTTAAGTGATGGTGCTTCTGTCTCTAGCTGGTCTGATGCTTCAGGTAACAGCCTGACGGCCAATTCCAGCGGAGTATCAGCTGAAGAACCTACTTTCAACACAAACGACGTAAACGGATTTCCATCCATTAGTTTCGATGGAGGAGATTTCCTCAACCTTGGTAATGTAGCAGCCTTAAATCTCACACCAGGTACAGACAGCTGGTCGTTTTTTATTGTCTACAATGTAGCAGGGGCTACGCCTCAAGGTACATTTTTTTCCAAGGCCACCAACGCAAACAGACATTACCAATACACCATTGATGACAATGCAGGCACCTCTCGATTTACCGCATTTATTGGCGGTAATGCAACCACTGGATCTGTTACGGCCACCAACGATTGGTTTGTCTCTTCCAGTACCAATGATGCTACTCAGAAAGATTCCTGGACAGATGAGAGTTCCAATTTTGCTGCAGCAGGCGTTGGAACAACCACAGAAGCAACGGCAGATGTACTGATTGGAGCAAGAAGAGATACTGGACCGACAACCGGCACAGGCTTCTTACTTACTGGAAGTATAGCAGAAATTGCCATGTTTGATGCTGAAGTAAATGCTGCTCAACGAATCATAACGACTAACTACCTCGCGGCAAAATATGATATTACACTCAATGCCAATGACGTCTACGACATGGACGATAATGGCAATGGAGATTTTGATTATGAAGCTGCAGGCATTGGGCAGGCCGCTGATGGTTCAAATCATACAGATGCGCGTGGTTCCGGAGTAGTAAGGATGTGGGACCCATCAGATCTAGATAACAGTGAGTTTATTATGTGGGGTCATGACAATACAGTTATTTCAACCAAAAACGCGGTGGATGTGGATGGAACCGTGATTGAAGAACGACTTGATCGAATCTGGAGACTTTCGGAAACGGGCGATCTGGGTACCGTATCTATTTCATTCGACTTCTCCACGGTAGGCAACTCTCTTGGGAGCAATCTTCGATTACTAATCGATAGAGACGGAGATGGATTTGATGATAATGATGTAACGCCGATCGCTGGATCTGTAGCTGGAGATGTTGCAACATTTTCAAATATAGACTTTCAGGATGGTGACAGATTCACCATAGGCAATACGGACGTAACCCTACCATTGCCAGTAGAATTGATCTCATTTGAAGCTACCGCACTTGATGATATGGTGCGCCTTGATTGGGCAACCGCCACCGAAATTAACAATGATTTCTTCAGTGTAGAACGTTCTGGAAACGGAGAAGATTGGGTGACGATTGCATCCGTAAAAGGAAATGGAAATAGCAACCAGGCAAGAGATTACCATGCTATCGACCGCAAGCCAGTACAAGGTTTATCCTACTACAGACTTAAACAAACTGATTACGACGGGGAATATAGTCACTCCGAAATCAGGACTGTGGATTTGTCGTCAAGTCTTGAAGTACTATTTGCAACTCCAAATCCCTCCGATGGATTATTCACCATCAATCGAAAAGTTATTGATGACGCGAACGTTCGAGTTTTTGATCGTCAGGGAAAACAAATAGATAACTATGGGATCAGTCGCCAATCGAAGCTGGTGCTGGACCTATCTGGTTTCTCTGCTGGAGTTTATTTCCTCAATATCTCTAATGAAATTAGATCAGAGACCATTCGATTGGTCAAGGAGTAGCTCTTATAATATTTATATTTTCCTGATAGGCATCAAGAGGTTGTTTCTAAGCAAATTAATTTAAGTTACGATCATTAAGATTCTTACCAATAGGAGCATAACCTTTCAGGCATGAAGTACATTAGACTGATACTATTAATAGCATTAGCATCTTGTGGAGGCACAATTGACGAAACAAAATTAGTTGGGGAATGGAGAGTTGAAGAGTTCAGCGCCAACACACCAGATTTATCACCTGCCCTAATAGAAGCAGCAAAAGAAGATGCTATTTCAACCACATACATACTTAATTCCGATGGGACCTATACGGTGGCTTCTAATTACGATCCTAATGGTATCGAGGGAGCATGGAAGTTTTACTCAACTGGCGATCTACTCGAACTAACTGAAATCGGCGTATCTACCCAAATGTTCAGCGTTGAGTCGTTGGATTCCGTCACCATGGTCTGGGTTCAGGACGTAGCAGATTTTGGGAATTTGACGTTTACGCTAAAGCGTGTAAACTGACAGGAAAGGCGAGAGATTCCTTCAAACCTCCCATTCGACCCTTCAACTACAACTTTCATCCAAATAATAGCTTTTTGGCGAAACATTGGCACAGAATTTCGTTTATACATCAAAGGACAAAACGAAAATAATAATGAAGGCTAAAAAAATCTTATTGGTAGTGTATCTGACGATACTTGCCATCACACTCTTCGCAGGATAATCACCTGCTAACATGCACGCTATATTTTCTTGATGTTGACACCTATGGACTTAGAAGCAGGCGTGTGACTCCTCCTCGCATGCAGATGTAGCGGAACCAACGGATTTGCCTCGGGGAAATAGGTTGCTACACAACCTCTTGGAATATCATAAGGAACTACTGAAAATCCAGCCACCTTTCTGGCTACTTTATAGTTATTAGATAGCTCAACATTGTCACCTTGTGACAAACCCTTAGTTTGCATGTCTTCCTCATTCATAAACACCACATTTCGTCCTCCGAAAATCCCTCGATACCGATCGTCCATTCCATAAACTGTAGTATTGAATTGATCGTGGCTTCTGATGGTCATCATGATGTAATCATGTCCCTCAAGAATCGGTTCAGCCAATTGATTTACCGTGAAGATTGCCTTCTGAGTTGGTGTATTGAATACTCCGGCACGAGCGCCATTTGGTAAATCAAAGCCATTATCTTTCTTTAGCCTTTCATTATAATTTTCAAAACCATTGATCGCCTTCGCAATCAAATCCCTTATGTTATCATAATCTTCAATGAGATCAGACCAGTTGATGTCTTCATTTCCCAGTGTTGCTGCGGCAATAGAGGCCACAATCTCGGGCTCGCTTTTCAAGTGCTTTGATGGTGGCGTCAGGCTACCATGTGAGCCATGAACCACACCCATTGAATTTTCGACTGTCACCACTTGTTCCCTCCCATTTTGAATGTGTTTATCTGTTCGTCCAAGACATGGAAGGATGAGAGAAATCTTGCCCGGAGCAAGGTGTGTTCGGTTGAGTTTAGTGCTGATGTGCACAGTAAGTTCACACTTTCGGATGCCCTGCTCGGTGTACATAGTATCCGGAGCAGCCGGCAGGAAGTTGCCACCCAAAGCCATAAAAAAACGAACCTTATTTGCATTCATCGCTTCAATGGTTTCCACCACATTATACCCCGGTGATTCCGGCGGGTCGAAGTTGAAAGCTTCTTTGAGCTTGTCGGTCCAGGCTTTGTTAGGACGCTCCCAAATTCCCATCGTTCGATCGCCCTGCACATTGCTGTGCCCACGAACCGGACAGGTGCCTGCACCTTGCTTACCAATGCTCCCTTTGAGTAATAACAGGTTTACAATTTCCCGGATATTATCTACTGCATTGACATGTTGGGTCAAACCCATGGCCCAACAAGCGATGATTTTGCTTTTGGCCGCTAGCCAATGTGCGCTGAGAAGCACATCTTCTTTGGATAGTCCGGATTGCTGAATAAGGTCTTCTAGTTTATAGTTGGCCAGATCCGTCTTAAGCTCTTCTATGCCTGAGGTTTTGTCCTGAATAAAATCCCCATCCAGGTTGCTTTCATCCTGCAAGAGTAATTTAAGCCAGGCTTTGAGCAAGGCCACATCTTCATTGATTTTAATCTGCAGATATAAATCAGCGATATCGGTCCCTTTACTAATCCACCCATTCACTTTTTGAGGATTTTTAAACTTCATCAGCGCTACCTCTTTCAAAGGATTAATCACGATGATCTTCGCACCCCTGCGTTTGGCTTTCTCCAACGAGCTGAGCATTCGTGGATGATTGGTGCCGGGATTCTGACCAAAAATCAGAATGATTTCTGCATGCTCAAAATCCTGGAGAGTAACCGACCCTTTACCAATTCCTAAGGTTTCGCTCAAGCCAACTCCACTCGATTCATGACACATATTGGAGCAATCCGGAAGATTATTTGTGCCAAACTTTCGAACGAAAAGCTGATAAAGAAAAGCTGCTTCATTGCTGGTTCTACCTGATGTATAAAACACCGCTTCATCCGGGTGATTAAGAGACTTTAAATGATTGCCGATGGTTTCAAAAGCATCTTTCCATTCAATAGGCTCATAACGATCGCTTCCCTCCTTTTTAATTATTGGCTGTGCTAATCGACCTTGTTGGCCAAGCCAGTAATCGCTTCTTTTTCGAAGAGATTCAATCGTATGCTGCTTGAAAAATGCTTCTCCAGCCAATTTATGCTGAGCCTCCTCAGCGATTGCTTTCACCCCGTTTTCACAAAATTCACCCATCTTCGAGCGCTTCTCCGGATCTGGCCAGGCACAACCAGGACAATCAATTCCTTTTTTTTGATTCAGTTTACTAAGCAGTTTCAAAGCTTTCCAGGGAGGCATAGCTTTCAAAATCATCCTACTTGCGTTGGTTACAGACTTTGGCCCAACCGATACTTTGGGAGGTTTTTCTATTCGTAAGTGATGATGCTCAGACATATAGTTAAAGATAGGAATCTCTTTTATTAACCTAATGGCTACCTTTATAAATAGATGCAAGAAGACCTCAATGGATTGATCTTACTCGGCGGTAGAAGCACCCGAATGGGGATGGATAAATCTCGTGTTAAGTATCACAAAAAACCACAAGATCAGCACCTTTTTGATCTAATAAATGATATGGTTTCAGAAACATTTGTTTCTGTTAGAAAAGGTCAATCAATAGAGTTTACAGATCATTTGATCGAAGATGTATTTGATGTAAGAGGGCCACTAAATGGGCTATTGAGTGCACATCAAGCTTTCCTCACCAAAGCCTGGCTGGTGTTGGCGGTAGACCTCCCTTTCATAACCGAATGTACACTTGAAAGATTGATACACGAAAGAGACAGTAGCATGTTTGCTACATCTTTGGTGAGCGCAGAAAGCAATCTGCCTGAACCTTTGGCTGCTATTTGGGAACCGAAAGCGCTGACGACACTTACAGAGCATCAGTTGCGTGGTGAAGAAGTTTATCCTCGAAAGTTTCTGATTGACAATCCGGTTAAATCAATTCAACCTGAAGATGATAGAGAGTTGTTTAATGTGAATAATGAAGAGGACTTTGAAAAAGCTAAGTCAATGATGGATCAAAAGAAATGAAATTACGCATAAGAGGGAATTCAATTCGTATTCGTTTGATGCAGCGAGAAGTAAAGCAATTAGCCGAGGAAGGTTTGGTTACTGAGGAAGTAAATTTTCCGGGAGGATCAAAGTTTATTTATTCACTCAAAGTTGCTTCAGAATTTTCTGCTTCTTTAAGTGAAAACCACATGCAATTATTCATACCTCAGCAAGAGACTATGGCTTGGATTGCTTCGGATGAAGATTTATCCTTGGTTGAATCCATTACTCTGGAGAATGGAACATCTTTGAAATTGATGGTAGAAAAAGATCTGGCCTGCCTGACTGTGCGTGATGGCGAGGATGACTCTGATGCTTTCCCGAATCCCAAAAAAGAGTGCTAACGCCATGAAAGGTAAGATTTCTTTTTTGCTGAATGGATAACTATCTTAAAGTATTAAAACAGTCAACTATTTCATCAGTTAACATAAAGGTTACTTTCTATGGGAAGTGCGATTGTCGTCAGAATGATGATTAAAACCAACCATAGGTTTTTGCCAGTTACCTGAACAAAGCCTTATTAAAACCTCACCAAAATGCTCGAAATTAAAATTTCTAACGCTCAATTATTGTTCCTAGGGGAATTAATGCCTTCCTTGACTTTACTTCCCAATTTGCGATAACTACAAAGGATACAGATCAGCTACATGAGAATGTTTATCCACGTATTTCGCATAAGGTTTGGTATTCTGCTAATTCTGCTTTTTACAGGATTTACTTATGCTCAACAAGCAGATAGTCTCATTGCCAATTTACCTGTGGATATGCAAGCCGCAAATAAAATTGATACGTTGAATGAGCTTGGATTCAATCTGATTTTTACAGATCCTACGGAAGCCAGAAAGGTATTTAATGAGGCAATCAAACTCGCAACAATAGCTGATTATGATCAAGGAAGGGCTCAAGCGCTCAAGAACAAAGCTATTTCTTATGATATTCAGGGCAACTCCAATCAGGCGATTATTCATTACCAGGAATCATTGGTGCTGCTGGAAGATCTTCAGGATACCTTAGGAATTTCAAGACTTAAGAATAATCTCGGCATTGCTTATAAAAATCTGAATGACATCAAGACAGCTCGGAAGTTTTACCAGGAATCCATAGCCTTAAAGCAGCTTCTCGGTGATGTGAGGGGTGTAGCATACGGATTAAACAATGTGGGCGAACTTTTTCAAAAGGAAGGTAACTACATCGAGGCATTGGATTACTTCACTCGGGCAAATCACATTGTGGATTCACTTGATGATAATCGTGGGAGATCCATCACACTTTCCAATATTGCAGTTTCTCATCTGGAGCTAGGTGATTACCCAAAGGCAATTACTTATTTGAGACATTCCATGGAATTGGATGAAGCTTCGCAGGACTACTATAGTTTATCTTACTCATATGTCCTTCTTGCCAAAGCCTATCTAAATACAAACATGGCCAATGATGGGTTGAATGCTATTAAGAAAGCAGAAGAAATCTCAAAAGATATAAACGCCCTAAAGGTTTTTTATGACAGTCAGGTTTTGAAAGCTGAATTGCTGAAAAGAACAAATCAAATTGGAAGGCTGCCTGACTTATATGAAGAGATACTGATCTTGAATGATAGCCTGGCGAAACTGAACCTGATTGAAGAAACTGCGCGAATGAGAGCTATTTACGAAAGCAGAGAAAAGGAAATCATCATCGAAGATTTGAAAAAAGAAGCTCTTCTTAGCCAAGAACTGATTGATGCTCAGGATAAACTCTTTCGATGGATATTCGCGGCAATATTGCTATTGGCAATCCTATTGGTTGTCTTGTTTATTTTTTATAAAAAGGTGACTGGCAAAAATCGAGAACTCGAAATCAAGATTATTGAAAGAAATGCGGCCAAGGAAGAGGCCGAGCATGCCAACCAGGCAAAATCTCAGTTCTTAGCCCAGATGAGCCACGAAATACGGACACCGTTAAATTCAATCATAGGCTACACTGAACAGATCATAGAAACTAATCTCGACGATACGCAGCGTAAGCATCTAAGCATCGTTAGTCAGTCTGGTCTCGGACTGCTAGGCATCATCAATGGAATTCTGGATTTATCTAAGCTTGAAGCCGGCAAATTAGACTTAGTGGTAGAGCACACAGACCTGATCGAGCTCTGTAATCACGTAATGCAAATGACCAGCTATAAAGCGGAAAGGAAGCATATCGAACTGAAGCTTTCCCTGGTAGATCAAAAATATCAATATGTTTTAGCAGATGATATTCGACTGAGACAAGTCCTTGTCAATCTGCTCGCCAATGCCGTGAAGTTTACCAATGAGGGAGAAATAGAATTGAAGGTAGAGGTCATGGATGAGGAAGACGGTAAGTGTCGGTTCAAGTTTTCTATTAGGGATACAGGAATTGGCATCAAGCAAGAAAACATTGATAAAATATTCGAGGCATTTTCGCAAGAAGATTCCTCTACGACCAGAAAATACGGAGGTACCGGATTAGGCTTATCTATCTCCAACACACTACTATCACTAATGGGAAGTAAGTTGGAAGTACAAAGTGTGCATGGGGAAGGCAGCACCTTCTTCTTTGAAGTCACTCTTGAGCTTTCGGATAGCCGAATTGCGAAAGCAAGATTAGAATCTGAAAAACAAGGAGCAAAAGCATTAAAGCGGGCAATCTCAGAAAAGAATCTAAAGATTTTGGTTGCAGAAGACAATGCAAACAACATGGTCATTGTGAAAATGATGCTGAAGAAAGCCCTACCCAATGCAAGCGTATTTGAAGCAGTAAATGGTGTGGAAACGGTTGCGAAATATGTAAAAGAACAACCTGATATCATTTTGATGGATGTCCAAATGCCAGAAATGGATGGATATGACGCAACGCGCAAAATCAGGGAGCTGGAAACGGATAAGAAAACTCCAATCATCGCATTGACCGCAGGCTCGATGAGAGCTGATAAGGAGAAATGTTATAAAGCAGGAATGAATGATTTTGTGAGCAAACCAATCGTAAATAATTCACTTGCGGTGGTCATTGAAAAATGGATTTTAGAATAGTTAAATAACTGGAAATCGAGAAGACACTTCTAATTCAGCGCCTTCCCGATATCAGGTTATTGTCTCTTATACGCTCTCATACTCAGAGGGACTGATCCTGCATTTCGTTGAGGTACTCACTCAATTCGAGTACGTACTCAATTTCGGCATTTGAGAGGTTGCCAACCTCTAGAAAATGTTTCATGAATTTGAGGTTGCGAAATGAGCTTTACAACCATAACTCTGATTCACCGGACGGTTTTAGCCCAATAAAATGAGTCAAGCGTTAAGCTCACTTCTGTGAAAAATAAAATGTGAATTGAAAAAAATGTGAACGGTACGTTCTACCGCATACAACCGATTGAAGTCAGGCTTAAGATCGCCTGTCGCGCCTATAGCTGCGCCTTATACTAATCCTTATGTTGTACGCGTGTTTCATTTGTGAATGCAAGACTAGAGAAAAAAATCGAAATGGTAGGATTAGAGTTAGGTAAACTTTTGAGAAAGCGAGTGAAAGCATATTATTCTACAGTCACATGATCACCAATTATTTCTTCATATAAGTGGTGGATATCAAACAGCTGCTGGGCTCCAAGTTTTTGACCAGCTTGCGCAGAAACATAGAGTATAAGTGCAATAACAGCGAAAACAGGAATTGCCCACAGAATGGAAGAATTGAGACCCAGGCTATATCTGGTTAGTCCCCACATACCTATGAAAAGTGTAAGAATACCTAAGGCAACATATCCGAAAAAAAAGATGGCCCAGACCGTAGGATTGGGTCCGTAAAGTCCTCTTATGATCACATTTTCCTCTTCCTGCTCAATTGATAGATGAAGCTGTGGAGACCAGAAATGCTGCTGTCCTGAATGAACTCGAATGTATATGTGACCTGGCAAATGACTAAGTGTGAAAGAACTATCCTTTTTGGAAATTTCTTCAACTAACATTTGCTCTAGCTCTTCTTTTTTGCCTGCTATTATTTGCTTGAACCGAGGACGTATCTTGAAGCTGGACATAAAATCAAGCTAGCTAAATACCATCAAAAATCAAATGAAGATGATTTCTATCATGAAAGACGAGTCATCTATTTAGGAAGTCGAAATCAAATGCTGCAATTTCTCAACCCCAGCTTGCTTTTGAGAAAGCTCTTTGCGTCTTTTATCTAGCGGACCTCCTTTAAGATCTTCGAGTTGAAGTGAAAGTTTGTACATCAGATCTTCAAGAGCTTCCAGAAGAATGACTTTATTTTCTGTGTTTAGTTCGATCATAATAACTTATGTTGTGCTCTTCTACTAAGTTAGAAAAAGCCTGTTGATATGATGTAAGAAAAAATTATAGTGATTAATGCACTTCATTCAATCAGATAACATAAATCAGCTGAATTCTATCATAGTTGATTATAAGATTAATTATTTCTGCTAACCCTGACTCCCTACTTGCGTACCTAATACAATGAATGAAATTCTTCTCTTTTCAGGAATTCAAGGATTAGTATTATCAGTAGCTCTCGTCAGCAAGCGAGGTTTCTTCTCAAAGAAAAGCAATATTCATTTCCTTGCGTTGATTGGTTGTGTATCACTCTACCTCTTGTTTCAGGCATTATTGGGATCCTTTGGGAATTTTCCCAAGCTCTATATGAGTAACTATCTTTTCATTTACCTATTTACGCCATTCTACTTTTTCTTCACTAAGAAATTGATAAACCCAGCATCTGAGCTGCTTAAAAAAAATTGGTGGGTTTTCGTTCCTGCTATTACATACTCACTGCTGTTGACACCTTTTCTGATCTTGCCAAATGAGAATTTTTTGCAGGTATTACCCTTAATGAATTTGCTTCTTTGGGCAGATATTGTAGCTATTATCATCAACATCTATATCATCTTGATTTGCTTCAATGATATAAGAACTTTTGACCATAAGAAATCGATGTATTATGCGCTTAACTCTTTTCAAGGTGCAATGTTATTGGTAAACGCATTTTGGTTGTTTGCCATTCTTGAATATGTAGAAATGGTCAATCTTCCATTCACTATTGAAATAGAAGAGGTCTTTTACCTTATGTCAGCCTTAGTCTTTCTTTTTGGATACTTCATTATCGCTAAGAGTGATGCATTCGAAACGTTCCAAGTGTCCAAATCGAATAGGTATGAGAAGGTGAATTTCGAAGACCGTGAGATTCAATTGATTGGTAATAGGATTCTTTCCTATTTAAAAGATGAAGAAGCCTTTCTAGAAACTGATTTTAAGCTATCACACCTGGAAAGCAAACTGAACGTGAATCGGTTCAAACTATCTTATACTTTGAATAATCATTTGAATACAAGTTTCAAAAGTTTGATTAATAAGTATCGAATTGAAAAATTTCTTGAATTAGTTGAATCAAAAGAGTTTGATCATTTCAATATGTTTGGGATCGCAAATGAGGCAGGATTTAAGTCCAAATCCACATTTTATAAAGCATTCAAAGATTACAAGGGAGTCACCCCGAAAGAATATTTTGATTTGGAGATGAAAACACTCTCTTCTGTAGGATAAGTCATTTTGCGCATTTTTTTCAATAGAGTCCTAAAAAATTAGTCGACACTTTCTAGCTCAATATTTAGAAACTGTCACCATTGATTCCAGTTTAATTCGTCTTTTAATAAAATTCAAAACAAGGACGATGAACAAAGGAATTCTAACTTTTCTACTCACACTATCGATTGGTTTAATATCCGCCCAAAGCCCAAACGCCAAACTACTTTCCAATATTACTGGCACTCTTGAGCAGCATGACTATATAGGATTGACTAAATATTGGAACGATTCAATTACCTACAAGAATTTCACGCTGGATGAAAACAAGTTGTATGTAGGTAAATCTGAATGTATTACGCACTTCAAAGAAACATATCCGAAAACTATGGATGTCAACTTTGTAATTCGAGAGCAATTTCAAAGCGGCAACTACATCGTGGCAGACCTATTCTATGAGTCATCTAATGGTAAGGTGACGGAGATGTTTACTGTTTTACGACTTAAAAATGGGGTTATAATTGAACAATTTGATTTTGTCAAAACTGGTGTTAATGGGGACTTAAGCAGCATGAAAATAGCGCTTGAGTACATCATGGCCTACTCCAACAAAGATCTTCAAAAGATGAGCTCATTCTATTCTGATAATATTGTTTTCAAAGATCTAACGGCCAAAGACGCCTTCAAAAGCTCAAATTTCGAATTGGAAGGTATTGATGCGGTCACTCAGCTATGGAAAGGGATCATTATTGAGTCCAACACTTCCTATATAAATGTTAAAGTCAACAATTCTTTTCAAGCCGGACCATTCATCATGCTAAATACCACTTTTTCTATGATTCTTCCGGGAGCATGGACAGGTGGCACAGAGGGAGTTTTTGTCAATTTTCCTATCAAAACTATCCTCAAGATAGAAGAAGGAAAAATCATTCTACACTACGATTTTGCCGATTACAATGCCTATGCTCATCAAATCAAAATCCAAACGGATGCTTGAGTAGCTCTTTAAATAAAAACAGAACTTGAGTGATATAAATATGAAAACCAATTCCAATAAGCCAATCAGACTCTTTAAGAATGGCCTGTTTGTTCTACTATTATTTATATATGGAGTCGGATGTAAACCCGTAATCCAAGAACAACTTCCACTCCCCGAAGGAGCCATTCCAATTGTCTACAGAAGCCATATTTATATTTCAGGATCCGCAGATGGTGTCAAAGGAAACTTTGTCTTTGATACTGGCGCCGATAATCTGTATTACGACACAAGTTTTTTCTCAGCTCATGATTTTCACTATGAAAATTTGATTGAAACCACACTTGGTGGTGCAGGGAATTCATCTCAGAATGTAATCGTGATAATGGACACCGTCTCTTTCGCTATTGGAGAGGATATCTATCGCACCTCAATCGTTCCTGTCCTCAGACTTAAACCAATTTTGGGTGATTTTCCTGAAGGAATTATTGGCCTGGACTACTTCTCGGATGGCGTTCTTGAAATCAATTATATAAAGCAATACATCAAGTATTACGACTCCATTCAACAAATTGATATAACAGATTATACCAAAATTGAATTGGAGAGAGCTAATAACAGGCTCTACATACCTATCCAAGTGTGGATTAATGATTCCATTCAAGTGCAAGGTAAATCGATACTGGACTTAGGATCTGGCTCAAGTTTATCATTATCAAGTAGCGTTGCTGAAAAATATCAGCTGAGTAAAAACATCACTAAAAAAGTAGGCTATTTCAACCAATACTACGGTGTTGGGGGAGCTTCGAGTAGCTATGATTTTAGAGCTAATGCTATCCAAATTTCAAACTTTACGCTCAAGAATGTCAGTATGAACTACAGTCTGGATACCCTTGGAGCAATGGCATCTGATGATCGGCTGGGGCTTTTAGGAAACAAGATTCTGGAGCGATTTGATATCTTTCTCGATTTCTCTAAAAATGAACTGTACCTTAAGCCAAACTCCAACTTCAATGCTCCATTCAATTTCTCAAGATTGGGTTTTTCTTATATAGATCGAAGTGAAACTCTAGATTCGTGGATTGTCACCGGACTATACAGGTCAACCAATGCAACAGCTAGCGGGCTATCGATCGATGATCACATTAAATCGGTTAATGGAATAGCCGTAGGTGAAATCCAATATGAAAATCAAAAGTCATTTTTCGAGAAAAATTCGGAGATAAAATTAGAAATCGATAGAAATGGCAAGACGATTAATGTGACAATTCAGCTAAAGGAAATTTTGTAGTATGAAAATTTTTGAATCATTGTTCATCACGACCTTTTTCAAAGTTTCATTCCGGAATCTTACCAAGAGAAAAACGACCTCTTTCATTTCCATTCTCAGTTTAGTTATCACGCTATCTGTTGCTATGGGTATTTTTTCTCATACGCTGAAAGAACGATCATGGGACAATTACATACCTAATCTTGACAATAAATATCGAATGTCCTTTAGTATTATGGGACCAAATGGGAGAAATGTTTATTCGGCTCAATCTCCAGCACCCTACGCAGATCTCTTTCAAAGCAATGTTTCGGGGATTAAAAAAGCGGTCCGATTTACACAGCTTTCAAAAAGTCTGCTGACGAATAGTGACAATAATTCAATCATTACTTCCAAGGCATTTCTCGGTGACAGTGATCTTTTAGATTTTTTCGGAATTGAACTTATCTCTGGAACTGACAATTTTGAAGGTACAACCAGTGTTTTGATCTCTAGATCCCTTGCAAACAAACTGTTTGGCACAACCGATATTGTTGGTCAAAATTTACGATTCAATGACGCCTGGAATTTTACAATTATTGGTGTTTTCAATGACTTTCCTATCAATTCTACAGTTTCATTCGAGCTGATAGGTCCGTTGGATTTCATGCAAGAAATCAGGCCTAACTATTACAGAAATGGAGAAAATTGGGGTGGATATGCCTTTCATACTTATTTTGAACTTAACCCTGTTGTTGAGGTTGCCGAGGTAATTCAAAATTTCAGAAAAGTGTACTATGATAGATTTGAAATACAAGATATCAATAGCCTTTCTGAATATATGGAATTTGATCTAATGAGAGTAAAAGATATCCATCTCCATTCAGATTTATCCCATGAACTCTCTTCAGTAAATAGTGAATCACGACTACAACTTCTTGAGTTACTAGCCTACCTGGTGGTATTAATTGGGTATGTAAATTTTATCAACGTTCAAGTGGCGAGAGCTCCCGAACGACTGAAGGAAATTGGAATTAGAAAATACCTTGGCGCATCTAATGTAAGTATTCAGCTCTTATTTCTGTTGGAAGGAATTTTTCTAAACCTAATAGCACTTATCCTAAGTTTAAGTCTCAACCTCCTTATGGGTCCGTGGGTAGGGAATTTTATTTTTGAAAGTTCGGCAGTCATCGAATTCGCTCTGTCAATGAATTTTGTGATTATTGTTTTAGTCGGAACAATCATATCCAGCTTTTATTTGTCTTCTGCGATCGCATTGCAAAGCAATTCATCAAATCATTTAGCTTTTTTCAATAATAAAATGGTGAATGCACTGCGCGATGTACTGCTAACTTTTCAATTTTCTGTGGCTATTTTTTTAATCTCATTTACTTCAATAGTATATCTGCAAGTGGATCACATGAGTAATCAAGATCCTGGCTTTGATCCGTCACAAATACTGATAATCAATGGGCCCATAAGTGAAAGCGCCGATATATCGAATAAGGCCAGAGTGCTGAAAAACAAGTTGAATAAAATCAAAGGGGTTCGATATGTTTCAAGTGCAAGTTTAGCCTTGGGTGCCGGAAAAGGTTCTCAGGCTAATTTACCATCCTATGATGGACCAAATAGTCAATATCAGTCTGTCTATATGTCCAATATCACAGATTACTTCTTCGATGTAGCCGATATTGAGATCATATCCGGAAAAGTACCTCCTTACGGCAGTCCAACAAATGACCCAAGGGTTGTTTTAAACCGAAGAGCAGTAGAAAACTATGGTTGGACCCCAACTGTGGCACTTGGAAAAAAGGTTGGCTATACGGATACGGCATCTGTAGTAGCAGTTGTTGAAAATTTCAATTCTGTCGGTTTTCAGGAAGATATAAGTCCGATGGTATTTATTCTTGATGACGTTTACAGAAGAAACACGACACACAATTACTTCCTCATAAACTTTACTTCTGAAGCCACTAAAGAATTGATTGAAGCCAGTGAATCAATGTTTTCCAGCGTATTTCAAAACGAACCTTTCAGCTATCAATTTTCTAGTGATTTTATTAAGCAACAGTACGCATCAGAAGAAGTTTACAGCAAACAATTTCTACTGTTAACTCTCTTATCTATATCAATTGCAACTCTTGGTCTTATTGGCATCACCTCCTATCATGTCATTCAAAAAAGGAAAGAAATAGGCATTAGGAAAGTACTCGGCTCTGGTAGTAAGGAGGTGATAAAATTATTTTCAAAAAAATATATAGCTATTGTTTCAATGGCAAGCTTAATCTCTTCACCTATTGCAATACTTTTTATTCAAGCCTGGCTTCAAAATTTTCACACATTCATTGGATCTTCATATTGGTATGTCCTAAGCTCCACAGCTGTACTTCTAATCCTTGCATATGTTACTGTAGGTGTTATCGCCTATCGAGCTTCATTAATGAATCCTATCAGCGTACTCAATCAAGATTGAAAATCCACTGTTTGCGACCAGTAATCTCCATTCGCCAAAAGGAAAAGTATTGCTATTTGATCAGATATTGTATCCTGTTTTTAGCAACTAAGGCACAGTCATTTTAACCATTCAATAGCTTCACATTTTTGAATCTATCATCACGCATTCGGTAGGCATTCATAGCCACTTTGCCAAGCTTATTTGTCAGCTTGTGATTTACCAATGCTCCGGCGATTGCTCCAACACCGGGAATCAGCTGGAGTAGTTTGGCGAGATCGATGTAATCCCTATACTCAAGTTGGAAAGTGCGCCAGTCAAAAGAATTGAAATCATTTGGGAGCTGATCTTTGATTAGTTCCCAGTTTTCCATCTTCTCAAAGATTTCATTTCTGCGTTCCTGACTTGAAAAAGTAAGCTGAAAGATGTGTAGAATAAAGATTCGCTCCTTGTAGTCCTTTGTATCATAACCATAGCGTGAAGCTATCTCAAATAGCATTTTCATCTTCAAAGTCAGCCACAAAGGAAAGTCAGCCAGACTAAGCAAAAATCCACCAAAACCGGTTGCAGCACCCTCAACAGCCGCTGAGGATGAATAGAAGTTGATGCGCTCTTTTACCTTGATCTCAATCTCCTCTAAAGGCTTAACCTCTTTCCGGGTACGCGTGGTAAATCCCGAACCAAAAATCACAGCTCTTGTAATCTCCTTGATTGCTTTTGTTATGGCAAGGTGAACCTTCTCCGGGATGATACTATTGATTTTCTTCTGCACCTTTTTGGTAGTTCGATTCCAGAAAGATGGCTTTTTGCGCATAGCAGTCTGCCAAGCTTGGAGTTCGTTTGCTACTAGCTGGTGATAGATGGAGTTTTGATTTGAAGGTTTCATTGCAAATCGAAGATACAATAGTTCTATTCTGATATTAACAGCATTTCAAATTAAGGATCTCATTACATCAGATTTTGCATTTTTCACAAATACCGCTATCTTATAATTCAACTTATCTTACTCACCATGAAAACTGTATTTGAGGAAAAGATCACCGACTGGAAAAATGAACCAGAAACTGAAGGCGGATGCCTGAAAGAAGGAGCAAAAAAACTCTGGAAATTCGTACATCACGACGATTTTATCTATCAGACTGACGAACTCTTAGGAAGAAAATTTGAAGGGAAGTGGTTGAAAATTGACCCGGATGGCACCATCACTGTACGTGGATCTCAGGACAACAATCGCGGATATGCCTGGGATGGGTGCACGCCCAAATTCAACTTCCTGCAGATCACTTGGGGAAATTTTGATGGAAAGTTGGTTGAACACAATTACGACCTACCTCGGATTCATAAATTCAAGCCTAAGACGTACTATGCATCCATGGTTCACGATGTGCTATATCAATACAAGAGGTGTGCTCCCGTTACACGTAAGCAGACCGATCTCATTTTCTATCAACAGCTCAAGGAAGCTAAATGGATGTGGGCAGGCCTATATTGGGTAGGTGTGCGACTTTTAGGATGGATCTACTCGGGTTGGAAGTACAAATGATTTCTTCAGGTATTCAGAAGTTTGAAATACATCTGGAGCTGAATTAAGAAAACTGTATTCAACTCGCCGCTTATAACCTAAATGTCCAGCTAATAGACAAAATCATGTGTTATTTAAGTGATATTCTTCAGATTTGAGTAAACTCCCCTCAAATGAAGAAAGTAACTTTTATTCTAGCTGCATGCCTCTTTTCAATACCAGCATTTTCACAGCGTGATAAAATCCCCGACTTGCTTATTTCCAATATCCATGTCATTGATGTTGAAAAAGGAGTCGTACAATCTGGAATGGACGTCTACATAAAAGATGATCGAATCTATGAAGTAAAAAAAACAGACCCTTCCGTGGTAAATGCAACCTTTGTGGTAAACGGAACTGGTAAATATTTAATCCCAGGGCTATGGGACATGCACGCCCATCCGGACGATCCTGAAATGTGGAGAATGAAGCCAGATGCAGAAAGCAGAGATTTACTGATGCCACTTTTTGTATTGCATGGTGTTACCGGTATTAGAGATATGGCAGGCTCATTAAACGTAGTAAACGATTGGAGAGAAAAGATAGCCAATGGTTCAATCGTTGGCCCAACCATTTTTGCTGCCGGCCCACTCATTGATGGCCCCAATCCTATGTGGGATGGATCTATTGGAATTCCATCCACCAAACATGTCATTCAGAAGGTAGATTCTTTGGTAGAAGCAGGTGTGGATTTTCTTAAAGTTTATTCCTTACTGCCAGATTCCATCTACTTTGCTATGAGCGATTATGCACGTACGATCAACTTTCCATTTTGTGGACATGTTCCTCAAACTGTAACCAACTACGAAGCTTCCAAGTCTGGAATCAACAGCCTGGAGCACCTGCTGGACATCCCACTTGAATGTTCTTCCGAAGAAGAAAACATTCGAAACAAAACCATCGATTATGGAAACATAACGGATCGATTGGGACAATATATTTTTAGAAATAAACTGATCATCGATACGTATGATCCAAAGAAAGCAGCCACGCTATTTAAGGCATTTGCTGAGAATGAAACCTGGCACACACCTACCATCTCAATGTGGTACAAAAATGCCTGGTTTGAAACCGAGGAGAAGAAAGATCAAGCCTATTTCAAATACCTTCCGGCATACATGAAAAAATATTGGACTCCACAGGTAAACGATCATCTTAGATATCGTAATACAGAATTTTTAAAAGTTCAACAAGCACTGGTCGATCACTACATGCGAATAATTGGAGATATGAATGCTGCTGGTGTAAGGCTGCTAGCCGGAACGGATACCGGAGCAAATCCACTTTGCTGGCCTGGATTAGGTGTTCACTTAGAAATAGCGATGTTCGAAAAAGCAGGACTTTCACCTGCTGAAGCCCTGCAGACTGCAACTATTAATCCTGCCATTTATCTGGAGATCGAGGAAGATTATGGGACAATTTCGAAAGGAAAGTATGCGGATATGATTCTGCTGTCTGAAAACCCACTTGAATCAGTCTCTAATACACAAAAGATCGTGGGCGTAGTTAAAAATGGTAAATATTTTAGCAAAACCAGAATTGAAGAATATTTAGATGAGATTGCAGAACGGCAGTAAAAGAAGAAAACAGAATAAAGATGATCGCACGAATTTGGGAGGGTAAGACGAAAGCTAAAGACTACCAACAATACACGATGTTCATGAAGGAAAGAGCTATACCTGACTACAAAGAGACGGTCGGTTTTGTAAAACTCAGCTTCCTGAGAAATCTTGAAGACGACATTGCACACTTTAAACTCATTACCTATTGGGAAAATATGGAGGTGATTAAAAACTTTGCCGGAGCTGATTATGCCAAAGCGAAGTACTATCCGGAAGATCAACAATTCCTTCTTGAGTTTGAAGAGCATGTACAACATTATGAGGTCTTCGCTAGTTGATCTGCGAGCTCAGACATATGCTTCATTTTAAAACCTTTTGTTTTCTTTTTCTTTGGGTAGTACTTACCCCATCACTACACGCACAAAATGATGGATTGGTAAAACGTGTGTGGAATTCGGTATTCAATGACACCACTTCGATTGAAAGACCCAAATTCATTGCTTATCCCACAATTGCTTATTCTCCGGAAACCAAATGGGAATTTGGTGTGAGTGCAGTATACGTGTATTACGCCAATCAAGACATCAAAAACCGGCTGAGCGAGATCACCGCATTTACATTTATAACTCTGGAGAAACAGTATGGCTTATGGATGGACCATGCATTGTATAGCGATAAGAGCTTGTGGTTTTTCCTTGGGCGGATTCGACTTCAGCAATTTCCCTTGCTCTATTTCGGCACGGGGATAGATATTGGCGGAGAAGAGCTGGCACAAATTGATGCCGGAACGATAAGTATTCGAGAACGTATCCTAAGGAAGGTTCACGGGAGCTTATACCTGGGGTTCGAAACTGACTTTCATAGCCTTTCCAATGTCAGCCTCAACCAGCTTACCAGCGAGCCGTTTCAGCCTCCGACTGGTGTGCAAAAATTCACTAATCTGGGCTTGGGCTTAGGCCTGGTCTTCGACGACAGACACAACGTCCTAAATGTGAGAAAGGGATTTTTCGGAGAGATGGGTTTTTTACGCTACGACGATGGTTGGGGAAGTGATTTTGAGTTTACCTCCTACTTCTTTGATGCACGCTACTACCTGCCTACCAATGAGACTCAAGTGCTGGCTTCTCAGTTCTTTTTTTCCGAAGTAGATGGAAACGCTCCCTTCAGCCAGCTTTCGCTAATGGGAGGCGAATCGCTCATGCGTGGTTATTACCTCGGGAGATATAGAGATCAGACGCTACTCGCCACTCAAACAGAATATCGGTTTCTCCCCTTTCCTTTCAGCAAGCGCTGGGGTGCGGCAGCATTCGTGGGTTTTGGAACTGTCAGCGATGGTGTCGCCAACCTTGACCTCAGTAAATTGAAAGTGGCCGGAGGCACAGGCGTAAGGTTTCTGATATTCAAAAGCAAAGACATCTTTACTCGATTTGACATAGCGTTTTCCGAAGATGGTCTGGGCTACTATTTCTTCATTGGAGAAGCTTTTTAACTCCGCTGACTTACAACTTTGCTTTATTGCAATAGGTAGCAGCTTCAAAATCATCAACATTCATAGCTATTGCTTCAACATCCGGAAGCAGTTTGTTTAACCGAGCTACGATAGATCTGGAGAGAGCTGCTTTCTTTTCGGTCGAACGACCTTGCATGATATATCCAAACACATGAACAAAAGGCTCATTGATCTTTCCTCCAACCATCGACTTTTCAAAGCGTTCCATTCTGACCTTGATGTCTTTTTCTGCAAACAGCCCACTGGCTACAGCTTCTTCATGAATGGCTTTCAGGAAACCTTCTTCTTGTTGAGGAGCTATGGTTTCTTTGGTTGTGTGTAGTAGAAAGTGTGGCATAATAGCAATTAATTTGATTGAGAACATTAGTTAATTATAAATGAGTTCAATTTATTTATTATCGACAAATCAGAACATTATACATTTATCACCGTATGTTTAAATCGACAAATCAGAATTTAATCATTCATACCTATGAAAGGAGATCATCTAGGAGAGCTCGAAGAACTAGTATTGCTTACCGTCGGATCACTCTATCCGGAAGCTTATGCGCCGGCAATCAAGAAGGAATTAGCAGAAAAAATGGATCGTAAAGTTGTACTTAGCTCCATACACACGGTGCTCAACAGATTGGAGAATAAGCAATTTGTAAAAAGCACATTTGGTGAATCTACACCTGAACGTGGTGGTAAGCGAAAGCGGTATTTCGAAGTGACACCACAAGGATTCAAAGCACTGGAAGCGCTTAAATCCAAGCGGGATGCTCTGTGGGGAAACATGATCCAATTGATGCCCAAACTGAGCTAACTATGCCACAGGTATCTCCTCCAAAATTTGCTGCCTCACTCCTATCTCGACTCATCAGTCGGGAATTCTACGAAGAAGTATCCGGTGACCTTGCAGAAGAATTTCAGGAAAACCTTCGTGAGCGAGGAAAGCTCTATGCCAACCTCATATACCTCCTGGAAGTCATTCGCTACGCCCGCATGTATCGCTCAGAAAGAACTTATCAATCAACAAACTCAATCAGCATGCTGCAGAATTACATCAAAGTTGCTTTCAGAAACCTGCTTAAACACAAATCCTATTCGTTCATCAACATCAGCGGATTGGGTATTGGGCTGGCATGTGTTTTCATGATCTTCCTCTTTATCAAAGTGGAGACCAGCTACGATAAGTTTCATGAAGACGGAGCGGATATCTACCGTTTGCAGCATGTCTATGGTTACATCAACGCCCAAGCTGCACCCACATATGCAAAAGACTACTCTGAAGTCGCCAGCTTCAATCGCATCAACTTTTGGAAAACGGATCGAAAAGTCTCATTAACCAACGATGAAGTCTACTATGAAGACCTGATTGTAGTAGATTCTAACTTCTTCAACTTTTTCACTTTCCCATTAATTCGTGGAGATAAGACCACTTGTCTAATTGATAAAAACAGTGTAGCAATTTCAAAATCCCACGCAGAGAAGTTCTTTGGCAAGGCAGATCCGATTGGCCAGATACTCAAGATCGATAACGTAATTAACGGAACTGAAATGCCGTTTAAGGTGACTGCTGTATTTGAAGATATTCCTTTCAACTCCCACCTCCAATTCAATATGGTGTTGCCTTTTGAGCTGCTGTACGATGATCAATCGCTCAATATCATGGAGCTCTGGCCAAACGACTGGATTGGTAGCTATGTTAAACTCAAACCCGGTATCGATCCTGAACTGATGGAAGAGAAGTATCAGGAGATGTGGAATAAATATTACGATGCAGAGGCCGACTCCATCACCATTGATTATATGCCACTGCAAGATCTCTATCTCGAATCCTATCATTTAAGGTCGGACTATACAGCGCACGGAAACATTAATCAGGTTCGTATATTCTCAGCAATTGCAGTCATCATTCTATTGATAGCATGTATCAATTTTATGAACCTGGCCACTGCTCGTGCATCTAAGCGATCAAAAGAAGTCGGTGTTCGAAAGGTGATGGGCGCTTTCAGGAAACAGTTGATCATTCAATTTTTTGCAGAGTCCGCGATTATGACTTTGCTTGCAGTTGTTCTTGCTCTTCTTATTCTTCTTGTCGCCATCCCTCCAATCAATCGTTTGGCGGAGGTAGACCTGCTGCTTGGACTTACTGATATTGTTCCGGTTATTGTCGGTTTGATATTTCTCATCCTGACCACTATTGTGATTACAGGTAGCTATCCGGCACTCTTTTTATCCTCATTCCAACCTATCTCCATTTTATCTGGCAACAATGATGCTCGAGGTGGTAAAGGTTGGGTGCGCAAAACTCTGGTCGTTTTTCAGTTTACAATCTCGATCGCCTTAATCATTGGTGCTATGGTAGTATACAAGCAGATGCTTTTTGTCAAGCAGAAGGATTTGGGCTTTCAACCTGAAAATACCATTGTGATGCATTTCGGAAGTATGGATGCCCTACGGCGTAAATGGCCCATTGTGAAAGATCAACTTCAATCCATTCAAGGTGTAAAATCAGTGATGGCAAGCAGACAAATCCCTGGAGACAATGCCTTTTATTGGGGATATAAGTTTGAAGGCTTTTCTGACTATGAAGATCCTTATGGAGATGCATGGCTGGGCTATTATGTAGGTCACAATACACTTGATGCGCTTGGAGTAGAAATGGTGCTTGGACGTACATTTTCGGAAGATATCCCGACCGATAGTTCTGCATTTATACTTAATGAAAGTGCGTGGGAACAAGCGATCAGGGATTATGGCGAGTCATGGAAAGACCCGATAGGAAAAACAATCGAGTACTATACCACCCATAGTGGAGACTGGGCTGTAGACAAGAAAGGTGTAGTCATTGGAATTGCCAAAGATTTTCACCACCATTCATTGGAACGACCGATAGATCCTCTAGTAATCCATCACGCACCAAGTCGGAGACTCATGGTTAAAGTTCAGGAGGAAAGGACAAATGAAGTTCTCTCAAGCATTGAAAACCTGTGGGCAGATTGGAATGTTCCATCTGACTTTAATTACCAATTTTTGGATGACTATTTTGAGGGAGCTTACAAAGACGAGGAGCAATTCAACCAGTTTATTATCATTTTCTGCATGCTGGCTATTGCCATCGCTTGCCTGGGATTGTACGGTCTTTCCTCCTTTGTTGCAGAGCAGCGTGTCAAAGAAATTGCAGTGCGCAAGGTGCTAGGAGCTCATGAACATGCGATTGTTGGGATGCTATCAAAAGATTTTTTAAAGTTGGTTGGTATTGCCGTTATAGCAGGCATTCCCATTGCTTATTATTTTATGAGTGAGTGGCTCTCAAATTTCGCTTTCAGAATTGATCTATCCTGGTATTTTTTCCTCCTTGGTAGCCTACTGGCCACAATTATTGCTATTTCCACTGTCAGTTATCATTCCATAAAAGCAGCCACTTCTAATCCTGTGAATAGCTTGAGATCGGAGTAATCTTTAAATTTTATACATAAATAATAATTTATGTATATCATAATTTAATTAAAATAAAACTTATCATTTATTAAAAGATATTTGTTGAAAACTAATAGCATGGAAGTTTTAGAAAAGCAGCCCCTTGAACTGGAGTTGGATATGCTTGAGCAAACCAACGCCTATCTTGACGATCACATTGCCATTTGGATAAGCATCCCGATTATCAATCAGTATAAAAACAAAGCACATCAGCTAACCCTGGCGGTGGAGAAACTTTTGAAAAACGAACCGAGAATTCACACAGGACAAAACATCCTCCATCTGAAGAAGCAAATCGCTGATAAGATGGATATTCTGGATGATACCTTAGAGGCTTATGCCGATGATATTGGCGATGAAATTCTGAGGCAGAAAGCCAATAACCATTACTCTGATTACTTCCGTTTATCCTATGATCAATTCCTGGAGAAAGTGATTAGCATGATTGATCTCATGGAGGAAAACATTGAAAATATGTCTGAACACGGAATCGTACAAGATCAAATAGATGACGTAAAACTCAATCTGGATGAATATCAGTTAAGTCTTGACAAGGAGCCAACCTATGACTTATCAAAGCAGCTGGTTCACCATTCAATAGAAGAATATTTAAGTGAGGCAAATGAATACGCGGAGAAGCTGGATAAAGTGATGAAGCGATTCAAAAGGTCTCATGTTACATTCTACAATGGGTATCTTGCCGCACGAACTGTAATGGATTATTAAAAAATCAAATCTGCTAAAAAGCATTCATACGACACATTATGGATGCTTTTTTTATGCCTAAACCATATCAGGGCCTTGGGCTACTTAAGGTTCAATTTCATTTCTGGCATTCATTTTGAATTATACCTGACCAAAAGGTCAAGATGTTTCACTAAAATGAACTGCTTATGAAAAGGTTATATATACTCTTATCGATATTGATGCTGGCATTGTCTGGATGCTACTTCGATGAAGGACCCAGAGGACCTAGAGGCTACGATGGACGAGACGGAATTGACGGAGTAGACGGTGAAGAAGGCTATGTCTTCGAATATGAATTCAGTTTTACTGCTCCCGACTATAGTATTCTCTTGAATCTACCAAACGACTTTACTATGCTGGATTCTGATGTAGCACTGGTTTATTTTCTATGGGAAGTAACCAGCGATGGAACTGAGGTTTGGAGGGCTCTGCCTCAAACACTTTACTTCAGTGATGGTGTGCTTCAATATAACTATGATTTCACCAAGTTTGATGTGAGCGTCTTTTTAGATGGAACCATAAATTTCGATGGACTCGGAGCAATCACCACCGATAATTGGATCGCAAGAGTGGTGGTTGTTCCCGGACAGTTTTCCGGCAGAATAGACTACACGGATTACGATGCTATCAAAGCTCACTTTGGTTTATCCGCATCCAAACTAGCTAACGCCAATTACCAAAGTAGGCCACAATAAAAATTGGACTATTCGAGGGGGTAAATGTTGAATTTATCCCCTCATATAACATTCATTAAGACTCAGCGTTGAATTTTCAATGAATCGCTTAAAAGAATTTTTCTGGCAATGTGCCGGAGTAAACAAATCTATCCTCCTCAACTGTCCTTCCGAATCGAGTAAATATGTGGGCATTGGAGCTACCATCTTCTTTACAGGTGTCTTCGCCGCACTTGCTGGAGGTTATGCTCTTTACACCATATTTGACAGCTACCTCACCGCATCCTTTTTTGGAATAATCTGGGGATTGATGATTTTCAATTTGGATCGTTTCATTGTCTCTAGCATGAGAAAAAACGGAAATTCAAGACAAGAATGGTTGAGCGCTGCTCCAAGAATCGTTTTAGCAATCATCATATCTATTGTGATTGCCAAGCCTCTGGAGCTGAAGATTTTCGAAAAAGAAGTGAATTCGGAAATTTCACTTATGATTCAGGAAGACCTTGCCGCACAAGAACTGACAGTGAAAGAGCGATTTATCGATACAAGAAATCGCCTGAATGATGAAATTCTAATGCTTAAAAATGAAATCAATGCCAAAGCTGAAAAAAGAGATGAGCTGCGTCGAATCGCCCAGGAAGAAGCTGACGGAACAGGTGGAACGAAAAGGCGCAACGCTGGGCCCATATATAAAATAAAGAAAGCGGATGCAGACAGAGTAGAAGGAGAACTTAAGGAATTAGAAGCAACCAATAACGCTCAAATAGCAGAAAAAGAAAACACACTGGCACAGATTGAATCGGAGGAAAAATCCGCACTTCAAGAACTAGAGAAAAGTCAGCTGACCGGGCTTGCTTCACGTATTGAAGCGCTTGACCGATTGACGAGAAAAAGCAGTGCGATTTGGGCCGCTCATTGGTTTATCATGTTACTTTTTCTGGCGGTGGAAACTGCCCCGGTTTTTGTAAAGTTAATTTCTCAACGAGGACCGTATGATTTTGTGTTGAAAAAAGAAGAATATGGAGTTGAAGCAGCTTACTATGAAGACCTTGCCAAGGTCAATTCAGTGATCAAAAAACGTTCTGCACGGCTTACAGAAGATGAGATTGATTATGTTCAGAATCGCCTGGGGTTGAGTTTGGAGAAAACTTAAATCTCCACTAAAGCTTATCTTTAAATAGAAAACCTAAAGATAAGCGCATGAAAAAGATCGATCGTAAAGACATAGACCCACAGGTATTCAAGTTATATGATGACTATGCGCACAACCGCATGGAACGAAGAGAATTTATAGAAAAGATCTCTCTTTATGCGGTTGGAGGACTTACACTCACAACACTCATGAGTTCTATTATGCCCAACTATGATGTCATCCAGATTGATCAGGACAATCCAAAACTAAAGACAGAAACCATTGAATATCCTTCTCCAAAAGGTGGTGGAACCATTAAAGCTCAGCTCTCTCGTCCGAAAGATGCAGAGGGGAAATTACCCGGAATCGTTGTTGTCCATGAAAACAGAGGATTAAATCCGCACATCGCTGATGTAGGACGAAGAGCAGCGCTGGCAGGCTTCATTTCGATTTCTCCGGACGCACTTTCACCCCTAGGAGGTTATCCAGGAAATGATGATGATGGAAGAACCATGCAACGGGAGCGAGATCGTAATGAGATGCTGGAGGACTTTATTGCGGCTTTTGATTATCTGAAAAGTCATCCTGAATGCTCCGGTAATATCGGTGTTGTGGGTTTTTGCTTTGGTGGGTGGATTTCCAACATGATGGCTGTGAAAGTGCCGGAACTTAAAGCAGCAGTGCCGTTTTATGGTGGACAACCTTCTGCAGAGATGGTTCCTGATATTCAGGCTCCTCTCCTATTGCATTTTGGAGAACTGGATAAGCGTGTGAATGCTGGTTGGCCAGATTATGAGAAAGCCTTAAAAGCGAACGGTAAAACATACACAGCACATATGTATCCAAATGCCAATCACGGTTTTCACAACGATACCACGGCACGTTACGATGAAGAGGCAGCAAAGCTGGCTTGGGACCGCACGGTCGCCTTCTTTGGTGAGAATCTGAAGTGATAGGCTAAAACGACTAGTTAGTCTGTCTTACCTGCTTATTCTTTCTAATTCTTTTTGATACTCAGTAAGCTTTGGATCATTTGAAGATTTTGCCAACTCAATTCCTTTTAGCAATTGCTTCTTAGCCAGTCTTTTATCGCCTTTCCCAAAGTGTGCCGACCCTAAACCAGTGTGCATGGCTGCCATGAATCGATCATCTGGATATTCGTTGATTCCTCGTTCGAAAAAGGGAATTGCCTCGTCAAAAGATTTATATTTAAGATAATACTGACCCAACCTGTTTTGCCAATAAGCATTTGCATATCGCCGTGTGGAAAGAATATCATCAAACTCTCTCATGAATGTATCAAATGCTTCAAACTTATCCCTTTTCCAAGCCAGCCATATTAGGCTATTTTTAGTTGAAGCATCTATTTCAGAAGGTAAATCAAACCGTTCACCTCGCTCAAGAAAGTATTTCTCCATATATGGCAAACCGCCTTTTTCGTAAAACTCATCGATCGAACTAAAAACCAACGACCCGTAGTTGTGGTAGAAAAATTTAAGTCCCTGATACATGGAAGCGTACGCCAATGATTCGTGCTCCTCTTCATTGAATAATCGGTATTCCCAGTTTAGCCCTTCGGGATTTATAGATTCTAATGTCTCTGACGCATTATCTGTTTGGTCGATGGAATAAATATCTTTCTTAGAGCCTGCCAGGAATAAATACCGTTCATTATCCGCGCTAAATAACTCCAAAGAGTCACCATTAATTCCTGCACCACTAGTAGCAATTGCACATTGAAAAGGGCTATTTTTTCTTAGAATCAATTCACTGGAGAGATAGCCGCTATTCTCCCAACCAAAAACGATGCGCTCTTCAGACGTCTGATAAGATTGATCTACATACGGCACCAGCTCTAATTCAATGAAATCAATGAATGAATCCCATCGATTAAAGAGCTCAGATCGATAGGGTCTATCTACCATGTTAATAGCCACAACAATCATCTTGGGCATTATACGGTCACCTCTAAGTGACTCCTGGATCGCTACACCATTCATGTAGTACCATTGACCGTCCAGTATGTAAAGTGATGGATAAGTACCTTTCCCTTCTTCATAATTTTCGGGAAGGTAAATCTGTAGTTCTATTTCTTGATCAAGGTTATTTGAGCGAATTCTCAAGGTATTTCCAGCGATTACTTCGTTCTGTGCAATAAGACTGCTCATTAAGAAGTAATAAGAGATAGTAAGTAGCAGGATTCTATTCATATTAGTTTTAGGTTGAATTATATCAATCTAGTTACGATAATTAAGATTTTTAGGTATACGATTAACAGCTCATTAACAAATTAATCTCAATTATATGAATAGCCGACACCTATCCACAATTGCCTTCTTCGCACTCTCTTTGATAAGCTGCACACCAAAAGCTGAACAATCAAAGATGGAAGCATGGAAAAACGAAATAATGCAGGTCGAAACTGATTTTGCACGAATGGCACAAGAAAAAGGAATATCTCCAGCATTTAGAGCCTTCGCAGCAGAAGAAGTCGCACTGCTAAGAGGTGGGGAATTAGTCATTGGCAAAGAAGCTCTTGATGCCACATATTCAAACGAACGGAATCCCAATGTGTCGCTCACATGGACGCCAGACTTTATTGATGTCTCAAATTCCGGTGATATGGCCTATACCTATGGAAATTACGTTTTCTCAAGAAGAGATTCACTGGGAAATGTCTCAAGTGATACGGGTGTTTTTCATACTGTCTGGAAGCGTCAGAAGGATGGAAAGTGGAAGTTTGTCTGGGATTAAAATTTTCTTTGCCAGAATTTGAGGTAATGATCTTCGTATCGATACGGGTTATTTTCTTTCACTAGCGCATTGTATTCCTGAGCTATTCGTATGATATCATCTTCTTCATTTCTATAGCCAATAATTTTATCCTGGATCTTCTTCGCCAGCTTTGGGTAGTCATTCACCAGTTTGGCCGCTTTCTTTTCAAATTTTCCGAGATAAAACGTATCATCCAACTGGCTTTCTTTATAGATGGCAAAAGCCGAAGATATGTTTTCGCGAGTGATCGGCGAGGTATAATACTCCCGGTAAATACTAATGGGCCCCTCCTCATAAACAATCATAAAATCACCGTCTATCGCATTTCCAACAAAAGGGTTTTTGAATAGATATCCATCAAATACGATATAGACGATATTTTCCTTCTCATAGCGCTGAAAATCCATATCCTCAAAAGCCTTCTTTTTATCAATCAATGAAGGCAATCCACTATATGACCAATTGATTTCAACTGCTCCACCACCCTCGTAAACCAGCAAAACTGGGTATGAGGTATAATACGTGTAGGATGCATCGATCTCCCAAAATGTCTCATCTGTAATACTCTGCGCTTTTGTCAAATAAGGTCTTTCAGTAAAAAAGGAAGTCCATTTTTTCGTTTCTAATAGGCTCTGTCCATAACTAAACGTTAAAGACAGTATCCAAACAGTGACAACAAATATTCGATTCATTTGAGAAAAATATAACCTATTAGATGCTTTTCAAACTTATTTCCATGCTGTATACATCTTGTTTACCTATCTGTAAAATTGTCACCAAAAGTAAAACGTTTCTTATTTTGCAATTATGATTCACCGATACCTCTATTTACTATCAATTGCCTTTCTTACTTCATGTTCTTTAGATTTTGACAATGAATGGAAAAGAGATCCGTATGAAGGCACACATTTCAATAAGCTTGTGGTAGTTGGCCTCTCACATGACTTAGAGAGTCGTAAATTCTATGAAAATGAAGCTGTAACTGAATTGGAGAAATCAGGATTTCATGCCGTCGAAGGATTAAAAATTTTTCCTCAGGAAGTAACCGAACTAGATCACAACCAGGATAGTATCACAAGCCTTATCGAAGAAAACAAAGTAGATGCCGTATTGGTCATCAAGATATTGCATGAAAATGATGAGTCCTATATGATGCCTGAGGACTATAGTAAGTTCAAGAAAATCTATTTCAGAAGAAGATCATTCCATACTTACAATTCCAACTATTATGAGCGACCGGAGAAATACTATATGATTGCTACACTTTATGATCTGAAAGAGAAGCATCAGGAAAATGAGGAAACTGTAGTCTGGCGAGCTTCAAGTTTGATTATCAATCCGGCAGAAAATAAAGAAAGAAAAAAGAGTTTTATCGATGATGTTGTTGAGCATATCACGGAACAGCATTTGATAGAGTAAGCCTATTTTTTTGGTAATTCAACAACGAAGGTTGCTCCTTTTGAAGCTTCACGATCATACCAAACCTTACCTCCTATCTGTTCGGTATATCGTTTTACCAGCGATAATCCAAGCCCGGACGAACTTTCCTCACCGGTAGGTCTGGCACTTAATTTGGCAAACTTCTCGAACAATTGATTTTCTTCTTCTGGTTTGATACCCGGACCTTCATCCATCACTTTCACTTTTACTACCTTGGTATCGACCGAGATTTCAATTGTTACTTTTTGGGATTTTTGCGAAAACTTCAGTGCGTTGGAAATCAAGTTTTCAAATATCAACGAGAGGTACATATGATCCACAAAGACATGAGAGTCTTCGCCAGTGACAGCTATTTCAATTTGCTTTTGTCTGGCCTGCTCAGATAAAGAACCAACTGCTTCCTTCACTACTTCCGTAATGCTAAGCGTTTCCGGCTTTAATCGTAAAGCCCCATCTTCCATAGTGGCCATATCCAGCACATTGTTTACCAATCCCTGCGCTTGAGATGACACTTTTTCAATCATCGCTATAAACTTCTTCTGTTGATCAATTTCACGTTCTTCTTTTAAAATATTGGAAATCGTGGTGATGTTCGCCAAAGGATTTTTAAGATCATGCGCCAATATTCGAATGATGTGATCCTTGTCGTCAATGAGCTTTTCTAGCTTCTTAGATTGTTCCGCTATGGTTTCCTTCTGATTTTCAAGCTGTTCGTTTTGCTTCTGAAGATTCCTCAATGCATTGGTTTGCACCGATTCGAATACAGCCGAAATGACTAGAACTATGAGTAGTAAGCCAGGCAAAACTGACACAAACCATTCCGCTTTCAAGTCTGTATTATAATCCATGGGAAGCTTTATCCCTTTCAGCTCCAGCCAACCAAACCAAAGCATTATCAGAAATGATAATATGCCCCAGGCAATACCATAATTGCGATTTACCACTAACAGTGCAAGCACAGGTGTTGAAATAATCCATGGGTAAACAGCCGACCAAATACCTCCGGAATAATAGGTCAATACGCAGACGGCTATGGAACCTACCAGAATATAGAGGTTAGAAATGAGCAACAGCGGAATCTTGGTTTTCACCAAAAAAGCCAGTGCAACAAACCCGGCCACATTAAAGATCATTAAATAAACACCTAAATCATATTCAAATAGGACGCTAAACCAAATGTATGAATTTGAAAAAAGGCTGGTTAGAAGACAAGAACGGACAAAAAGTCGTGCTTTTCTTAACTTAAGTGCATCCTCATGGTATGAGGGATGAATGAAAAAGTCTACAAGTCCAGCAAAATTCATAATGGTAGTATTTTAAAGCTAGCTTTTAATGTGCGATCGTAAAAGCAATGTATGCACTAAGTAGAATCCACACTCCTTCTACGATACCCAAATAAACTGTTTTGGTAAGTGTATGACGTTCAGCATATTGAATCAAAACAGGTAACGAAAGTGAAATCAATGCCTCACATACAATTACGTAAAGTGGTGCATTAAAAATCATCCTTACATTCTGATGATACCACCACCATCCGGCATCTTTTGCCAGATGCTCATAAAGCGGAATGTACATTCCTCCAGCGATACACAAAAGAATGGAAGCAATGACTAATCCTTTCTTTTTGGTAAGCAACACACCAACAAAACTCAATTGAAGCAAGACATTGGACCAGGCAAATGGCATGTACATCGGAGAACTCCACACCATCAATTCATTGCCAGGATAAACGAGACTATCGATAGTTTCAACAAGGTAATGATCTGTGACAAGCTCCAATATCCCTGCAATGGTACCAAAAACCAGTAGTCTCTGAATCAATGGATTGCGAAATTTGATCGCATAAAGCCAATAAAAAAGGTACAACCCATACGTGATTATACTGGCTGATACTGGTCCGCTCGCAAGTATTGATGAAACAAAAGACCATCCAATCAGCAAGCCTGATGAGGCCAGAATGACGACTGTCGTTCTTTTATCTAATCCGGGTACTTCAGTGGTTTGCATGCTTTATTGGGTTAATTGTCAATTCTCTTTTGTATAGCTAGCCGTCGCTTGAGAATGGCTGGTGATGTCTTTGAGTTGCTCCAGTTATCTATCAAACCCCAATCCTTTTGAAGTGATGGTGGAATAAAGAACTGCACATTTTTACCATCGTTGAAATGATGAATGATTCCTTCCAATAGTTTCTTATTAAAGTAGGATGATATCTTTTGCACAAACTTGTGCTCTTCAAGGTGACTCAACTTTCCAATGATGAACTTGGTCACGCTTAGTAAGATGCGGTCTTTTCTATCGCTCCTTTCAGAAATACCAGCACATGCAGATAGATTCTTATTGGATGACGTTGAAAAATCCTGAAGGAAATAATCAATAAAATACGCGGGAACGTCATTAAAGGCATTTCCGGGTATCAGGTAGTTCATAAACTGAACACATGCATCCGTCAATGCTTTTCCAGCTTCAGATTCCTCAGACTGATGTTTCAATATCCTGGTTGCCAATTCAAAACCCTCTTCATAGGTGTCTGGTAACAATACCTTCTTAATTCCCATCAAATGGCCTACGACTTTCCAGCAATGCATATAATCGTTTTGCTCCTTCTCTGTAAGAGAAATATTCAATCGCTTTAACCCTGACAGGATTACAGGCCCAAAAGACATCAATGTACCGGCAAGGTCTTCCTGATTGATTGGTTGGCCATATTTAGCTACATCAAAAGAATTCTTTTCAGAATGCGTCAAATAGTACCTTATTGAAGCGTGAATTAACCTGACCTTCTGAAGCGTAACCACACCACCTCCGTTTGCAGAAAGTCCGCCTTCGGAAAGTACATTTACAACCATCTGTGCGGTTTCCATCAGCCTTCTTGCTAATGGATCTATATCATTATTATGTACTAATAATCGACCCGTATCATACAAGACCTGAGCGCCTTTGGCACAGGTGTAGCATAGCGGAAGTGAGCTAACATTGAGAAGCATGAATATTTCCGGTCCATATAAAGAAAACAGCTTCTCTCCAGCTTTTATCTTGTCAGCATCTGCCCATTCAGGCAGCTGTCTAGTGGTTTCTATATATTCATTAAGTATACCGGACAAATCACTTCCCAGCGAATCGAACATCCCTTTTTCGAACGAACTGTTCTTAAAAAGATGCATCATTACTTCATTCACTGACTTCTCGTCTCCTAAGGTTATTATTTTTTGGACAGTGCTATCAGCTATTGGATCAGTGGTTTTTCTGAATGCATCCAATGCCTCCTCTGTGATTGCTTCTATTGCAAACGAGTTCTTCATTCCGTTAGGTTCGGTGGGTTAAATCAAAGATGTAATCTAACACCTTTCACGGATTGAAACGAAATGGTTTTTTAAGAAATGTAGTTGTAATATCAGCGCTTAAATGGCGCTTATAACCTCTTTTAAACCATGATAGGTCCAAGGCTTGTCAACAAATCGATCAATGAGATTTTGCTCTATAGCTTTACTCACTTCGCCTTCGGCTGCATATCCTGAAATCATTACTTTCTTGGGGGCTGCAGTGATTTTCATGCCTTCCAGCTCACGCAAAAACTCTACACCAGTCATGATTGGCATTCGCTGATCCGTAAAGACATATTCTACATCGTTACTTTTTAAATACTCTAAGGCTTCTTCGGGATAGGTGGTGGTAAAAACTTCAAAGTCTTTTTTGAACATCTCCTTAAACAATAGAAGATTGATCTCTTCATCGTCTAGGTATATTACCACAGGTTTGTTACTATTCATTTCCCTTAAAATCATTGCTCTGGTTGAAGCACCAAATTTAACTCAATATTGATGTAGTTTGAAAAACAACCAAATTGATTTCGATGAATTAGCCTCGTCTACTGAGCAATAAGTCCTTCAAGTTCTGATAAGACCAAGGCTTACTTACAAAACTATCGATCAACTTTGTTTCAAGTGCTTCATCCACCTCTCCTTCTTGAGTGAATCCGGAGATAATTACTTTCATGGACTTATCAGAAACTCCAAGCTCTTTGAGCTCTTTGAGATACTCCACTCCGGTCATCACAGGCATCAATTGGTCAGTGAGGATATAATCCAGATCATGTCCTTTCACATATTCTATGGCATCATCAGGTGACGTAGTAGTGAAAATATCAAAGTCTTTCTTAAACATCTCCCGAAAGAGAATGAGATTGATTTCTTCATCATCTAAGTAAATAAGCGATGGCTTGGTTTCACTCATATTAGCTCGCTAAAGGTAGTTTAATAATAAATTCAGTTCCTTCATTTATTTGAGAATTTACCGCAATTGTACCGCCGTGTCGTTCAACGATACCATAGGTTATTGACAGTCCCAATCCGGTCCCGGCTCCTATCTTTTTGGTGGTGAAAAATGGATCAAAAATTTTCTGTATTTCATCCTCAGACATCCCCACGCCATTATCAGTGATTTTCACCTCGGCTCTCTTCCCATCAAATGAGGTTTCAATATCAATCTTACCATCCTTACCCTTTGGTGCTACAGCATCAATAGAGTTGCTAATGATATTGAGAAACGCCTGGCTCAACTGGCCCTTATAACCATCCACCTCCATGTGCTGGTCTGACAATTTCTTGTTGATACTTATGGCGTCTTTATGTCTACTATTGAGCAGCAACAATGCCACATCAATATCTGCGTGAATGTCGATTCGGGTTTTCTTTTCGGTTTCTGCTCTTGAGAAAGTTCGAAGACCTTTCACAATTTCGGTCGTTCGTTCCGCACCTACTTTAATACTGGTAATCATTTGATCAATCACTCCTTGCGCTTCATCATAATCAACTTCTTCTCGTTCTTTCACCAGTTTATCTATGGATTGCTGAAGGTTTTTATCATCTTTCTTAATCTCTGTAACGTGCGATATAACCGGACGTATTTCAGTGAACTTGTCACTTAAGACGTGAATACCTGAATAAACAAAGTTAATAGCATTATTAATCTCATGGGCAATACCGGCGGTCAAGGTACCCAGTGAAGCCATCTTTTCTGATTGAACCAACTGGGATTGTGTTTCCTGAAGTTCATTGAGCAATCTCCCCAGGTCTTCTTTTTGCTCGGCAAGTTTTTTGGCGGCCTTTTTCCGTGCTTTGTAAGCAGTGAAAATAAGAAATGAAAAGCCTACAAGAACGACTAGAAACAGAACTAAAAACACAAGAGCACTTTGTTGTGAGTTTACCACGTTGGACATCTCATCCAGTCGCTCTTCTCTCTGCGCAATTTCATCGTTCTGATCTGCAATTCGCTTGGTCTGTTCGGCAAGAATCCTGTTTCCTTCCTCCACATTTTCCTTCTGTGCATCAATCTCTTTTCCAAGCACATTTAATTCGTCTTCACGTTCATCCAACGTGGCTGTTAAGTCAATTAAACGTGTCTCTGATTCTGCAAACTCAACTCTCAGTGAGTCAAGTACCTCGGTTTGCTTGTCTATTTCTTTTTGTTTCCTGTCTATTTCTTCGTTTCTCGCCCGAATTAATGCCTGCTGTTGCCTCATTATTCCCAATGCCGCTGCTACATTAAAATTCAATGAATCAAATTGTGTTTTCAGTGCTTCGGCACGGAGCTCCATTGCTCTTACCGAATCTCGCACCTGTTTAAATATCTTAGCTACATCTACTTCAGAACCACCCATATCATCCATTCCGGATTTAATGATTAAACCCTGATTAGTCACATTCGCCCTGTTAATTTCAAATGTTACTCCACCAGTGCCGTCATTCAGAAAATTGATCATTACATCGCGTTGCTTATCGTACCCGTCGGTGATTAGAAGCACGCCTTTTCCACCTATTCGATCCAACAATGTAGGGATGGTTGCATTGTATTGGTTAGTTACGAAAATAGCGTCTACAGCTTCCGGGATGAGCACATAACTTGTGAAGCTTACAGATACATCTCTTCCGGCAAGTGTTTGATTTTGACTGGTTGATCTGAAATGATCTTTCAGTCCATTATCAGTAGTTATGATATGGATTTTGAACGGCGTTTCTTTCTTTGGCCACTCAATATTCTTAATGATTGAATAGGTCTTTGATACCATTTGCTGCTGACGGTTGGTCTGCGCAATGGCATAATGACTTAATAAAATCGTTATAAAGAAAAAAATTATTCCTTTTCTATATTTCATTCTTGAGACTGGTGACTGCACGAAAGATAGCTATTTTCATTGGGTTCATACAAGCAATTAGATAAGTCATAGTACTGACTAGACGAACAACATAATTATCCCGAGGTACATTTTACTAAAAATATTAGTAATTTTGACTCATGATCAATTCCTTCATTTTGCACTTGGATTTAGACACCTTTTTTGTGTCTGTGGAACGGTTGCGGGACAGTCAATTGAAAGGTAAACCCATATTGATCGGTGGATCAAGTGATCGTGGTGTGGTAGCGGCGTGCAGCTATGAAGCTCGGAAGTTCGGTGTTCATTCAGCTATGCCCATGCGGCTGGCTATGCAGCTATGTCCTGAAGCGATCGTGATTAAAGGTAGCCACGTGGATTACACAAAATTTTCCATGGAAGTATCGGCAATAATCAAGGAGCATGTTCCTGTCTTTGAAAAAACTTCCATTGATGAGTTTTATGCTGACCTGACGGGTATGGATCGCTTTTTTGGGTGTTATAAAATGGCCTCCGAGCTAAGAGAAAAAGTGATTAAGGAAACTCATCTTCCTATTTCTTTTGGTCTATCGATCAATAAAACAGTTTCTAAAGTAGCTACAGGAGAAGCGAAACCCAATAATAAAATCTGGGTCCAATCCGGATCTGAAAAGTCGTTTCTGGCTCCTTTATCCGTAAAGAAAATTCCCATGATCGGCAGCAAAACCCAGCAAACGCTGAGAGGACTGGGTGTGCGAAAGGTGCATACCCTACAGGAGATGCCAAAAGATATGTTGATACAGATTTTTGGAAAAAATGGAGCTGCCATGTGGGAAAAGGCCAATGGGATTGATCATTCGCCTGTTATACCGTATTCTGAACGAAAATCCATCTCTACGGAACAAACTTTCAATAAGGACACTACAGACATCACCCGACTCAAAAACATCATTCTGGCCATGACCGAGCACCTGGCTTATCAACTGCGACAGGAAAGTAAGCTAACCGCTTGTGTCGCTGTGAAAATCCGCTATTCAGATTTTAATACCTACACACAACAAGTACGCATACCTTATACTTCTGCTGATCATATACTGATACCAAGAGTGATTGAGTTGTTTGAAAAACTCTACGATAGAAGGTTATTGGTCAGACTCGTTGGTGTGAGATTCAGCAGCCTGGTACATGGCAATTATCAGATCAATTTATTTGAAGATTCAGGCGAAATCATCAACCTGTATCAAGAAATGGATTGGCTCAGACAAAAACATGGCGATCGGTCCATTGTGAGAGCCAAAGCTTTGGGAGTGAATGCGATCCGTACATTCAATCCATTCAAAGGTGACATGAGCATATCTAAAGTGAAAGAGGCCAATGATTAAAAGAAAAACATCACGTCATATTCGAGCTTGTCTCGGATACCTCTTTACTCAAAGAGGTAGATATAGAGATTCCTGTATTCACAGAAATGACGATTTCTTATTTTTCTTTTATATCCCCCAACAAGTGTGTTAAAAATGTACCTCAATGCACACACATATTACAGCTTCAAATACGGCACCTTATCCGAAGATGAGCTATTGGGAACCGCCAGACAGTGCGGCATCAGAGAAATGGCACTGACAGACATCAACTCTACAGCGGGAAGCCTCAACTTTGTTCGCTTATCTACCGAATATGATATCCGTCCCATTCTTGGAATCGACTTTAGAAATGGTGCTCAGCAAAAATTTATTGGGATTGCAAAAGACAATCAAGGCTTTCAGGAACTGAACGAATACCTCTCTATACACTTACAAAAAAAAGAGAACTTTCCTGACCGAGCTCCAAAATTCAAGCATGCCTTTACGATCTATCCGTTCCATTTTTCATTCAGCTCAAAGCTTCGTAAAAATGAATTTCTAGGCATTCGTCCGCAGGACATCATCAAACTGCCAATGACCAAGTGGAAGAACAAGCTGGACAAACTGGTGATTTTGCAGACGGTTTCATTCCGCGGTGGTGAAGACAATAAGATCCATTTTAATATGCATCGCTTGCTTCGAAGCATCGACAAAAATATGCTCTTGAGCAGGCTTCCAAAAGAAGAAGAAGGTGATCCAAATGATGTTATGCATCCGGTAGGAAAGCTTTTTGAGGCCTATAAGGACTATCCGGAAATCATTGTGAACACAAAAAAATTGCTGGAGCAATGTTCCATCGAGTTTCAATTCAACGATCCCATCAACCATCAAAACCTGAAGGTGTATTCCGGGTCGGAGGAAGAAGACATGCAGATGATCACCAAGCTCTGCCATGAAGCTTTATCATATCGCTATGGCGATCGCCCGGATCAGAAAATCCTCGATCGACTGGATATGGAGCTCAACATGATCAAATCGAAGGGGTTCGTTTCTTACTTTCTCATCAACTGGGACATCCTTGAATACGCCCGCTCACAAGGTTACTACCACGTGGGGAGAGGTAGCGGAGCTAACAGTGTAGCCGCCTACCTCCTGCGGATCACGGACGTAGACCCGATCGAGCTGGATCTTTACTTCGAACGATTTATCAACCTATTCAGGCAAAATCCGCCTGATTTCGACATTGACTTTTCGTGGAAAGACCGGGATGACATTACCCGTTACATCTTCGAACGATTTGGCGACAAAGGGCAAGTATCTCTTTTGGCTACTTATAGCACATTTCAAAACCGAGCCATCATCCGTGAGCTGGGCAAAGTGTTTGGCCTCCCTCCCCATGAAATAGAAAAAGTCGGACAAACAGAGGAAAAAGACCTGGACCATATCGGCCAGCTAATTCGCAGATACGGTGCGCGGCTTACTAACTTCCCCAGCCACCTCAGTATTCATGCAGGAGGTATTCTCATCGCTGACAAACCCATTCATTATTTCACTGCTACTTCACTTCCGCCAAAAGGTTATCCAGTCACTCATTTTGACATGATTATCGCTGAGGATGTCGGGCTGTTCAAGTTTGACATCCTCAGTCAGCGAGGGTTGGGTAAAATCCGAGATTCTCTGGACGTGATCAAGCGCAATTGCCCTGACGATCCCGAGGTAGATATTCACAATTTCAAATCGTTCAAAGACGATCCCAAGCTGAACGATAGGCTCCAAAAGGCAGATGCCATCGGGTGCTTCTACATCGAATCTCCGGCCATGCGTATGCTCATGCGCAAGCTTCAGGTAAATGAATACCTCGGGCTCGTAGCAGCCAGCTCCATCATCCGGCCGGGAGTAGCCAAATCGGGAATGATGCGTGAGTACATCTTGCGGTATCGCCATCCGGAGCGTAGAAAAGATGCACATCCCATCTTGCAAGACATTATGCCCGATACCTACGGTGTGATGGTCTATCAGGAGGATGTAATCAAAGTTGCTCACCTGTTTGCTAAGCTAGATTTGGGAGAAGCGGACATGCTTCGCAGAGGCATGTCAGGTAAGTATCGTTCGCGCGACGAGTTTCTTAAGGTAAAAGACAAGTTTTTTCAGAATTGTAAAGACCTGGGTCACACCTATGAATTGTCTGCTGATATCTGGCGTCAGATTGAAAGTTTTGCGGGCTATGCATTTGCCAAAGGCCACTCGGCCTCCTACGCCGTAGAGAGCTATCAGGCTTTGTATCTCAAAACGTACTATCCGCTGGAATACATGGTGGCTGTCATCAATAACGGAGGTGGCTTTTATCGTACCGAATTCTATGTGCACGAAGCACGTATGAATGGAGCGGAGATAGAAGCCCCGTGCGTCAACCACAGTGAGGGGTTGACGGTGATTTTTGGACAGACCATTTATCTCGGGTTCGGCATGGTGAAGGATCTGAATCATACTACCATCGATGCGATTATTGCTGAGCGGGAAAAGAATGGAGCCTTTCTGGATTTGGATGACTTCACCGATCGGGTAGCTATCTCTCTGGAGCAAATCAAGCTATTGGTTCGTGTGGGAGCATTGCGTGCTTTTGGTTCTAAAAAAGACATTTTATGGCAAGTACACTTTTCGATGGGCGGAGGTGTGAGTCGTGCTAAAAATGGTTTATTCAAAGTTCCCATCAAGCAATGGACGCTTCCTCCTCTCTATTACGATAAAAGAGAAGATGCCCTGGACGAGATGGATTTACTGGGTTTCCCGCTATGCAACCCATTTGATATGACTGCAACAGATAGTGTTGGGGTGCTTGCAAAAGATCTGCCCAATCACCTTCGCCAACGCGTGGAAATGCTCGGCTATCTGGTCACGGTGAAAAACACCGGCACGTCCAACGGTAAGCGTATGTGTTTCGGAACCTTCATTGATCGCGAAGGACAATTCATTGATACAGTGCACTTTCCTCCTTCTGTCGCTCGACATCCTTTTCGTGGCAAAGGCGTCTACAAACTGACCGGAAAGGTGGTGGAAGAATTTGATTTCTACAGCTTGGAAGTTGACCGAATGGAGAAGATCAATTTCGTGAATTTAGAAGATGAATCGAAGGAGATGATACGTGCGGTATCCAGATAGATTTACATAAAATAGTAGCGTGTTAAAATGATTATCATCTGATAAAAATCAGTGGATTATTTTTTATCTTGAGGCCTGCAAAATCACCACACTCCGTCAGATTGAATCTATTTAAAAAGCTTATTCGAAGAGGACTTAATAAATCTCTGACTCTGGAGGAGAAACAACACATTGTGGTCACGAATAGTGTTGCATTGATTGTTTCCTTTTTATATCTATTCTATGCGCTCTATGGTGTCTATGCAGAGGGTTTCCGCACTATTCTTATCTCATTAGCCTTCATGATAGTCAGCCTTCTAAGCTATGGCCTGAATAGTAATGGCAGGCTGGGGATTGCTAAAGTACTTCTTATGGGTATCGCTTCTTTCAGCGTATTCCTTACCTATCATGTATACACCTTGAGTGAGGCCATACTTACAATCTACTTCCCTATTCTTCTTGGCTATGTATTCTTTTTTGATTTCAGTCAGGAAAAAAAGTATTTCTTTATCTCATTCCTAATCACACTTCTGCTGATTCTGGGTTGCATCTTGTTGCCCAGGTATTATTTCTATCAGATCGTGGTATCTGAATCGGTGGCGCAGTTAAGTGACCGGATCCATGTGATTGTTTCGCTGAGCTTGACCATCACCTTGCTCATCGTGGTAATCCGGAATAAAGATCATGCACACAAAAAACAGCTTCTGGAGAAAAAGAAGCTTGAAGGCGCGCTTCAGGAACTGAAAGAAACACAAAGTCAGTTGATCAATTCGGAGAAAATGGCTTCTCTCGGCCAGATGAGTGCCGGGATCAATCATGAGCTTAAAAACCCACTCAATTTTATTCAAGGCAGTCTGGAAACCATGAAACAAAACTTGAATAAAGAAACCCTGAAAGAAAATGAGAACTTTTTCGAAATCATGGATGAAGGGCTGAAGCGGCTGAACAGAATCGTGAACAGCTTAAATCACTTTAGCCACCAATCGCAGAATCGAACCGAAGAATGCAGTATACCCGAACTCATCGACAACTGCCTCAATATTCTTGAACATAAATCAAAAGGACGCATCGACATTGCAACCAACTACTGTGAGCAGCACCTTGTCAGGGGAAACTCCGGGCAGCTTCACCAGGTATTTTTGAACCTACTGGGAAATGCCATGCAGGCAATTCCTAATCAGGGCAAAATAGTGATAAGCACGCAGGTGGATAAGCATTCCATTCATGTCATCATTGACGACAATGGAAGTGGCATATCACCGGAAGTATTGGATAAGATCTTTGATCCATTCTTCACTACAAAAAAAGCAGGCCAAGGCACAGGGCTGGGTCTTGCGATTTCTTCCAAGATTGTGTCCGATCACAACGGAAGTATTGTGGCCACTTCAGATCCGGGATATGGGTCTACGTTTCGGGTATCACTGCCTTTTAATTAATTAGAGGGTAATCCCACCTATTTACCCACGATTTTGGTTGTGTGATTTTATTGCACTCCGCTAAGTCACAGTTTTACTTTACAGAGAAATTGAGTACAACGTAAGTAGTTTTATGGGGAATTAGTGGGATGGTAGTATATTGAAGTATGCGTATTACATCAATAAATATCCCCGAAGAAAAAATAAATAATGGCTTAAAGCCTATAGTAATGGAGAAGTTAGGGCAGGTAGTCTTGCTTGCTGGTAAGAATGGCTCAGGAAAGTCTAGGATCTTAAATCTAATTCAAGAACATTTTAAGGATAAGCCAAAAAAAATTGAAATCGAAAATAATCGAAAATCCATTGATGAATTGTCTGAAGCTATTGATGTAAGCAAGAAAAAAATTGAAGCTCACAGACAAAATGAAGAAAATCCCAAAATTGAAAGAATAAGTTCACTAGAGAAAGTAATCGAACAACATTTAAATGATATAGAAAGTTTAAAAGTTCGAAATAATTGGAACCTAATAATTACTAATCAATTCTTTAATGATTACAAGATTATTAGATATGTACCAAAAAATATACATCTAACTGACTATAGAAGTCTCACTCTTGGTACTATAGAGAGTCATGCCGGGAACTCAAAAATAATCGGCATATCAAAATTGGCAGATTCCACACTAGCTCAACTACGTACTCTGCAACAAAAATGGTTCGAATCTACCCATCCAAACTATACTGGAGACAGTGCTGCAAGAAAATTTCATCAAGAAAATTATGAAAGGATGCAAGTTTTGTTAGAGACTTTTCTTGACGTAGAACTATCCAGAGATGATAAGGGAGAACCTACTTTATTCAACATGAACTTAGGAGACGCCAAACTCTCCGATGGGCAAAAGGTATTGCTGCAACTATGTGTCGCTATTCACTCTCAAGGGGCCTCATTAAATGACATCATTCTATTCATGGATGAGCCTGAAAATCATCTACACCCTTCTGCAATTCTAGATGTGGTTGATAAAATCATTGATAATATCCCTAACGGTCAGTTGTGGATTGCTACCCACTCTATTGCTCTTCTCTCACATTTTGAATCTTCTTCTATTCATTTTGTAGAAGAAGGAAAAGTGTCTTATGCTGGAAATATTCCTGAACAAGTTCTCGAGAGTTTGCTCGGCGATGACGATCGGCTATACAAACTTCAGGATTTCATAAGCCTTCCCGGGATTATGTCCCTAAACCAATTTGCCTATGAATCTCTATTTCATCCTGATGTATTGATGACAGGTAAAGACGATAAACAAGTACTTCAAATTAAAGAAGAATTAGAAAAACTAATTGGTAAGAAAAAGAATAAAATAAAGATCATGGATTTTGGTGCGGGTCAAGGTAGACTTCTTGCAAATATTCATGAATCAACTAAAGGAGCTGATATAACAGATTTTTTAGATTATATCGCATATGATCCCTCAAAGGAATTCAAAGTTGAATGTTGCAACTCTGTCGAAGTAGTATACGGATCGTCTGAAAAAAGATATTATAATAAGATATCCAGCATCTTCAAAGATCATGATGCAGGATCATTTGATGTCGCTGTTTTATGCAACGTGCTTCATGAAATTGAAACAAAAGAGTGGATTTCAATTTTTAAAGGAAAGGCAAAACTTCAAAAACTGCTATCAGAAAAAGGAGCTGTACTAATTGTTGAAGATGAATTAATGCCAAGAGGTGAAAAGGCTTATCAGAATGGTTTCATTGTTTTGGATACTGCAGACCTTAGAGTACTATTTAAATTAGAAACCAAGGATCATGGGTTCCACGTCAATTCAAAAAAAAATGAAAGACTAAAAGCTCATCTTATGTCAAAAAAACATCTTGGAAATATTAGCACAGATTCTATCAAATCAGCCTTGATATCAATAAATGAGCGAGCCAAAGAAAATATTATAGAAATACGATCTGAAGACGTAAACTATAGTAATGGAAGAAAGCATGGCTTTTGGATTCAACAATTTGCCAATACAAGCCTTGAGTTGGAGAACTATGACTAAATCAATTAGAAGAACTCTTCGCCAACTTTCTCCCCCCCCCAATCATCCCAATAACTCCGCGCCATTCTTTTTTTAGAGTAAATCACCTGAATAACTCAAGAAAAACTCTCGTTTCTCACGAATTCATCTGAAGTAGCCTAAGATTCTTCTTTCCCTCATTTCTTCAGCCTTTTTAGTCAAATACAGCTCAAATTTCCTCCAAATCAGATATCTGTGCTAGAATACGTGTACTTCTGGTATACAAAACCGTTTTTCATCAAATCGAAGAGGTTTTACGCTTAGCTCCACCCTATCATTGGCCTCAATTATTGTTTTATCAAACACACTTTCATGATTAAAAAACTTAGAACCAGCTACCTCATGCCCGCCGAACTCGCTGAAACAGCGAATAAGTATGTAGCAATTAATGCCAATCTTTCTACTACAGATCCATTCATAGCACGAATCACAGGCTTAATTACCAATGACATCATACAACTAAATCAAGCTATTACAGCTGTGCGTGTAAATAAGCTTGTAGATGATGTGGCTGCAGCTGATGCTGCCCGAGACGATCTTTTCATCGGCTTTAAGGACTTAATAGATGCTTACAAGCGGCGCACAAGTCAAACTTTAAAAGATGCACATGCACAGATTTGGCCAATTATTCAGCAAGCAGGTACACGCTTGTACTTGCTTGGCTATACGGAGCAGAGCGGAAAAATGGAAGCATTGTTTGACGAGCTAGACAAAGCTGAAAACCTGGCAGCACTTGCAGCTATGCATGCCGATGGACTGTATGAAGAACTGAAGCAGGCTCAAGAAGACTTTGTAACCATCTATAACAACAGGCTAAATGAGGATACGCTAAAGAACTATCCTACACTAAAAGAGGCTAAAAGCAAAACCACACCTCATGTAAACATCTTACTGGATGCACTAGCCATACTTGAGGAGACTGAACCGGGTGTTCATGACACCCTGATCAATCAAATGAACTCTATCACTACAGAAATAATGGCGGTAGCCCGTGCGAGAAAATCACGTGGTGAAATCGAAGGAGAATCGGAAGTAGGGTTTTGATCATTTATCATAATTATTATCTTACTTGCTTCTGAGGCCGGCTCGCAAATGCGAGCCGGCTTATTTGTATGCAGCCCAATATCAGCCGCTAATGGTGCGGTGTTAAAATTGGCTTTTGATGGGGTTAATGCAGCATTCAGAACATAAAACAAAAGCTTATTCACACCTGAATCGCTAAAATATTGTTATGTACTTCAGACTATCGTTATTTTAGTGTGAAATAACTCTAAGTACAATAGAAATTTATGAAAGCATCATACGACCGACTGTTTAAAGGAAACGACGAATGGATCAAGGAAAAACTTAAACTTGACCCTGAATATTTTACAAGACTGGCCAAAGGACAAAAGCCGGAATTTCTTTGGATTGGTTGCTCCGATAGTCGAGTACCTGCCAATGAAATCACCGGCACCGAATCCGGTGAAATTTTTGTGCACCGAAATATTGCCAATCAGGTTATTCACTCAGACACAAACATGCTTAGCGTTTTGCAGTATGCTGTTGAATACCTTCATGTGAAGCATGTTATTGTTTGTGGACATTATGGGTGTGGCGGTGTGAAGGCTGCTATGGATACGCAATATGTCGGGCTCGTTGGCCGATGGCTTGCGCACATCAAGGATATTTTCCAGGTAAATAAGGAAAAGCTAGATCAGATAAAAGATCCGGAAGCTCGTGAAAAACGAATGGTTGAGTTAAATGTAGTAGAGCAAGTGCATAATTTGGCCAAGACCTCTATCGTACAAAAAGCCTGGAAAAACAGAGGACTCGAAATCCATGGATGGGTGTATTCTCTGGAAGATGGAAAAATCATTGATCTGAACTGCCAATACTCTAACATCGATCAACTAGAGCCGATTTATAGATTTTCAGGTATATAACTCCATCTTTTATTCATAACGATTGTTTATGTATATGATAAAAAATATAAATAAAAACTTATGAGTTTTTCTCTGTTCCTTTGTGAAAACAAAAACTTGTATAGTTATGAAAACAGAACAGTTCGATTTAATAAAAGGTGTTTTTGAGGCAGAGGAAGCTAAAGAGGTTCTTCTTTACCTGATTGATGGAAAAATTCAGTTTCACAATAGACGAATATTTAGCGATAAAGTACGGTTTGGGACTGAGAACGTAGACTCGATCAATAGAATAAAAGAACTAGAAGCGATGAGAGAGCAAATCCTAGAAGTCATTGATGACTCTAAACTCTCCATTCACTCACAAATTCATATTGAAAAAGTGGCAGATTCCAAGGCTGCCTGAAAGGATAAAAGGTAAACCGGATCATTCTCATGGAAGTTGCTCAAATTTCAAACAATGAGATGACCCGGCTACCTATCCACCAACTTAACTCCAAGCAGTATACTGCTTACTAATATTTATCAATTGTCAACACTAAGCGTTTGGCAAAGAGTATCAGTTCAGCTACTTCTTTTTCCTTTTTCTTCTTATCGAATCGATAGATGATCAATTTGCTACCGTTGCTTTCCAGGTGATAGATCGGGTTTGATTCAATGAGTTGGAGTAATGCAGGCTTGAAAAACTTTCTCACTTCATCTTCTTTCGGACCTTTGAGCAGAAACTTGTCAGAAAACATCGGATGATCATCAAAGTCAATATCCTTGCCTGCAGCCAAATCCGCTACTTTTTCAAAAAAGCCCTCTTTTTCCATTGTGAAAACAGGCCATGAAGCATTACTCTCTTCAGGTTTTATAATCAATGCCGGTAGTAGATCGGTGGCGGCTTTTGTTCTCAGATCAGTGTCATAAACCACCTCAGAAAAAACGAATCGATAGCCCTCAAATGATCCTGAAAGAAGGTTCTGAGCGTAACTAATCTTTCCGGACCGACTAAAACTGAAATCCTTAAAGTCTTCGAACGACATGGTCTTTCCTGATTCAAAATGCCACTGATTCGATTTTGCAATATCAAGAAGTTCTACCTGATGACTGCTTAGTTTTTCATCATACCCCAGCTTACCATTTTTCGCAACTTTTGCTGCCATCGGATGATCAGATACTGGAATGAGATGCAATTCGTTTTTAAGCTCAACTTCTTTTCCAAGCTTTTTCCATTCCTCAACAAGTTCATGGAGATGTGTTCTGAATGTATGATCAATCAAATTCACGTCCTTAAAGTCTATTATTAGGTGATCTTTATCTCTGTGACTTTCAATCTCCTTTTTAAGTGACAAGTAGTTGGAAAAAATGGCTGCATGGCGAAGATGAATGATTCCGGTTTTTTTGTCGGCTTCCTCATAATCAAAGTTGGATCGAAATAAATACTTCAAAGGGGCACCATAGATCAAGTGGATAACAAATTTGACCAAAATGCCTGTAGCAATGCCTATCAGCAGATCAGTCGCAAGTACCATCACAATGGTGGAAACAAAAATGACCAGCTGCGCTTTGCCTATCTCTCTGGTATGTATAAACTCCTTGGGTGAAGCCAATCGAAATCCTACGTGAATCAGCATTGCAGCCAAAGCTGCGAGCGGAATTTGCTCGATGATTGGTTTCGCAAAAAGTAAAAAAACTAAGAGAAAGCCGCCATGAAAGAAATTCGCCCATTGCGTTTTACCTCCATTTCCAATGTTTGCCGAACTCCTGACTATCTCTGAGATCATCGGTAATCCACCTAAAAATCCGGAAATGGCAGAACCACCACCCATGGCTGCTACATCTCTGTTAAGATTAGATTTTCTTCTATATGGATCAAGAGTATCTACCGCGGCAGCACTCAGCAGCGATTCAATACTGGAAACTAATGAAATACTGATTACTGCTATCCAGAAAACACCTGACCCGATCATACCGAAATCAGGAAAAACAATTCCATCAATAACACTCTCAGGTAAATGCACCAAATATTTCGGACCTACCACATAATCATTACCTACCAGATTGTAGTGATGCTCGTGGAATAAGTCAAATAGATGTGCCAATGGGATAGTCACTATAATGACCCACATAGGTGCCGGAATCATTTTGATTGGTTTGAAATTTACTCTTGGATGCCCCACCAAAATAAACAAGCTGACCATGGCAATCAGTCCGATCTCCGGGTTCATAGTTACAAAAGCGTCTGGTATCTGAGTGATGGTATGAAGAAGTCCATGTCCTCCACCCTCAGCTTTGGTACCCATGGCAACAAAAAGCTGCTTAACTATGATTATTATACCTATCGCCGCGAGCATTCCGTGTACAGCCGCTGACGGGAAAAAATCGCCCAACTTCCCTACTTTCAACAGGCCAAAAATCAGCTGAATAAGTCCGGCAACCACAATTGCAGCCAATGCAAATTTGTATCCGGTAAGTGGGTCTCCACCTCCCATAGATTCTACTGCCCCTAGTGTTACAACAATCAACCCGGCGGCAGGACCACTGATGGTCACATAAGAACCGGTGATTCGAGACATTAGCATACCGCCAACAATTGCAGCCAACAGTCCTGCCATAGGTGGAACGCCCGAAGCTAACGCGATTCCCAAACAAAGGGGTAGCGCAATTAATGATACCATAAAACCAGAAAGCAGATCGTCTTTCCAGTGAGCTTTTAATCCGGCAAATCCGGTAAGCGGTTTTTTATCAAATAAAGTATTCATTGTTTTTAATTATTTGCTTTTGAAAATCTTAGATGTGCGGTGAGTTGAATCGTGTTATCGGATTCGAGACGATAGCCATCTGCAATAAGTAATATGATTTTTTTCATGATGTTCTGAGTTTATGATGAGCGATGAGCAACCTGATGGTAACTTTTCACGTGAGGCCCCAGAAAGAGTCGGATGTAAATCCTGATGGCTGAAAGCCCACTAAAAATGGCCGATAGCGCTACTAAAAATGTCAGCCAAATCTGATTTTCATGAATGTGACTAAAGATCAGGTCTTCGCCCAAAAATGTTGGCGTGACCGGAAAGCCGGCTAACCCAAGAGCTGCCAACAAAAACATAAATGCCAGCCATTTATGCTCGTAGATATGCCCATAGAACCCGTTCAGATCAACAGGTTTTTCAGTTTTTCTCAATCGATTCAAAACAGCAATACCAACGACAAGTGACACGACTACACCTGATAAATAAATCAGAGTATGAGAAAAGCTAAAATGTTCATTGAAAGAAACAGCTAATGCTATCCAGAAATGGCTGAAAGCAACCAGGGAAAAACTGTATTCGGGGCTTTTACGCTCAGTAAATGATCTCAAAGAGAGCACTACTGCAACCAAGGCAAGGACATGTGGAAACAGATGAAGGGTTTCTTCAGACATACTTCCCTCCATCAAAACAAAACAGGCAATCAAATAGGCAGGAACCAGGATAAAAGCAGTTGTTCTATTATTTAGGAAGTAAAAGACTTTACCAATCTTCTTGAATGGATTCCATAGAAACCTGAATTGGTGTGTATCCAAATTCCACTCCTTAACGCTGAAAACATAGATTGAATTAAATAGCTTTCTGAAAAAGCCTGTTCGCTCAAGTTCCTTTGGAAGCGCCGTATAAAACTGCTCCCGGATCATGTAAGTAACTGTGGATGGAGATACCAGTAACTGATAGGTTCGCAAAAATGCATTACCTGCAAAGTGTATCAACGCTACTACTTCAAAGCCTAAAGCAATCTCAATAAAAATAAGCCCGATCTGAGCAATAGAAGAGTAGGCAATCTGTGATTTGACTGTTGCTTGTACATTTCCTATGAACGTTGCTATAATACTGGTACCAAAACCGGCAATCCCAACGATCCATCTAAAGGCTTCCTGATGCTCCCAAAAAGGAAATGTTCTAAGTAAAAAAAAGACGCCAATGTGTACCGAAAGTGAGCTGTAAAAAATAGCGCTTGAGGGAGTTGGCCCTTCCATGGCTCTTGGCAGCCAGGATGAAAACGGAAACTGAGCCGACTTGACACTGGCGGAGATTAGGATCATCAGTGAAATGAACAAACTCATTCCATAATGACTTTGTACCTCAGCATCGACCATGTCATAATTATTAAGCTCCAGGAAGGTCACATTATGATGCCATAGATGATGACTCATCCACATGGCCAGTATCATCGCTATATCACTAATCCTGTAAACTGAAAATACTTTGTAGGCATTACGCACAGGAAGGTATCGATCCCTATAAAAAGCAATTAGAAGGAAGGATGATAAGCCCAGCACTTCCCAACCAATAAATAGCGTCTCAAAATTTCCTGAGAGGATAATAATATTGTACCCCAAGTAGAAAAAGAGGATCGTGTTGAAAAACCGTTTGTAACCTTCTTCTCTATGTAAATAGTAACGGCTATATAAGGTGATCAGGAAAGTAAGAACAGATCCCACCACAAGGAAAACAGCTGTTACTCGATCAAAATAAAAATCCACAAAGAATTCATAATTTGGAGTGCTGTAAATCACAAATTCTTTGATATTCAGCGCTTTTCCTCCCGAAAAAGCCCAGTATAAAGTAAAACCGATGGCTAATATGTTTTGAATACCGGCAGTACCAAACGCAACTCTCGAATGAAGCACTTCATTCCTTCTGTGAACAAATACGCTAGCTAAAAATCCAAGAAATGGAATAATTAGAAATATGGGTAATATATTAATCATCATTTCTCTCATTTAAGTAAATACACAGGTAAGTTTTCATGAGTAGACTCAATTGCTGAATTGAGATCTTCGATGACCACTGCTTCCAGGTTTTTGCTTATTGGATCATAATGACTGAAGCTGCCATCAGCGAAACGATAAACTTTTCCATCTAAGGGATTGACGACTGTCAAAATCACCCATTCGTTGATAAACCATTCATAGGTTGCTTCCGAGCTTTGGATCGTTTTAAGAACTACCTCCGGATTGTGTTCTATGACTATCATCAATCGGAGTGGATCATGTACTTCCACCATTTGGATCGGTAGCCCCGGTCTAAGGTCACCTTCAAATCCATTTGCTACGCCAATCAGTCCCATCACATTATGAGGAAGCTTTGATCCCGCACCCAATTTTTCATTATCTACTCTAGAAAAGTAGTATTCTAAATTGATGCCGCCACAAACTGGTGCTGCGGCATTAATAATCGTTTGCAGGTACTTTCCATCAGGATCCAGCTCGTAGTTATAGCTATTTAAAAATGCCCTCCGATCAAGAAACAGATGATCATTGATGTGCTTCCTCCCGATCACACACAAAGTGTTTGTAGCATGATTCAATTCTGGTCTGGGCTCAAACAATGAAACCGAGCGCTCTTTCACTTTATGATGAATCAGTTCTACTGGTTGTTTGGTGTCGATAGACATAAACCTTCGGGACCTTTCCTTAGCGTTCACCCTAAGTGCTTTTTCGAAGACCTTAACATTTTTTTTGTGGGCCTCTTGATTTTCAGTATTCAATAATTCTTCATCAAAGAATCTGAATTCATCTCTCGTAGTATCATGCAATCCACCGATGAATTCGGTGCTATCCGGAATGTCAATGCCTCCCTTCTTTAATAGATCTCTAACTCCACGATGATTAGCCATGAAACTAAAAGCTCTTGCATTGGCAGATCCAGGCCGCCCTGAACACGCTCCACAGTCATACCCTGCATAATGGGTATTATTTGCGCTGCTGGCACCATGCCCTATCATGTAAACTAGCGGAGCAAACAACTCAGTAGTTCCTGTACTTCTGAGCACCATTTCTACACGGTCCGCCATTTCTTTTACCGTGTATCCGATCTGCAGTCCATCTTGCTTATGGTACTCACTTCTGTTTTCGATGGTTAGGGCCGAATAACTATCCATGTGAGAAAATGAATAAGAGGTAGCCGGACTAACGCTCGGTCTGAAGATGTTGAACATCAGCTTAATGGCTGACCAGAAACCTAGCGTCTGACTGATCAACCATCCTCTGAATAGTCCATGAGAAGACTTATTGAAATGGAGATCAGAAGTATTGTTACGATTTGTAGACACTTCTTTGATCAAATGCTTTGGCGAGATAGGGACCGGACACACCTTGGAATAGAACTTTCCATTCTTTGGTTGGTAAAATGTGTCGATAGCAAAATGCCCCGGTGTACCATAAGTAGCACAGTCAGGGTCATAGTGCTCTATATAGCGACGAATAGAGCACTCACGGTCATCGATGCAGAAGAATGCCTCAAATGAAGGTATCTCGGTTTTGGGCTCCAGCTGCTCTCCCACCATAACGCCTGCAAGAACTTGATCATAATATGTCCATTCGTAGGCTTCTTGCCAGATGACGATTAATTCATCATACTCTTCCCATTCTGTTTCCCCCAGAATATCTACGATGTGCTCTTTCTCGGCAATTTCCGAAAGTGGTTTCCACTTTTGGCCTAGCGCATTGTCTAAATTATCAATTTCCAGGAGGCACTCCAGCAAGATCATTTCTTTCAAGCTAATTTTCCGACCATCAAGAAGTGATCTTGGTTGAGCTTCAATGTGGCCGATTAGACCGGACCAACCCGGGTGTGCAAATTGCTGATCAAACAGGTATTGCTCATAAAGTACCTCATGACCTACTAAGAGTTTGAGCAGACTCTCTATTGATGTATGAGGATCAAATAAAAGACCTTTGGCTCGTTGTGTTTTAAAGAAAGACACAAAACTATTTTTCTCAATTTCAATGATTGAGGAAATGAAGCTCTCCTTGTTTACCGGAAATTTGGTTATAGCGATCCCCTGATCAAGGTAGCTGTTTAGAATCCTGAACAGATTGGTGTGAACGATAGTGTTTAGATCAAGCTTGAAATGATCTTTCCAAAGTGCGCGCAAACGTCCAATCTTTCCATCATTGAACTCTTTATAATCCGAATCAGTGAGACGTGTCTTCCATGCATTCAGCGCGCCGTTCCCTTTCCTTCTGATGATGACATTTTCCAGAATTTCATTATTGATTTTGCCTTCATCATAAAGCCTTCGATATTCTTGAAGGGATAGAGATGTTTTATATCCAAAAATCTTTGATGCTCTTCTGATGGCCTGCTCAAAAGGGAGGTCCTGAAAGGCATGTAAAGTATTGTGATGCACAAAGTCCTTTAGCGGAGCCTGTGCCGGTAAATAATGTTTGAGTTTTTCCAAGATGAGATCTTCCCGAAAAGTATTCGTTGATGACATAATGATATTAATAAAACTGAATTAAGCTTTGACTAGAATGGTGGGGTTCCACCTTGTGTGAGCATAGCTGGTCAGTAATATTAACAGCAGAGTTTGAGATTACAGTACAGGATGTACTTACCCTCGGCTTGTTGTAATAGTGTGTGAGAGGAATTGCAGTTGTTATTTCCTAATAGCGACCATTCTGTTAATAACAATTCCCATTCCGATGGATGAGCATCATTTAGGCCGTATAGTAAATCATGAAAAGGCTTGCCTTCTTTCAGTTCTTCAAGGCTGTCTTCTATTTCATACCGCTCTTTTTCTCCCAGCAAATGGTCATATGTTAAGCTAGATGACCCAACTGCTAAGAGTAAAATAATTGCTACAGTATGTAAAATCAGATTTTTCATGTGATTAACACCTCAAATATATAAATACATAAGTTATAAAAAAACAAACTAAATACATTTTTAAATGTGATATTTATTACATTTGAATATATGAAATATCAATTAAAACTAGATGAGCTTAAAAAACAATTTGATTTTAAATCTGATTTTCTATTTAATGGACTAACGAAAGAAGAAGAAACCCACGTACGATCATTATTTGAACCTATCCGGTTTAAGAAAGGGAGCAAGCTTTTTTATGAAGACGGCATACCTACTGGAGTTTTCTTGATTGAGCAGGGACTAATAAAGAAGTTTAAAACGGTAATTGACGAACAAGAGCAGATATTCTACATCTATACTAATGGGGATTTATTGGGGTATCATGCGCTGCTCTCAGAAGAACGCTACCAAGATGCCTGTGAAGCTATTGAGGATACGAGTGCCAACTTTATTAGTAAGGAAAACTTTCTAAATCTACTAGCAGACTTTCCTGTATTGAAAGAAAACCTCGTTCGTAATCTGGCTCATGAATTTGGTGTACTGGCAAATACAATTGGTATTCTAGCTCAAAAAACACAAAATGTGCGTTTAGCGGTGTTTCTGCTAATTATAGAGGAGCGCTATCAAAAATATGATGGCCCAATTGGTGGCATCAGATTAACCCGCTTCGACCTTGCCAACCTGATCGGAGCTACCAGAGAAAGCCTTGGAAGGTCTTTGAAAGATTTTAAGGACAAAGGAATAATTAACATAGAGTCAAAGGCTATTCACATCACTAATCACGGAGAACTCTTTAAAATTCTTGAAAAAGAAGAGATCAAATCAAAAGCAATCGAATTAGATGAAGTATAAGAAAATGAAAAAGCCCTTAACTATCGGAATAATGGTGCTAGTAGTAATACTGATACTACTATATGCATCGCAAGAAAGAGAAACGCCAGTCTTACCCGTTACAGAGGAACTAACAAATGAGCAGGCATACAATTTAAAAGTATATAAAGATCGGTTTGCAAGAAACAATTATCATCTAGAGAAGGCATTAGAATCCATTAATCAACTTCAAAAATGGGATAAAATGGAAGGTCTTACAGCGGAGGCTTCCACAGCGCTAAAAATTCTTCATCACAGAAGTATCGTACATCTAGAGGAAATTATTAAGTCAGTTAAATCATATGAAGAATATCCAAATTTAAGTGAGAAAAAAATTCTTGAAGAGGCGATCCAAAAGCTCGAAAAAATAGACAAAGAGATAATGGGAGACTCCCTCAAAAGTGAGGATGTCTACGGTGCCTTTGACTTCACGCTCAATGCACTTGCAAAAGCTGAAATAAAACTATCCGAATCTGCTTTAAAAAGTAATCAGACAGAATTGACAAAATTAAGTTTGAAGCAGGCGCAGATTCATGTTAAGAATGCTTTTTTATTGGATTACTCAATCCAATTTGATAAAGGTCATCATTTTGATCTGGAGGTAGAAGTGTTTAAAGAAATAGACAGTTTGATTAAAGTAGACTCTATTTCAATTCAAGAGATGGACAGTCGATTGAATAAAATATCCAACGAACTCGACATACTAATGGAAGATATAAAAAGAGGCTCAAAATAATAATTCCAATGAGAAAGCTTCTTTACATATCATTAGCTCTTACAGTGTTTTTGACAACATTGTATCTGGCCGACCAACATAATAAGAAGAATACTCATCCAACGCTTAATGAGTTCGCAGAACTACCAGACAGACATTTAATAAATTCAATCGAATACTATCTGAGAAGTGAGAAAGATAAAAGCTTGGAAAGTATAGAAAAAGCCATAGAAGCCGTCTGGATTATTGAAAAGGATGTGGAAGGGATCGCCGCGATTAAAGCAGAAGATGTTGCCACTAAGCTGGAACGAATTCATACGCTCATTTTGGAAGATTCTTTGGGAAGAGAAATGTTATTTGAGGTCTTTTCATATTCAATGAATAATCTGGCTTATGCTGAGATTTTAGTAGCTCAGAAATACACTAATAATTTAGAATCGCTTAACGCAAAAAAAGCCCTTCGATTTGCAAAGTCTCATTTGCTAAATAACAATATTTTTTTAAGTGATGAACTAGATTCTTCCCTTACAATTATTATCCAGATTGATAATCTTCTGAAAAAAGATTCAATTTTTAACTCCGATTATCTCAATCTATTAAGAGAGCTTGATTCTCGAAATCAAAAAATAAAAACAAATCTAAACAGCTAATAAAATGAAAAAACAAATCATTTGGATCTTCGTAGGTGTTGTAGCCTTATTTATAATCATCTACTATGTTGGGCAGGAACAAGAACCTAATCACCCGACACTAAATACTTCAGCAGTAATGCCAGACGAGTATCTGCGTATTGTAGATTACTACGAACAAAAAGACCGACATTCCATGAGTGCATTTAATTTGGAACAAGCAATTCAATCAATATGGAAGCTTGAAAGTGATGTCGATGATGAAAGTTTTGAGAAATTAGAAAATGCAATCAAACGACTTGAAGAAGTACACAAAAGCATTTTGAGAGACTCAATTGACTCTGAAGAGTTACGATTGGCCTTTGAATTTACTCTGAACAACCTCGCCCATGCTGAATTGGAAATAGCAGAAATGTATGCTGAAACCAATCAATTAGATAAGGCAAATATGGCACTAAAGTACGCTCGGCTTCATGTTAAAAATGCGATGCTTTTTCACAATCCTTACTGGGATAAAAATCCGAAAAACCTAGCAATTGAGAAGCAAGTGTTTATTGAAATGGATAGCCTTTTAGAAAACCAAGCAGTTAGTCCGGTGGAGTACACCATGGCTTTGGACAAGATGATTAGAGAGATTGATGAGATAGTAGATGAAAAATGATGATACATCACTTGCTAGCGCCAATTATGCAGAAGCTCGAACTAGGAAAGAATTGGTGAAAGCAGTCGGGTTTTAGTAATAGCGGATTCAACAGAAGACATTTGCATTGTTATGACCTTCCCTGAAAGCCATCCTATGAGAGAATAATTAATTAGTACAAAAACAACTTCCACAACGAAAATTTATAGCATCTAAGTTTTGCCAAGTGAGGTACTACTTTGGAGGAATGGTAATGGGATTTCCATCGCGAACAGCTCTGTAATGAGGTGACATTATTTCGATACCTGCATCATTGAATTTATCCTGAATATTGGCGTGAAGCTCAGAATACGTTTTTGGCATTTTTTCTGGGATATCTGTATATGCGTTCAATTGATACGACACATACCAATCATCCAGACTTGTCTGTAAAACGAAAGGTTCTTTGCTGATATTTACTCCATCTGTAGCCACCGCTGCTTCTATTAAGAGCTCATGTACTTTGCGCCATGGCACGTCATATCCAATGGTGACAGAGGTATGAAGAATAAGTCCGAGTTCCCTACTACTGCTTGTATAGTTCACTGTATGACCCGTAAGTATTGCTGAGTTAGGTACTGTGATGTCTTCATTTTTGGGAGTTCTTACTCTAGTAACCAACAGAGATTTTTCAACTATCTCGCCCGTAACATCACCAATTTTGACGCGATCTCCTACTCTAAATGGTCGCATATATGTAATGACAAGTCCAGCAACAGCATTGGCAATTGCAGAGGTAGATCCAAACGAAACTATTAAACCAATAAAGACGGAAACTCCTTTAAAAATATCCGAATCAGATCCGGGCAAATACGGATAAATCATTACGATCATAAAAGCATACACCATAAACTTGACCAGTCTATATGTTGGCATTGCCCAATCAGGGAAGAAACCAGGCACATGTAGTCTGGAGCTTTCAATCTCTACGGCAATGAACTTCAAGAACTTCGCCAGGTAGCTTGTAATCAGATATATTACTGCGATCGTGAAGATATTAGGGAGGTAGCTCCAAAAGCTAAACCATATATTTTTCGCCGGGCTTAATATCCAATCAAGCAATGTCTGCGCCCACCCTTTCGTAAAAGGGAAAAGACCAAAAATCAACGGAAGAGACAAATAGAAAACGAGGGCGTAGAACCCCCATTTGAGTACTGATATTGAGCGTATGGCAACATCCAAGTGCAGTGATGGAGGTAGCATCTCAAAGTTTCGAATCTTGAAACCTGTGAAAAATTTGGCTTTGTTTAGTACCATCCATCCTTGGACGCCATTTGACAATTTGCGAATGAAATACAAGATCAATAAGACCCCTCCCAAAATCAGAAAAACCAAACCAATTCTTGCGGCTATGTTTTTAACTGTACTCCGGTTTCTTGTCGAGATTACATATTCTGAGATAAGGCCTTGATAAATACTAGCTAAAGAATTCTTATTTTCTCCATCCACCCATAATGCATCCCAATCTGAAATACTTGTTACAATTAGATTTTTATACATTATATCTATCGTCCCTTCATGTTCCTCCATCAATAATGAATCGGCGAAGAAATAATCGTCTCTTACCAAGATCTCGATTTTCTCTATCACATTGGATGCGCGATCTTCAGCCATAACAGGACCTAGCTTCGTAAAAATAGTAAAGAGAGAATCTCCAAATGGTTCAACTTTATACCCTTTGGTACTGGATCTCAATTCCAAAATTCGCTGCTTTTGTTGAGTATTTCTCAGAGAATCACGCCTTTCGATTTCTTTAATCTGCTGACGCAATGATGTCTGACTTACTTTATCATTTTCCTGAAGTAACTGTATTCGTTTCATCAGATCTACTCGAGCTAAGGAATCTTGCTTGCGCTTTTGATTGCTTTGCTTCAGCAGTCTCTCATAGGTATTTAATTGTTGATTGAGGCTATTAAGCTTCCGCTCCACTTCTGTAGTCTCGGTACTATCACTTTCAGATTGTCCAAAGGATATTTGAGCGCTGATTAGTAGAACTAAAAGGAAAAATATTTTTTTCATGCAATTTTCAATTGCGCTATTTACGCAGGAATTGTGGAAAGGTTTGAACAGAATTTACAACAAATATGACATAAAAAAAGGGCTCAACGAGCCCTTTATTTCTAATAGTATTTTCTAGCTATTGTCCTATCTCAACCAATTCAATATCAAATACCAAATCTTTTCCTGCGAGCTCATGGTTAGCATCTACAGTTATTACCGAATCAGAAACAGCTGTTACGTTTACATAAGTCTGGTGACCAAGATCATTGGTAGCGACTAGTTTTTGTCCGACTTCAGGTTTCATATCGTCTGGTAATTGATCCTTAGGCACCTCCTGAATAAGCTCATCTCTCCGATCTCCATATGCTTCAGCAGAAGGAATAGTTACTGTCTTCTTTTCCTTAATCTCCATTCCATTGACAGCATGGTCAAAGCCTTTAATCATTTGACCTCCTCCTAATGTAAACTCAAGCGGATCACGTCCTTCTGAAGAATCAAATACTTCTCCAGATGTAAGTTTTCCTGTGTAATGCACTTTTACCTTGTCGTTAGCTTTAGCTTTCATTTGTATGTTTTCTTGTGAAATAATGAAGCAAAGGTAAATAAATTATGATGTTGGTTTAGTTATGATAATATATATGTAACTACATATAATGTATTTACGTATATTATTGCAATTAAAAAAGAAAGGGAAACATGAAAAATGTAATTCACAAAGCAAATAGCCGAGGCTCAGCAAATTTCGATTGGTTGAACAGCAAACACACTTTCAGTTTTGGACAGTATTATGATCCGGATCGGGTGAATTTCGGAATGCTTCGTGTTCTAAATGATGATATCGTGATAGGAGGAGCGGGATTTCCTACCCATCCACATAGTAATATGGAAATAGTATCCATTCCATTAACTGGTGCGCTTGCTCATCGGGATAGTACTGGCACCGAAAAGGTAATCCAAACTGGTGAAGTACAAATCATGAGTGCAGGCAGCGGGCTGACTCATTCAGAGTACAATGCCAGTAAATCAGACGAGGTTAATTTTCTTCAGATTTGGGTATTTCCAAAAGAAGAAAATATTAAACCAAGATATGATCAAAAACTCTTCGATGAGGCTGATAGAAAGAACGCATTCCAAACTGTAGTATCCCCAAATGAGGACGGAAGTCTTTGGATCAATCAGGATGCTTGGTTCTCTCTCGCAAATCTTGAAACCCAAAAGTCTATTCGATATGATATAAATAAAGAAGGTAATGGAGTATATATATTCGTTATTGAAGGAGCAGTGGAAATTGCAGACAAAGCTTTAGAGAAGAGAGATGCAATCGGAGTTTATGAAACCGATGGAATTGATATAACAGCTCACGCTGATTCAAAAGTACTTATCATCGAAGTACCAATGGACTGAATTTTTTAAATAAGGTTTAGAGCATAAAAAAACCCACTCATTTTGAGTGGGTTTTTGTTATTTCAACAAGGTAATATTAACCTCCCTGAACTCCAACCTCATTAAATGGTCTTGGAAGCTGCTCAATAACAGAATCTCCAGTCCTATCAATTGTTAGTTCATCAAGTCTATCATATCTTCTCATATCTACCCATCTATGTCCTTCATCAAACAAAGAATATCTTCTTTGATTGAGCATTTCATCAAGAAGTGAAGCCTGATCAACAGTTCCGGAATAAGCTGCTAGCCCTCCTGAACTTACACGAATCAAGTCTAACAATGTAACAGCCTCAGCTAAAGATGCTCCAGTGTTTTGTTGAATCAAGGCCTCAGCTTTAATCAAGATTAATTCTTCATTTCGAATGAATGGAATAGGATCAGTATTTGTCTGATATCGAAACGCATCATGAGTGGCTGTCAATCCAGCTGTGCTAATAGGATCCGTTCGAAGAGAGGCTTTACTTAATCTAGTATCCCCAGCTTCTGCATCTGCAACCCAATCAGGATGAGCAAGCTTTGTTGTGCCATTTGTATTTAATGGGTAAAATAAAGGATTAACTCTATCTCCTGACGCATTAGCATATACCCGATATACACCAAGATCAAAATTTCCAGTCTCATCCAAAAATGATTGGTTAACAAATGCAAGTGCACTTGTAAAATCACCTTCGTATACTGCTACTCTGGCTTGCATCGCTTTAATGAACTCGCCGAAACCGCTAGGGTCATCAAAACCAGCAAACCCAGCAGTCAATGAAAAAGCAAATTCACTTCCTGCATTTGAAATATGACCTGCTGCCTCTGCTAGAATTTCCGAAATAGCAGTGTATGCTTCAGCTGCGTTATTAGTATACGCACCCAAATTATTTGGATCTGACACATCAATTCTAATCCCATTATTATATTGGTGATTGAGTGCATGCAACAACTCGATAGCCTTAAAGGTCTTAGCAAAAGCTAAATAACCTTGAGCTTGAGCATTTGTCAAGACGGTCGTATTCTGTGCCGCATCAATTAATACATTGCTTGTTTTCACACCATTGTAACGAGTTGAAAAATTCGTAGCTGTGTAAAAAGCACTATTATCAAGATTACCTGTACCTAGTAAATCTCCAACCCATCTAGGGTCAGAAACATCAAACCTATAAACATCTCTCCCAATAACTCCGGCAATATCATGATAAGTTGCCATTCCAGTACTTGCTCTAGCAATTATACCAGTTACAAGCTCATTTAGCTGTCCAATACCCGCATTTGATGTAACGCCATCTAAACTCGGCTGATTTGGATCCACAGTCTCTTCCAATTCGCAAGAAAAACTCACGAAAATCAAGACCATCAGTATTGACAATTGTCTATTTAAAATTTTCATTACTTTCTTAATTTTTTATTAAAATCCAATCTCTAAGTGAAAGAACATTCTTCTAGAAGAAGGGAATGGTGTTACTTCCACACCTCCGATTACACCTCCACTTCCAAAGTTTGATACCTCTGGATCATAACTTGTGTAATCAGAAAATAATAGAAGATTGTTTCCTGATACACCTACTCTTACTTTATTCAATGAGCCATTCAAGAATGAACCCAACAAAGAAGACGGTAATGTATAATATAATGACACTTCTCTAAGTTTTAGATATTCTGAATCCTCAACAAATATTGCTGCATTTGTTCCACTAAAGAATGCTGCAATTCTAGCATCTCCTAAGCGCTGCTCAGTATCATCTACTACAACTACTTCATCGTAATTATAAGTTGACCCACCAAAATCAGTTAGTAACCCTGTTAGGTTAACATTTTGGCCACCTTTCTTAAAATGCCAAAGCATTGAAAAATTAAAATTCTTTAAGAAAGTAACATTGTTATTCCATGACAATTCCCAGTCAGGTGCTGTATCGCCAAGCTCTACGACTTCAGTTGAACCATTCGTTCCTACTATTTGAGTAAGTGATTTCCCTTGCTCTAGTCTAACCGTTCCTAATCCTGTCCCAAAACCACCACCTGGAGGATTGAAAGCTGGAATATCAAGCCTGGTTAATTCAGATACATTTTTCCACCAAAAAACGGTTGTATTCCAACTGACATTTGAAGATTGTACTACACTTGCTTTTAATGCAAGTTCAATTCCTCTATTCTCAAGAGCACCCAAATTTGTGATTTGAGTAGTGAATCCTGATGCTGGAGGAAGGGCCGCTTGTAAAATCAAATCTTCAACTTTTTTGTTGTAGAAAGTGGCCTCAAGACCAACTCTACTATCAAACAAGCCAAGATCAAATCCAACTTCGAATTCTTTAGATCTCTCTGGTTGAATATCTGGATCCCCTTGAATATTCCCTGTTACAGAGCCTGTATTCCCTCCGGTATTCAAAGCAGCTAAAGCTGTAAATTTAGATTGCACTAAAGAAGTTGGATTAGGGTTAGGAACCCCTCCGGCTTCTCCATATGCTGCTCTCAATTTAAGTTGATTTATAGGTGCAACACTCCAAAAATCAAAATTTGCTAAATTAACTGCAACGGATACTTTAGGGTAGCTATAAAGCTTATTTGGATCTCCGTTTAGAGATGATTTATCAAGTCTGATACTTGCAGTACCTATGATCTTATCTTCCCAATTTGCCTCTTGTTGAAAAGCATATCCAATATCCTCAGTTTCTAGGTTTCTGTTGAAAACACTGATTGCTCCTGCTTGCTCTAAATTAGTCTGCCCAGAGACCAATTGCTGTGCCTGTGTGGTTAACAACTCTCTCTCTTGGCTTAGTCTATTAAATCCAACTGAAGAGGTCATATCTACACTCCCTACTCTTGTGTTGAATACCAAGAATGAAGAAAGGTTAGTGTTAAAATTAGTGTTGTTACCTCTTGAATAAAGTCCATCTTGCTGACCAACAGTAAATTGTAAATCCTCAGGAAAGTGAAGAGTACTTTCATTTATGTAGTAATCAAGACCTCCATTCACTTTTAAAGATAGAAATGCATTGTCTTTTCTCAAGAGTTTAATGTTCAAATTAGAACCTACAACAAATCGATTAGTAATATCTCCGATTGTAGATCTATCCCTTGTTTGTAAGGGGTTTGAAGGGTTCGCCGGATGATTCGGGTAAATCCCTTGTTCATTTGGATAAAGATCATGCCATGGTAAGGTTGCTGATAAAGCCACTCCGTATGAAACCCCTGCATTATCATTATTGGTCACCCCTCTATTCATCTGAGATCTTATATAATTAGTCGATACGCCTATATCAACAAGGTCTGAGATTTTGTGATCAATATTCGCTCGAATTGACTGTCTCTTAAATCCGGTATTCTTTATTATACCTTCTTCGTCTTTATTACTAGCAGCCAAGTAAAATTTGGTTTTTGCACTACCTCCAGTCAACGTGACCTTTGACGTTTTCAAAATACCGGTTTCTCCATACATTTCATTTTCATAATCACGAAGTGTACCAGCCGCTGCTGCTGCATCGTAATCAGCTTGGGCAGTAGCTCCAAAATCAGCCAAAACACTTTCTGATGTAAATGGCCTTACACCTAAAGGATTCAAAATTTGAGTAAATCCAATATCCTGACTAAATGTCAAGTTTGTTTTACCTGTCTGACCTCTTTTAGTAGTAATAATAACCACCCCAGCATTTGCTCGTGAACCATATATGGCAGAAGCAGAAGCTCCTTTCAGAATTTCTATACTTTCAATATCGCCTGGATCCAAATCTGCAATTCTATTGGAAGCATTATCCTGGTTAGAAACAGGAAGACCACCACCGGCAGAGGTTACCGAATTCGTACCCGGTTGACTCACAGAATTATCTAAGTAGACTCCATCAACAATGTACAAAGGCTCAGAAGAACCTGTAATCGTTGTTATACCTCTTAACTTCATTGAAATACCGCCCCCTGGAGCACCAGAATTAGAAAGTATGTTGGCTCCTACAACCTTTCCTTGTAGTCCAGCATCCAAGGTCTGAATATTGGTTTTACCTGAAAGTTCATCTCCTGAAACAGAGCTAACCGCATTACCCAAATTACTTCTCTTGACTGATGATGCAAGACCTGTTACAACAACCTCATCGAGATTCGTCACATCAGTTCTCATCGAAACATCACCAGCATCTGAAGCAGCAATTTCTTGGTTAGAATAACCTATTGAAGAGAATACAAGTGTTGAGCCAGATGGAACTGATAATTCATATGCTCCATCAATTCCAGTAATAGCTCCATTTGTGGTCCCTTTTACTAATACTGTAACACCGGGAAGCGGATCTCCATTGGAAGCATCCGTTACCGTTCCACTGACCCTGACATCCTGGGCCATCAAGAAACTAATGGGTACCAACAAGGTAAGTACCAATAGTTTCCTTTTTAAGTAGTTTTTCATCATAGTAGAGTTTTTAAACTTAAAAAAAAATTAATGTGACGATAAAACTCTCGAAATAAAGGATAAATACCAAAAATCCTTCGATTAAAAAGGTTGTGAAAACAACGAAAAAATATTGAATTTTAAGAAAATAAAAATATTATTTGGTTTAGGATTACTAAAATCTAAGTTTCCAAAATAATCTTACCTAACACTTTCCTTTTCTCAATTTTTTGTAGGGCTTTTTTTGCGGCATACAAAGGGTATACATTATCAATTTGAGGTACTAAAATCTTAGCATCCAGCCATTTTAGTAATTTTTGAATGTTCGCTTTATTTTCTTCCGGATACTTTCTGAAGAAGTTTCCCCAGAACACTCCGGTGATTGAGGCACTCTTAAGAAGAGGTAAATTCCAAGAAATGGCTGGGACTGAACCAGATGCAAAACCTACAACCAGATGCCTGCCCATTGGAGCAATAGCTCTAAATGCCTGCTCTGAATATGCTCCACCAACGGCATCAAAAATTACATCGGCACCATTACCGCCAGTAAGATCCTTTATTGCTGATTTTAAATTCTCAGGAGTGTATTTATGCAGAATATCTGCTCCAACATTCTTACAATATTCTAATTTTTCATCTGTAGATGCGCAGGCAATTACATTCGCACCCATGATCTTTCCAATTTGAATTGCTGCGGTTCCTACTCCGCCTGATGCGCCAAGAATCACCAGCGTTTCTCCTTTTGTGAGTTTTGCCCGGTCTTTTAAAGCATGAATCACTGTACCATGTGTTAAAAGAACTGCAGATGCATCTTTAAAGCTGACAGCATTGGGCAAATGGTGCGTATTGAAGCTAAAAGCATTAACCTCTTCTGCAAAACCACCTGCAGTAGTTCCGGCAACTACACGATCTCCAGGCTTAAAATCTGTAACACCAGCTCCAACTGATTTTACGATTCCGGCTACTTCACCTCCAGGAGAGAAAGGTAATTCAGGCTGAAATTGATACTTACCTCGAATGATTAGCGTATCTGGAAAATTAACTCCCGCGTATTTCACCTCTATCCTAACCGTGCCAGGCCCAGGCGGATCAATTTCATAATCACGATAAACTAATTTTTCCGGACCTCCGAGCTCTTCTACTAGTACTGCTTTCATAGAAGTTTCAATACATTTTCTGGCGGCCGGCCTAAAACAGCTCTATCTCCATCCATTACAATTGGCCGCTCGATCAATTTAGGATATGCGACCATTGCTTCTATCCATTCTTCATCCGTTAAATCTTTACCTTTAAAATGCTCCTTGAATTCTGGTTCTCCTTTTCTAACCAACTGCTCAGGAGTAATCCCTAAAAGAGTAATTACATTTTCCAGTTCCGACTTTGTTGGAGGAGTTTTCAGATACTCTTTTACAACAAAATCTTGGCCCTTTTCTTCAATCAAGCCAAGCGTCTGCCGGCTCTTTGAGCATCGAGGATTATGGTATATGGTTATCATTTGGATAATACTTCTTTATTAATAGACATAGTAACTAACATATGAGGGACATCCACAACCTCGGCAATTTTCAAATCTCCTGCTAGCGAGCATAACATATAAGCTTCGTTTCTGCTCAGATCGTATTCATTTGTTAAATAGTCGATCATATACCGAGTAGCTTTCTTAGCTGCTTCATCAATCGTAGTAGCAAACGCAGTAACAGCGTACACATCATCATTCTCATATTGAGGCTCATCGATGCTTGCATCTTTTAATAATTTAATCTCTACCAAAAATTTCATTGGCGCTTCAATTGCTGTTCCGCATACCTCGCCAAGCCCTTGGGCGGCATGTGCGTCACCTATTGAAAAAAGTGCTCCTTCTACAAAAACGGGTAGATATACAGTAGTGCCCTCCACAATATTCGGGTCATCCATATTGCCTCCATTGGCTCTAGGAGGAATAGTAGACAACAAAGAATCGGTATTAGGTGCAACTCCTAAAACTCCGGGAAATGGTTTCAATGGTATGTTAATGCCATTGGCAAACCGTACATTATTCTTTCCTGCAAGTTCAAATGTCTTTAGATAAGGATCTGTGAATTCATCAGCAAGAAAACCAAAGCCCGGCAGAATTGCTGTCCAGCCCCAGTCTCCGATTTCAATTTTGTGTAAAGTCACGGCAATCACATCTCCAGGCTTTGCATCGTTGATATAGATTGGTCCGGTAAGAGGATGTATTGGGTCAAAACTTAAATTCATCAGATCGGATGTATCCGAGTTAAGCGTTAATTGTCCATCTGTTGCCTCCTGGGTGCTTATCTCAACCACCTCACCAGACTCAATTCTTAAGACTGGTTCAATAGATCGACTCCATTTATTATGCGTCTGATTTGATGAAAGCGAATGATTTGGCTCTGGTAAATCACGCTCAATCGAGTCACTATCCAACTTAACAGTTGTTGTGCACCCACAAGCTATTGCCGCTAAAATCCAGATATGCTTCTTCATATGTTTTGGGGTTGGTTTCAGAACGTTTAATTTTTATACTTACTAACTTATCAAAAAATCTAACCTCATGAGAATCATTTATCTATTTCTCTTTTTGAGTATAGCAATAATTTTGCCTGCTCAACGAAAGAAAAAAAATACGGAAGTCCCTACAGCCACCTCTTCAGAAGAACGGTGGAAAGGATACCAACAGCGTCTTCAACTGGAAGAAAGCTCACTGGTAAAAAACATACCATTCAAAAACGTAGGCCCAACGGTCATGAGTGGTAGAGTTGTTGACCTTGAAGTAGATCCTGCAGACCCATCACACTTCTATGTAGCTTATGCATCTGGATCACTCTGGGAAACAAAAAACAATGGCACCTCATTTGAACCTCGATTCGATAACCAAATCGTGATGACAATTGGCGACATTGCCGTTGATTGGACAAACAATATTCTTTATGTAGGATCCGGTGAAAATAATTCCAGTCGATCATCCTATTCGGGATTTGGCATGTTCAAATCGACTGATAATGGAGACAGCTGGGAAAACATCGGACTGACTGAAACGCATCATATTGGACGAATCTTAATTCACCCTACTAATCCGAACACCTTATGGGTTGGAGCTCTTGGTCACCTATATTCAGAAAATTCGGAAAGAGGAGTCTTTAAATCCACAGACGGAGGTGCAACATGGAACAAAACCTTGTTTATAAACAATAGGACGGGCATAATTGACATGATTATGCATCCCGAAAACTCCAATGTCATAATCGCAGCGGCGTGGGAGAAAGACCGAAAAGCATGGAACTTTGAAGAAGCGGGAGCTGGAACCGCAATCTACAGATCAGAAGATGGTGGAAACACTTGGAACGAAATTGCTGATAGCTCCGGATTTCCGGATACCAATGGAACCGGTCGCATAGGACTCGCATTTGCTCCATCAGATGCCAATATTGTCTATGCGATTCTGGATAACCAAGATAGGCGTGAAAAAGATGACGATGATGAAGATCAAGAGTTGACCAAAGATCAACTGAGAACAATGAGTAATCAGCAATTTCTTGCACTTGAAAATTCAGCTATCAACTCATTCTTGGATAACAATGGCTTCCCTCAAAACTACAATGCTGTAGATATCAAAATGGATGTGGAAGAAGGGAAAGTAAAACCAATTGACCTTGTCATATATACAGAGGATGCTAATTCATTGCTGTTTGATACACCTGTGAAAGGTGGTGAAATGTATCGATCCAATGATGCAGGAAAGACATGGGCAAAAACCCATGAGGACTATATCGAGAGCATGATCTTTTCTTATGGATACTATTTTGGTCAAGTGCGTGTGGATGGCCAAGATCCAAATGTTATTTATACAATGGGTGTCCCTATTGTTCGATCTGATGATGGAGGCAAAACTTTCAAAAGCATCAATGAAGACAATGTCCACGTAGATCATCATGCCTTATGGATCAATCCAAATGACCCACGACATCTGATTCTGGGGAATGATGGAGGTGTTTATGTGAGCTTCGACACTGGCGCTACCTGGATCAATTGTAATTCACCTTCCGTTGGTCAGTTCTACTCTATCGCAGTTGATATGGAGGAACCGTATAATGTATATGGCGGGCTCCAAGACAATGGAGTGTGGAAAGGACCAAGCAACTATACATATTCTCGCGGATGGTATCAAGAAGGACGATACCCGTATGAAAGATTAATGGGTGGAGATGGCATGCAAGTAGCTGTGGATACGCGTGACAATGCAACCGTATATACTGGCTACCAATTTGGAAATTACTTCCGTCTTAATACTCAAACAGGAGAAAGAAAATATATCACTCCTCGTCATACCTTAGGTGATTCACCTTATCGATGGAACTGGGAGGCACCCATTACACTCTCCAGCCACAATCAGGATATCGTTTACTTTGGAAGCAATCGATTTCACAGATCGATGGACATGGGTGAAAATTTTGAAACATTGAGTGAAGATCTTACTCTGGGAGGCAAGAAGGGTGATGTGAGCTATGGCACATTAACTACCATTTCAGAATCTCCAACTCGTTTTGGATTAATCTATGTAGGGAGTGATGATGGCTTGATTCATCGTTCAGATGATGTTGGTGATAGTTGGACTAACATTACAAATGAGCTTCCTTCGAATTTTTGGGTAAGTACGGTTGTTGCTTCACAACATAGTGAAGGGCGTGTTTATGCATCACTCAATGGCTACCGGTGGGATAACTTTGAACCACTGGTTTATCGAAGTGATAACTATGGGAAAAATTGGAAAGACATTTCTGGTAATTTGCCCGACGAGCCCATAAACGTGGTTAAAGAAGACCCGGTAAATGAGAACATCATTTATATAGGAACAGACCATGGCGTATATGTTTCTATGGATGGAGGAAGTAGCTATCATGCCTTTGCTCAAGGACTTCCAAACACTCCTGTTCATGATCTTATCGTACATCCGAGAGAAAAAGATCTGGTATTGGGCACACATGGAAGAGGTATTTACATTGGCAATGTTGCGCTTATTCAGCAAATGAATGATGAGATTCTTGCCAAAACCATCCACGCCTTCCCGATGGAAGAGATTACTGCCAGCACACGATGGGGAAGCAAAACCTGGACATGGGGAGATGTTATTGAGCCGACAACTTCAGTAAACTTTTATTCAAATTCAAAAGCAAATGGAAAAATTGAAATCATTTATAAAGATGAAGTAGTATCTTCGAAAGATATCTCAGCGGATAACGGACTAAATATTGTTGAGATCAGCTTGGAAACAGATTCATCATTCAAAGAACTTTTGAACGATGAGCAAAAAGAAAAGTATAAGGAAGCAGAAAATGGTGACTTCCATTTAGTCGCAGGTGAGTATACCGTAAGAATTACTTTGGGTGACACCAATGTTGAAACACCACTCACGATTAAGAAACCGAGGGAGAGACCAGGTAGAAAGGAATAGGATTAAATAGCTAATGGTACAAGAAGCCACCTTCAGGACGAAGGTGGTTTTTTTATGCTTTTTTATTTGCGTAAGCATTTACTTACATATATACTTGTAAGTAAATGCTTACATAATGAATTCGAGGAGAGATGTATTTCAGGCTATTGCGGATCCGACTAGGAGGCAAATAATTGATCTTTTGTCAGAAGAACCTAAGAATCTCAATTCACTTGCAGAGAAGTTTGACATCAGCAGACCAGCTATATCGCAACAAATTAAGATTCTAGAAGAGTGTGGTTTGGTTGAGGTGACTAAAAAAGGCCGTGAGCGTTATTGTGCTATCCAACCTACCGAGCTGATTCCTGCATTTATGTGGATAGAAAAGTATAAAAAACTGTGGGAAGACCGAATCGACTCATTCGAAAGCTATTTAATGAAACTACAATCTGACCGAGAAAAAAATGACTGACAGCTTAAAAACCATTACCATCAATCGCTTATTCGATGCGCCCATTGATCTTGTATGGGAAGCATGGACACAAGCAGACCACATCATAAAATGGTGGGGTCCCGATGGAATAGAAACCAAAATAATCCATCACCATTTTGAGGTGGGAGGAACTTGGAAGTACATCATGGCCATGCCAGGCGGCAAAGACTTCATCGCTGAGGGAAAATACCTGGAGATCGATCCGCCAAACAAACTTGTTACAAGCGCCAATTTCCTACCCATGACTGAAGGAGTCATTATGGAAGTTTATCTTGAATCGGAGAGTGAAAACAAGACTGAATTTACCTTCAAGGTCATCCATGAAACTGAAGAGTATAAACTCCAGCAAGAAAAAATGGGTGTTTACAATGGTTGGGGATCCGTCTTCGAGCGGCTTGCAGATTTTCTGGCCAAAAAAATTATCGAACTATCTCAACAATCAAAATCAAAGAATGATGAAAACAATGACATGTAAACAACTTGGTGGCGCTTGTGATCTGGAATTCCACGCCAATACGTTCGAAGAAATGGCTGAGCAGAGTAAGCAGCACGGCATGGAAATGTATCAAAAAGGAGATGAAGCTCACTTGAAAGCCATGCAGGAGATGCAAAAGCTTATGGATTCACCTGAAAAAATGCAAGAGTGGTTTTCTAATAAGAAGGAAGAGTTTGAAGCTTTAATTTGAAAGTTTTGACATTGAAATAAACCATCATAAATCAAGAATCTTTCCTGAAATTCTTTAACACATATAGTTCTTACGATTAGAGTGTCGGAAATAAATATTACATGGTACTTTGTATTACAAAGTAATGATGTATTATTGTGTTGGATACTCAACAACTATGAAGAACAGAAACAATAAAATCAGGATTCTCAGAAAAATCACGCTCATTTTTACTTGTACTATTCTATTTGGCATGCTAGCACTTGCATTGACCAGTAGGATTAAGGGAGTAGGAATTCGGGTACCTGACGGAAGATATTTAGGATATTCTAATGCAACCTCGGAATGGTTATTTCTGGAATTCCCAAATATCCCTGTACGTCATGATGGTCCTTATGTCTTAAACGAAGATAACGGTAGATACGCTATCTACATAAATGGTGACGGTACCAATCCCTCTAAAGCGATTCAGGAAAAAGTAAAAAATCGAATTGAGGTCAGGGTAGACAATGAACATGGCACAAAATTTAATGTTCCATTACGGAATAATCATCCGCGCTCACAATTGAAAATACCTAGCCCTGAGCGCTTAATTGCTATTTCTGATTTAGAGGGTGAATTTGATGCTCTGGTCAATATCTTGAAAACTAATAATGTTATAGACGACTCTCTTAAATGGAGTTATGGCGCTGGACATTTAGTACTAATCGGCGACATGGTTGACAGAGGTGATAATGTCGTTCCCCTCCTCTGGTTACTTTATAAGTTAGAAGCTGAAGCCAAAATAGCAGGTGGAGACCTTCATTATGTATTAGGGAATCATGAACGATACTTATTAGATGGGAGAACTAAATCTGTTGCTAATAAATATTACGGAACATTTAGAGCATCAGGAATGTCGCAACAGGAACTGTATGCTGAATCCTCAGAGCTCGGACGCTGGCTAAGAAGCAAACCTATAATGCTAAAAATTGGCAATACTTTGTTTGCACATGGAGGCATCTCACCTATGGTTTTAAGTAAAAATCCAACTCTAGAGTCCATTGATAAAGAAGCTAAAGAAACCTTTGTCCTTGGAGGAGTAATCCGAAGGACTATCGATGGGAGTATAATACATGGTTCGACAGGGATCATATTCTATCGCGGTTTGGCAAAGGATATGACAGAGCACAATCTTGGCAAAAAAGCAGATAATAGTCATGTGGAAGAAATATTAACCGTATTCGAAGCGGACAATATTGCCATTGGACACACGCTAGCAGAGCACATTGGTTTAGACTATAATGGCAAAGTTATTCGCGTAGACGTGCATCATTCCGCAGGACTTAGTGAGGCACTGCTTATTGAAGATGATTTAATGTGGCGCGTGGACTTATTGGGAAATAAGTTTCCTCTTGGTCAAGTCAAAAATATCAGTGACTGAAGCTTGTATTATATAGCTCATGAATAATTAGAAGAAACCATGGTAACTAAAACAGCCATTACGACAGTTGTGTTATTTTATGCAGTGTTGTTTCTCCAATCTCCAAAAATCCAATTTCCAGGTGCATTTTCATCTGCCGACATGAAGAAATCTTCGAAAGCTTTCACTAGCTCTCCCCCACTGATTCGACCATCACCGTTAATATCAAGCATATCGAATGCCTTCTTAGCCACAGACATATACAGTCCGTAGGCCTTAAACATATCCAGGTATTCACGCTCATCTATATGTCCATCACCATCCTGATCAAACAACGAAAACAAGTATGTAGATGATTGATTGACATAATCGTTTGGTCTCGACAGAACAATCTCATCAAAAAACCGAATCCACTCATCAGGATTCAGTGCTGCTTCATCCTTATTTATGTCTTTGAGAATTTGAACAAATAACCCATGTGCCTTAAGTTTTAAGAGCAATCTTTCACGGGCATTTTCTCCAAATCCGACGATATCGCTTATGGTCTCTCCTACGAGTTCAAAGTCATCCTTTTCAAGAATACCATTTCCATTATTGTCCAAAACATTAAAGAAATGTAAGATTTTTTGCTTCTGTAAATCTGTCATAGGGCGGGATTTGTGGAGAAAGTTAACATGAGTTTCTGCTACACAACTTAAAAATTCGATAAATAAAGTTTTAAATCAGTTTGATTGCTTTTAAGAAAAGTTATCACTCAATTATTGGTGAATGACTCCAAGGCAATTTCATATCCCTTAAGGCCCATTCCATTGATTGATCCCACACAAACATCCTTTATATAGCTTGTTTGTCTAAAATCCTCTCGTTCAGCAAGGTTTGAAATGTGAACTTCAAAAACCGGCGATTCTATTCCCGCAATAGCATCTCGAAGCGCTATAGATGTGTGCGTATATGCTCCAGGGTTAAACACGACTCCATCATAACTAAATCCTACTTCATGGAGCTTATCTAGAAGATCACCTTCGTGGTTTGATTGATAATATTCCAACGAATGAGCTGCAAACTGACTTTTGAGCACTTCAAAGAAATCTTCGAAAGTTTGGCTGCCATAGATTTCAGGTTCACGCCTGCCAAGTAGGTTAAGGTTTGGGCCGTTTAAAATCAAAATTTTCAATTTTGATAATTAGTTGATTAGTTATTAGTGGACTAGTTTAGTTATTCAGTTCAATTTCAGACGTGCATTAACTAATCACTAAATTAACTGATTAACTAATCAACCCAAATGTGGGATTCATACACCAAGCAATTTAAAAACTATCTGAAGCTGGAAAGATCACTGGCAGAGAACTCAGTGGATGCCTATTTAGCTGACATATCAAAGTTGAGACAGTTTTTTGAACTGAATGAAAAAGACATTGGTCCTACGAAAGTTGTTCAGCAAGACCTAATAGATTTTCTGGAGTTTATTACCGAATTGGGAATGTCCGCTTACACGCAAGCGCGCATGGTCTCCGGATTAAAGGCCTTTTTTCGGTTCCTTTTGTATGAAGAAGTTATTACAAAAGATCCATCAGAGCTGCTCGAAGCTCCTAAGCTCGGTCGAAAGCTGCCCGACACGTTAGACCTGCCAGAAATTGAACAATTGTTCGAAGCTATTGATATGTCTACTCCTGAAGGCACTCGTAACCGCGCAATGCTAGAGGCCCTCTATAGTTCAGGTCTGCGAGTTTCTGAGCTTATCAATTTAAAAATCAGCAACATCCATGAAGACATAGGTTTTTTGCGGGTGATTGGAAAAGGAAGCAAAGAAAGATTGGTTCCAATTGGCCGTTCAGCTTTGAAGCACATCAGGATCTTTCGTGATGAGATCAGGGTGCATATTGCTATAAAACAAGGTTTTGAAGATCACCTATTCGTAACTAAGCGAGGGAAGTCTATTAGTCGTGTTATGGTGTTTATGGTAATTAAAGATCTGGCTGCTAAAATTGGTTTGAAGAAAAGTATCAGTCCACACACATTTCGCCATAGCTTTGCAACACACCTGATAGAAGGAGGAGCCGATTTACGTGCGGTGCAGGAGATGCTGGGACATGAATCCATCACCACCACCGAAATATACACTCACCTTGATCGGGATTACTTGAAACAGGTTATTACCCAATTTCATCCAAGAAGCTGATGTACAAACTTTTAAAACCTATTCTATTTCTTTTTACTCCCGAAAAGGCTCACAAAATCACAACCGTGCTCCTTCATTTCGTTCTAAAGCTTCCTCTTGGCAAATCACTCATCAAGAAAATGTTCCACTTTGAGGATCAAAGGTTGGAGCGTGAAGTATTTGGATTGAAATTTAAAAATCCGGTAGGCCTGGCAGCAGGGTTTGACAAAAATGCTGAACTAATTGATGACTTCTCGAATCTTGGTTTTGGTTTTATTGAAATTGGCACACTCACACCAAAAGGTCAGCCAGGCAATCCAAAGCCACGCCTATTCAGATTACCTGCAGATGAAGCTTTAATTAATCGAATGGGCTTTAACAATGATGGCGTTGATGATGCTGTCGAGAGACTGAAAAATCGAAAATCCAATATCATTGTTGGTGGCAATATTGGAAAGAATAAAGTCACTCCCAATGAAAATGCATTAGAAGACTATCTTATCTGTTTCGAAAAGCTCTTTGACCATGTCGACTACTTTGTCGTAAATGTAAGCTCCCCAAACACTCCTGGTCTTAGAGAATTGCAAGAAAAAGAACCTCTCCTGAAGCTCTTGAAGGCGCTTCAGGATGAAAACAATAAAAAAGAATCACCTAAACCAATTCTACTCAAAATCGCTCCGGACCTCACGGAATCTCAACTTGATGATATCATCTCCATCACAAAAGAGCTAAACCTGGACGGGTTAATAGTTTCAAATACCACAATAGATCGATCAGGTTTAAATACAGCTGCTGAAAAAGTTGAGGGCATTGGAGCAGGCGGTTTGAGTGGCAAGCCAGTATTCCAAAAGTCAAATGAGGTGCTGAAATATATTAGAATGCACCTTCCTCTTGTTCATATTATTGCCGTTGGAGGCATTCACTCAGCACAAGACGCAGTAGATAAAATTCAAGCCGGAGCAAATCTGATTCAGATCTATACAGGATTAGTATACGAGGGGCCTGCCCTAATCAAGCGTATCAATAAAAGCCTCGTAAGCCACTCATAGTTTAGCTATTATTTCCCTATCATTTGGCCAAGAAGTCTTCCAAAGGTTCTAAAGGCCCCTGTGTGATTTTCTGCCTTCTTTAAAAGAATTTTCAAAGAAGACTTATCATACCACACACCGTCCTTCATAACCCCTACTGGTTTTTTCAAGGTAGAGACATTTAATAATGGATTTTCGTCCAATAGAACTAAATCAGCATCCATACCTTCAGATACAGCACCTTTAGAATTTTCCATACCAAGAGCTCTGGCTGAGGCAACCGTCCCGCTATACAAAACCTCATACGCAGTTAGTCCACTTTCAATCATAAGTGCAATTTCCTCATGAAGAGTAAATCCTGGAATTGTGAGATTGGGACCAGTATCTGTGCCGAGTAACATGGGCACTCCTTCTTCTCGAAAATCTCGAACAATCCACTGAAGAATATCATACTTCAGGAGAACGTTACTGTTATTTTCAAGCTCTACCCAGTCTTTCAATTGCTTTTTCCCTATTGTCCGCATCAAAGGATTAATGAAGTACAAAGAATCTTCATCAAATATCCCTTCTCTTTTAAGAGTTGCATCTACAATACGCTTGTAAACAGCAAGTGTCGGCGTGAAGTATATATTGTTATCTCGGATTTTCTCAGCAATCTCACGAGACCTATTTTCATTGTACGTATAGTTTAACAATGCTTGCAATATTTCTTCTGCATGCTCTAGCGACACCATTCCAGATGCAACCAACGTATCAATTCCTAACTCATATGATGGATGTCCCGCGATCGGAAGCCCGACTTGTTTGGCTTCAGCAGCTATTGCCGTAAGTATTTCATAGGTAATTCCGTCATAGATTTTGATAAAGTCATATCCCTTCTCAGCATATTTTCTTACTGCCTTTTTCGCTTGTTCAGGAGTTTTTACAACCTTATGAAACGGGCCCGCATTTTTACCGCTATTCAGGGTCGGGCTGGCTGTATAGATTGTTGGACCCGGGTAATCTCCATTATTCACTTGTTCCTTCCAGCGAAGATGCATTGTCATACCCATCATATTCCTCACTGTAGTCACTCCATTTGCTAAATAGAGAAGTAAATCCGATCGATCGAACAAATGCGTATGCATATCCATTAGGCCAGCCATCAGAAATTTCCCTTCGCCATCAATGACTTCAAAATCTTCATCAATTTTAGTTTCTGGATAAATGACCGAAATTATTTTACCATCATTTACAAGAACAGTTCTTTTTTCAGTAATGTACCTTGAGACATCATTCAGCAATGTAGAGTCGATCACAAAATCGGCAGGAGATGTATCCAAACTAATGATGGAAACATTAATGAATGCAAATTTATTTTTCTCTAGTTTCAAAGGATTCTTTCCAAAATCAAATGCACCCAGAGGTATAGATAATGTGATAAGAATCATTAAGAAGAATATTAATTTAAAGACTCGGGTAAAAAACTTTTTTGACTTCATCATGCTTTTTTTAGCAATGATGAGAACTTGCCCAAGCTATTTCGACCAGAAACATGATTCTAGACGCATTTCCATAGCTAATTCTTCCTTCGCTTGAATTCGGAAGGTGTTTGACCCGTCAGTTCTTTGAATGTGTGATTGAAATTGGATTTCGTGTTAAAACCTGTCTCATACAAAATTTCAAGAATGGTTTTACCTGACTTTATAGATTCTGTTAGTTGAATTTTAGCATCCTCTATTCGATGATAATTAACATACTCTGAGAAGTTCATTTTAAAATGAGTGTTGATAGTCTGTGACAAATGACGAGGATTCAATTCCAAAACAGCCGCTAAATCGCTCAGTTTCAAGCTAGCATTGATATAAGGCTTTCTCTCTCTCATCAACTGCTCGAGCTTCCTGGCGTGGCTGGCTATTTGATTTTTGGACATAGTAGAGGAGGTATATTTTCGGTCCCTTTCCTTCGAAATCTCAATATCTTCCATTGAGATCCCCATAAATAGGCTTGGCTGTTTTAAGCCTCGGTAGACTAAGGTTATCACAAAAACCAGAAGTCCGAGTGTCATTATTGAATATGCTACATTTTCACCAGTTGAATTTGGCACAAGTAAGAAATTACGGACCGCTTCTATTGTCAGTATTAAGCTTAATAAATAAAGCAAATTAATAACCCAAGACAAGTTGATTGAACTAGCACCTGAATGAATATCATTTAAAACAGATTGGTATTTTCGTATCGAATGAAAGCTGGCAAAAATGTAAAAAGCCATACTGAGTAAGATTGCAACACCAGTGAAAGCTTGAAATTTCGTCAGAGTAGTAAAATAAATTAGAAAGAATATAGGCCAGGTAGAAATATGCTTGAATACAATTCTCGATGATACTTTTCCTACTTGAGTCAAAGAGATTACAAATAAGTAGAGTAAAGGCCCATATAAAAGGCCTAAAGTTGGTGTTATGTCCGGGAAGTTAAAATTCGAGGTTTCGAAGACTAAATTGAGAGCCATATGGAATGACAAAAGCCCCAAAAAAGAAGCAAGAAAGCGATTGCTTATGTACTTAACTCTTCCGCGTGAAAGCAAGAAAAAGCAAAAAAATATACCTTGAAAAATAAGGAGTATCTGAAGGATATTTACAATCTGAAGTTGCATCACATGTTGATTGAGAAACAATAATACATCAACTGATTAAACCTTATCTCAAATATCCGGGTAGTAGTCTACTTCATTTATTCATTGAATCTCTTTTAAAGATGAATAATTACTATTACTTGCGTTCGTTGATCTCTTGGAATTTGAACAAGCTTGAAATCTCCATTATTTTTGGAGGCATAACCTATGGCACAGAATACCTATAAGAAGAAGTCTGAAAAGAAGGAGAAGGCAAGCCTCAAGTTCAATTTCATCACCGACAGAAAATTTCATCTATTCATCGGCTTCACATTGCTGCTGATTTCCATCTTTTTGGGAGTATCATTCATCTCCTATCTAAGCACCGGACAAGCCGACCAAAGTGTAGTTGAAGCATACACACATACTGATATAAAGGAATCTGGCACTGAAGTTCAGAATGCATTCGGACTCATCGGAGCTATTGCCGCTCATTATTTCATTTTTCTTTGGTTCGGAATAGCAGCACTCCTGATTCCACCGTTCCTATTTATAGTTGCCTACAAAATCATTTGGTACAGAGCCTTGCTGCCTATAACCAAGTCATTCAATTTTGTGGTATTCTACCTAATCTGGATCAGTATGGTCATGGGCTACTTCCTGCTTTCGCAAGAGGAAACATCCATGCTGGGATTCTTGAGTGGCGGAATTGGATATGAACTATCCATGATTGCTCAAAGCTTAATGGGCTGGGGAGCTATTCTATTCATGGTATTCCTATTTGTGGTGTTCAATATGTTTTTCTTTGACATCACACGCTTACCTGCCTTCAGCGGAATTGTGCCTTCATTCGAAAACCTGATCAATCAAGTCAAAGCCCTATTTCCCAAAAAAGAACCGAAGCAAGCAAAGTCTGCAGATATCTCATCGGTTTTAGATCAGATCAAAAAAGAAGTTGAAGATGAAGACGCTAATAAGGATGAATCCGAAACGTGGGTCGTAAAAAAAGTTGCAAATAAGCCAGCAGCAAAAAAAGAAAAAGCAGATCCTGAGTTTACCATCGATCTTCCTGAATTCAAAGAAGAACCACCTCTATCTAAAGAAGTAGAAGAGAAGGTCTTTGCCAAAAAGGAGGAAGCAATAGAGGCTGATCCAGAGCCTAAAGAACAGCCAAGTAAAAAAGAAGAACTGGAGGATCTTTCATTCGAAGTAGAACAGAAGGAATTTGCAGAAGAGGTCAAAGAAGAATCTGTCAACTACGATCCTACACTGGATCTTCCACGATATAAATTCCCCACACCCGGCTTACTCATTGAATATCCCGAAAAGGAATTGACGGTAAGCAAAGATGAGCTTGAGCAAAACAAGGACAGAATTATTGAGACGCTGGTTAATTTCAAAATTGGAATCTCTAGCATCAAAGCGACTATCGGCCCCACAGTTACACTTTACGAAATTGTGCCAGAAGCTGGAGTGAAAATTTCCAAGATCAAGAACCTCGAAGATGATATCGCGCTCAGCCTCGCAGCTCTTGGTATTCGTATCATTGCTCCAATTCCAGGCAAAGGAACTATTGGTATAGAGGTGCCCAACAAGAATAGGGAGATGGTAGATGCACGTTCAGTCATCACTACCAGCAAGTTCATGGATAGTAAAATGGATCTACCAGTAGTTCTTGGTAAAACTATATCCAATGAAGTATTTGTCACAGATCTTGCCAAGATGCCTCACCTACTAATGGCCGGTGCTACTGGACAAGGTAAGTCTGTAGGTTTGAATATCATCCTGACTTCATTGCTCTACAAAAAGCATCCGTCACAGTTGAAGCTGGTGTTGGTTGATCCAAAAAAGGTAGAATTAACGCTCTTCAATAAAGTGGAGAAGCACTTTCTAGCTAAGCTGCCTGATAGTGATGAGCCGATCATAACCGATACATCTAAGGTGGTGAATACGCTTAACTCCTTATGTATTGAGATGGATAATCGGTACGATTTATTGAAGAGTGCTGCGTGCAGAAACCTGAAAGAATACAATAAGAAATTTACAGAACGAAAGCTAAACCCAAACAAAGGTCATCGCTTCCTTCCATACATTGTGCTTGTAATAGACGAGCTAGCAGACTTGATGATGACCGCCGGAAAAGAAGTTGAAACGCCAATTGCCCGTCTTGCACAGCTTGCGCGAGCCATTGGAATCCACTTGATTGTTGCAACTCAACGTCCATCAGTTAATGTGATTACAGGCATCATTAAAGCAAATTTCCCAGCAAGGCTCTCGTTTAGAGTGACATCTAAAATTGACTCCAGAACGATACTAGATGCTGGTGGTGCTGATCAGCTAATCGGAATGGGTGATATGCTCCTATCTATGGGTTCAGACATGACTCGATTGCAGTGTGCGTTCGTAGACACACCAGAGGTTGAAAAAATATGTGAGTACATTGGTGAACAAAGAGGCTATGATGATGCTTATTTATTACCAGAATATGTAGGAGAAGCTGAAGCAGGTATTGGCGAGGTAGATTTATCAGACAGAGATGCCCTTTTTGCAGATGCTGCCAGACTCATTGTCATGCATCAGCAGGGCTCGACATCTTTGATTCAGCGTAAAATGAAGCTAGGCTATAACCGTGCAGGAAGATTGATCGATCAATTGGAAGCTGCAGGAATTGTAGGGTCTTTCGAGGGTAGCAAAGCACGAGAAGTACTAATACCTGACGAACACAGTTTGGAACAGTTATTGTCAGAGATTGAAATTAAATATTAAGATTACGAACCAAAAGGCATGAAAAAGCTAATTATTGCATCTATATCACTTTTTATCTTATTCCAAGTACAAGCACAATATGACCCATCTGCACTAGCTGTTTTAGATGCTATGAGCAATAAATACAAGGATGTAGCATCATTCAAAGCTTCGTTTTCACAAAAACTCACGAATGAAAGTGCTGGTTTGGATGAGACCATTTCCGGCGATATTGCCGTTAAGAATGAAAAATTTGTTCTTGATGTCGTTGGTCAGAAAATCTTCAATAATGGCACTGACGTCTATACTTACAGTGAGGAACTTAATGAAGTGACCATCAGTCCATATGATGCAGAAGAATCCGAAATTACATTGAGTAATGTATATGACCTGTACAAAAAAGGATTCAAGTACGGACTAGCAGAAACTACCTCGAATGGAGATCGTGTGATAGAACTTGATCCCGAAAGCAGAGATAAAAGCTATTTCAAAATACGCATGACAATAAATGCTAAGGATGAACTCAAGTCTTTTACCGTTTTCGAACGTACAGGTAATAAATATGTATACTCCATCAATTCATTCACACCTACTCCTTTCAATGACAATTACTTCACGTTTGATGTCTCGGAATATCCCAATGTTGAGGTAATAGATTTCAGATAATCGAGATTACCATAAAATAGCGTACCTTTGCAGCGTTCAGAACAAGTCTGGACGCTTTTTAATTATTATTTTTTTTAATGAACATTTTTGTAGCTAAGCTTAACTATGCAACTTCAGAAGACGCATTGAGACAAGCATTTGAAGAATTCGGAACAGTAGATTCCGCTAAAGTTATCATGGACAGAGACACTCAGAGATCGAAAGGTTTCGGTTTCGTTGAAATGCCAAACGATGACGAAGGTAATCAGGCTATTTCAAGCCTAAACGAAACAGAATTAGATGGTAGAACCATCGTTGTAAAAAAAGCTAACCCTAGAGGTTAAGCACGAGAAACAGATTCTAAGTTTTTGATTTTATATAATTGCTCGTGTGGAAACTTTTCCGCACGAGCATTGTTTTATATAATTGTTAGTACACTAAAATTTTATTGATTTGGCTAGACCTGCAACTACTCCGGTAAAACTTAAAGACGGATATTACATAGAACTTCGTCACAAGGGTGAAAGAAAAGGAATCAAACTGAGAAGTGAGACTATTCCAGAATTACATCAGTCCATCAAAAAATATGAAAAGCTTTATGACATCCACTTTTACGGAGAAGTAAAAAAAGGGAAAGTCGTAAACGATAAGCTTCCTGAGCTTAAATAAATCTGTGTCTTATTGGTTTTCTTCATGCTCCCTGCCGGTGGAGTCAGGAAAAGTATGTCCAAAGATTTTATCCTAATTTAGCCAAGAACCATCCTCACTATTCATGACACGTCAACAGCTTTTTGACAAGATCAAAGAAAAAGAATCATTCCTGTGTGTTGGATTGGATACGGATATAAAAAAAATTCCCCAACATCTACTCTCCCTCAAAGACCCAGTTTTTGAGTTTAATAAACAGATCATAGACGCTACACACAAATTTGCCGTAGCATATAAGCCAAACACTGCATTCTATGAAGCACAAGGCGCTCAAGGCTGGGAATCACTTCAAAAAACTCTTGAGTATATTCCGAAGGACGTTTTCACCATCGCAGATGCCAAGCGTGCCGATATAGGGAATACCTCTTCTATGTATGCACGCGCATTTTTCGAAAATATGGATTTCGATTCTGTCACAGTAGCACCATACATGGGTTCTGATTCCGTAAAACCTTTTCTGGAATTCGATGGTAAATGGGTCATACTATTAGCAGCTACAAGCAATCCTGGTGGATTAGACTTTCAAAATCTTAGGGTAAATGATGAAGAAAAGCTATATGAACGAGTCATCCGTCAAAGTGCAGATTGGGGAACGGCTGATAACCTAATGTATGTCGTAGGAGCTACCAGGCCCGAAGCACTCGCAGATATACGAAAGATAGTTCCTGATCACTTCCTTCTCATTCCGGGTGTCGGAGCACAAGGTGGTGACCTTCAAAAGGTATGTGCATTTGGAATGAATAGCCAATGCGGATTGCTCGTAAATTCATCTCGAGGGATTATCTATTCAGAGGAATCTGCAAATTTTGGGAAAGCATCTGGTATACAAGCGCAAAAAATACAGCTTGAAATGGCTGTAATCCTTCAAGGATTATAACGCGCATCATATCTTAGGAGACTATTCGCTATGGACGAACAGTTTCTTCACTACATCTGGAAATATCAAAAATTTGAGACCGGTCAACTCCAATTAACAAATGATCAATCGCTCAAGGTATTTTACCCTGGAAATCATAACCATGATTCCGGTCCTGACTTTGAGGAAGCCAGGCTCAAAATTGAAGCTATTGAATGGGCTGGACAAGTAGAGATTCACATCAATTCCTCCGATTGGCTCAACCACAACCATCAGCACGACCCTTCCTATGAAAGTGTTATTCTACATGTTGTCTGGAACCATGACAAAGAAATATGTATAAATGAAGAAATAATACCAACGCTAGAACTTAAAAAGCGAATTGATCTCGGGATTTTAGAGAAGTATCAACAGCATCTGAGATCAACCTCAGAAATTCTCTGTTCGACACAAATCAAATCACTTTCCACTCTCAATATCAGAAATATGATCGATCGAGTTTTAATTGAACGACTTGAGGAAAAATCAGGGCGTATACTCAGTAATCTAAATGAAACTACAAATGACTGGGAACAAATAACCTATCGTACGATTGCCGCCAACTTTGGATTTTCCACAAATAAGGAGGCCTTCATTCGCTTATCCGAACATCTCCCATTTGATAGGTTGAAAAAAGTGCTTCAAAATATAAAATCCACGGAGGCACTCTTATTCGGACAGGCCGGTTTTTTAGAAAATGATGTTGACGATTACCAATCGGAGTTAAAAGAAGAATTTCAATTTCTTCATGCAAAATTTCAATTAAAAGAACCACTCTCCAAAGTACACTGGAAATTTGGCAAACTCCGACCAGCCAATTTTCCCATTATTAGACTTGCTCAAATGTCCTCACTTTTTCATCACCAACCCCAACTCTTTACTTTGCTTATCAAAGAAGGAAACATTGAAGAGGTCAAAAAGAAACTATTAGTAGATGTAAGTGATTATTGGCAGTCACACTACGACTTTGGAAAAAGTCGTAAAAGAGTGAGCGAAAAAATGGGTATTAGCTCTTTTGAGAATCTAATAATAAACTCAATGGCGCCATTGCTCGCAGCTTATGCTAAGTTTACCGGAGAACAGAAATACATGGATCGGGCAATGGAAATCCTGGAGTCAATCAGTGCAGAAAGTAATCGAATTACCAAAAAATGGAATGCTTTAGGAATCAATGCAACTTCAGGTTTTGAATCTCAGGGGCTCATTCAACTATTTAAGGACTATTGCCAAAAACGCAGATGTCTTCATTGTAATATTGGTGTAGAAATTCTCAACAAATGACCTATTGGATTATCCATATTGTCATAATTGGACTACTCTCCTATCTCCTTTTTAGAAACCTGAAAAGTGATTATCCACTATTAATCTTTTGGACAGCTCTTGTGGCAAAGCTTATTGCAGGAATAATCTTAGGCTTGATTTTCTATGATTACTATGGTTCAGGAGATACCATCACTTTTTTTGAAATGGCTAAAAGTAATGGAAGTGAAAATGCAGAAAATCAACCAAGAACTCAATTCTTTGTTGAATTTATCCGTCCCATTGTACAATCCTCCGGTGGTTCATATTGGATTACATCGCTATGGGTTTCATTTATCAGTTTCGTGGCGATTTGGAATGCTGTGATCATTTTCTCCAAGCTGTATCCTAAAATTAAAATCCTATTTGCTGCCAGCTTTCTTTTCATTCCTTCAATCGTTTTTTGGTCATCTGGAATAATGAAGGATGCAATCACATTTGCGGCTTTGATCTCTATCGTCGCAGTTGCTCTCAAATTTCATAACGGTGTGAAATTATCAGTTCGTGATTTGCTACTTCTCCTGATAGGTGCATTTATACTCCTCAAGATCAAACATTATATATTCATTACTTCATTGCTATTTTGTGGTATTCTTCTCTCGAATTTCATCTTTAGAAAAACCGAAGGAACAATCAAGTGGTATATCACACTGATTACAATTGTAGCCGTTTTCGGCATGACTCAAATAATACATCCTTACTTAAAAGTGAACAGAATTGCATGGACTCTATATGAAAACAATCAGGCCATCAATCAGAAGTCTGACAGCAATCAACTTGACATTGTTATCGAAGATGACTCATGGTATTCAGTACTGAATGAAATACCGAGGGCCCTTCATGCTGGGCTTTTACGACCAAGCATTTTAGATAAAACTCCGGTTTGGGGCTGGATTCATAAGGTTGAAAATCTAATTCTTACTATGTCAATCTTTCTATCATTATTGCTTTATGTCAAGCTAAAACCAAAAATAGATTGGCCATTATTCATTGCCACTTCATTCTGTATTCTTCTTTTAGCAACATTATTACCATTATCTACTCCCAATTTTGGATCCTTGGTTAGATATAAGAGTACGTATATGCCCTTTCTTTTTCTTATTAGCAGCATACTTCCCTATCAATACTTTAGTACAAAATCGAGTGAATAATCACTAATTTTGCGGCTTCAAAAACAAAGAAGGACATGGAAAAACCAGTAATCATTTTTGGATCAACAGGGCTGGCCAAAGCTGCACTTGAAATCTTCAACTCAAACAATATTGTTGTATATGGATTTCTCGATGATGATGAAAAAACACATAACAGTGAAATCAATACAGTATCAGTGCTCGGCGCAACAGATGATCACGGATTCACTAAGCTGATTGGTCAAAAATGTGAAGCCTTTGTTGCTACTGACGACAATTCGCTTCGAAAAGAGTATGTAGAATATCTGATCGAAACAAGAAAGGTAATGCCGATGAACGCCGTACATCATTCCGCCTCTATATCTGACTCTTTTGGTATAGGTCATGGCAATTTCGTAAATGCTGGAGCTGTGCTTTCGAATGACTCCAAAATGGGAAATCATAACGTGATCAATTCCAAAGCGATTATAGAGCAAGAAGCAGAAATTGGGGACTTTGTTCAAATAGGCGCAGGGTCCATCATCAACACGAAGGTAAAAATCGAAAATGAAGTGTTTATTGGATCCGGAGTTACAATAGTTGCGGGTGTTACTTTAGGTAAAGGAGCTAGAATTGGAGCAGGATCAGTTGTAGTTGGAGATGTAAAGAAAGGTCAAACCGTTTTTGGAAATCCTGCAGTAGAAGTAAAGTAGCAGTATATTCCAAGTATGAAATCCAAAATCATCTGTCTTTTTGCCGTTTTCTTACTCAAAAGCTGCGTTCCTGAAGGACTTATGCGTACCTGGAGCACTACTGAAGAATATGATCGTAAGCTTAACAACCTGCTAGTCATGGGACTGGTCAATAATGTCAATCTTAGAAATGAGGTCGAGAATGAAGTTGTTTACGCCGGCAAGAAGGAAGACCTTAGATGTGTGAATGGAATGTCCATGTTTCCGCCGGAACTTGGAAAGCCCTTCGAAGATGTGGAAAGAGCGAAAGAGCGTCTTCGCCAGAATGGGTTTGACGGGGTAATTACAGTTGCTCTGGTAGATATAAATGAAGAAAGATACATTTCACCTTCAGTTGAGTATGAACCACTTCTTTACTACAATAGGTTTGGTAATTACTTTTTCAGAACCTATGATTTGGTATATAGGCCAGGCTATTTCACTCAAAACACTAAGTATTTTATCGAAACGAATGTTTATGAACTAAAAGGTGGAAAGCTCATTTGGTCGGGTCGATCAACCGTTTTCGGTCCAAACGAACTCAATCAATACTTGCCTGTTTACGCACGTGGGTTGTTTAAAGAGTTGAAAATTGAAGGTATGATTCAGAAATGATCACTATCTTAAATTGATGAAATTATCAATAATTCTTGCACTATCACTTTTTGTATGCAGCGTTTCAATCAGTTCAGGACAAATCTTAAAAACAAAATTTCAAGTCATCGTTATCGATAATCTCGGTAATTATGTGGAAGGTGCGACTGTCACAATTTATTCTTCGGGCGATGACTATAAGAGTAATACCAATGAACTAATCATTGGCAAAACAGATAAGAAAGGAAAATTTCAATACAAAGGACTTGAAGCTAAATCCTATTTTCTTGATGTTAGAAAAGACAATCTGAAAAATGATGGTGAGGGTGTTCAAACAGGCTCACTTTCAGAAAAAAAGATCAATAAAGTCATTGTGGTCATCAAGTAAATTGATGCCGACTGATTCTTTTTCTTTATAAAAATTTTAATTTTGCACCATATTAACACCCTGCTGAAACAGGGCCTGGTTATTATGGAAAAACATTACGTATTACTTTATTACTGCTACAGTAAAATTGATAACCCTGAAGAATTCAGGGAAGAACATCACAGACTTTGCCTTGATCTAGATCTTAGAGGTCGCATCATTGTGGCTACAGAAGGGCTGAATGGAACCGTATCTGGTACCCAGGAAGCATGCGAAAAATACATGGATGCTGTCACTGGCGATCCACGTTTTGCTCATACCGAATTCAAAGTAGATACATATGATCAGCCCGCTTTTGAGAAAATGCACGTGCGTGTAAAGCCGGAGATTGTCCACAGTTCACTCAGACAGGTGGATCCTACTCAGAAAACAGGTGACTATGTTGAGCCGGAGGAATTCAGAAAGATTCTCAAAGAACAGCCTGAGGATACAGTTATTCTGGACGTGCGCTCAAATTATGAGCATACTATTGGCAAGTTTAAAAATGCTGTCACGCTGGATATTGATAACTTCCGCGACTTCCCCGAAAAAATCGAAGAGCTAAAGAAATACAAAGACAAGAAGATTATCACCTATTGTACCGGAGGCATCAAGTGTGAGAAAGCTAGCGCCTATCTCCTGGAGCAAGGATTTGAAAATGTTCATCAGCTGCATGGTGGAATTATCAAGTACGGACTTGAAGCTGAAGGGGAAGACTTTGAAGGAAAGTGCTACGTTTTTGATAACCGAATTGTGAAAGAAGTTAATTCGGTAAATCCAACCATAGTTTCAAGATGCTATGTAACGGCAGAGCCTTGTGACCGAATGGTAAACTGTGCAAACCCCCACTGCAATAAACATATTCCAATGAGTGAAAAGGGAGCGGAGATCTATAAAGGGTGCTGCTCTGAAGAATGTATGGACAATCCAGACACTCGACCATATGATGGAACCGGCTTCTATCAGAAAAAAATGAATGGTTATAATCCATACAAGGGTTTGAAAAGGATGAAAGATCAAGTTTCCTAATTACCTTTAGGAAGCTTTTGATCTAAACCATCCATGCCTCAAACATATTCTGAGACAGACCTCATTCTTAATCCGGACGGAAGCGTCTATCATTTGAGCCTTAGACCCAAGGACATCTCAGATAAAATCATTGTTGTAGGTGATCCAGGTAGAGTTCATCGCGTATCCAGACATTTCGATTCGGTAGACTTTGAAATGAACAAAAGAGAGTTTATTACACATACCGGAAAATATAAGGGAAAGCGACTTACGGTAATAAGTTCGGGAATGGGTACAGACAATGTGGAAATCTTGATGACCGAGCTTGATGCATTATTTAATATTGACTTAGTACATCGTATACCAAAGCCGCGCAAGAAGAAACTGCGAATTATCCGTATTGGTACTTCCGGCACCATTCGTGACGATATTAAAGTGGGTAGTCACCTAGCCACAGAATATGCTATTGGACTCGATACGATTATTCAGTTTTATGAACATAAGCATCGAGGGATAGAAAAACGAATCATCAAAAAGCTCAGAGAGGAATTAGATCTGCACTACACTCCTTATTGTTTCAAAGGATCTACTTCGCTTTTTGAAAAATTTAAAGATTGTACTATCGCAGGTAATACAGTGACATGCCCGGGCTTCTATGCTCCACAAGGCCGGGAAATACGCATACCAATTCGTTACAAAAACATCATTGAAAAGATGCAGTATTTCCATGAAGAAGATGTTTGGCTGACCAACTTAGAAATGGAAACAGCCGGCTATTATGCATTTGCCAAGCTTCTGGGGCATGAAATGCTGAGCCTCAATGCAATCATGGCCAATCGCATCAAAGGTCAATTTGCCAAAGACCCTAATAAGATCATAGATGGATTGATCAAGAAAGTGTTGGATCGAATTTAGGACTTAAAGAAAACACCTATTGCCTTGTTAAGCGCTGCAGCAGCATCATTCATGTGCTCGCGTGCTTGCCCCCACTTTTCACTCGAATCAGATGTTTTGTCCTTCAGATCTTCTTCCAGCTTATCTTTCTGTGCTTTTAGCTTTTCAATTTGCTTTTCCATATCATCTGTGACCTTATTACCAGCCTTTTTTGTTTCAGCCATCAGATGATCGATTTTCTTACCCAGCTCTGCCAGGATGTCTTCTACATTTCGCTTCTCACTCATAGGTATTCAGTTGAAGACAGAAATTTAATAGTTTTTGCCATACCAACGGGCAATTACTTTTTCTGCAGGCTTATTCTGAGGTGTCCACTCTGTTCCGCGCCATCTACCGCCTGAAAGGGTATTGAAATGCCATTTCCATACAAAACCACCAGCAAACCATGATTCATCCATGAGTGCGCGATAGGTCGCTTCGTAAGCATCCGCTTGGAGTTGTTCATTGGTATTTTCGGTGGACTTATCCAGCTCCCAATGCTTACCAGCCGCGCCATTGGCACTTTGAAATCCATATTCTGTAAAGAGGATTGGTTTATTCCATTGAGCTGAAAAAGCAGACAATTTAGACTTGATTGGTTTCCAGCCTTCCTCAATATCTTCTATTGTCGGATGATCTCCTTCAGCCAGTGGAAAATACGCATCTATCCCGATGTAGTCGACAGCATCCCACCAGGTAATGTTTTCGTAGTTGTCCCAATTGGAGGCATAG